>MU158602.1:0-7713 GCA_015711895.1 Candidatus Solincola tengchongensis | reverse complement strand
TTGCGGGCCTGCGGGAAGCTGCTGAAGCGGCCTTCGACTTCACCCGTCGGCACAGGAGCAAGATGCGCGCCTATTATTACTCCATTCCCGAGCTCGGCAGGGGCGGTTTCCGCCATACGCCCGTCGACCGCCTGCACCGCCTTCACGACGCGGTGACCTACATGCTGCGGGAGGGCCAGATGCGCGGGGAGGTCAAGAAGGACCTCGAAGTGGAGGATTTCGCCTGGAGCTACATCGCCCTCTTGGAGATCGTGTACATAGCGAACGCCCTCGGCCTCAAGGTCCCCTTCTCGGACAAGGGGAAATATCTTGAGCTGGTGGACAGGCTGCTCTTGAGCGCGTCCGCCACCGGCGAGATAAGGGGTTGACCATGCCCGGAAAGAGGAGCCCGGTAAGGAGGAGGGCCCGGCGCAACAGCCGTCAGGCCATAATCGAAGCCGCCCTGCAGTGTTTTGCGGCCAAGAACTATGACGGCGCTTCCATGGCCGACATCGCCGCGGCCACGGGAATAACCAAGCGCGCTGTCTACCGCTATTTTCCAACCAAAAGGGAACTCTTCTACGCCGTGCGCAACGCGGTGTACTCCGCCATCGTCGACAACCTGTGGCGTGAACTGCCGCCGGCGAAGGATTTCTTCGAGCTCGCCGACGCCCTCATGCGCTCCCACCTGTGTTTCGGCCTGGAGAATCCGGAGATGTTGCGCCTGGTGGTGAACACCATCTCCGAGGCGGCCACCCGGGAGTTCCAGGAGAACATCGAGGCTCTTCTCGAAGACCGCGAAGAGGAAATAGAACGCCTGGTCCAGGCGGGGATCGATGAAGGGACCCTGGACCCCTCCCTGGACCCGGGTTACCTGTCCTGGGTGTTCATCCTCATCTTCTATTTCCTCACCTACATGCTGGCCTGCGAGGAGGAGTGGATCCTAACCCACGGGGAGGAAGCCGCCTCTCTCATCCTGCGCCCCATCCTCGATTCCCTGGCACCGCGCGACGGGGAGAGGGAAAAGGGGAAGGCGCGCGGCCGCTCTTAACCCTCCCCCTCCATTGGCCGGAGCCCTTGCGCAAGCGCAGCCCCATTCCGGGGAAGCTCACCGTTACGCGACCTCGCGCATCGTCCGAGGCTCGCCTCCGGAAGGGTCATCCCGCGCGGTCACTCGTATATCTTCTCCTCCTCGTTGAAGGCCTCCGGTGCGTCCAGCTCCACGTTCCTCTTCCCCCTGACCTCCTGCTCCAGCTCCTTATAGAACTCGTGCTGGATGATAAGGTTCATGATCTGGTTGGTCCCCGTCCAGATGGAGAGCAGGCGGGCGTCGCGCAGCATCCTCTCGATGGGATAGACGTTGGTGTAGGCGATGCCGCCCATGGCCTGCATGGCGTTGTAGCAGATGTCCCACACCGCCTCGGTGGCGAACTTCTTGGACTCCGAGACCATGCGCCGCATCCTCCCGTGGGGGATACCAGCGTCGACGGCCTTGGCCGTCATCCATACCAGGCTGGCCATGGCGTCCAGCTTGATGAGGCTCTCGGCGATCATGAAGTTCACCGCCTGGAAGCTCTTTATGGGCATCCCGAAGGCCTTGCGCCGCGTGGTGTAGCGGGCGGCTATCTCTATGGCCTCCCGTGCCGCCCCTATGCACCCCGCCGCGGAGGTCAAGCGCTCGGGTATCATCATGCGGTAGAAGATGTGGGAGGCGCCGTTCTCCTTGCCCACCAGGTTCTCCGCCGGCACCCTTGTGTCCCGGAAGAGCACCCTTCCCGTGCCGCTCCCCCGAGCGCCCATGAGACCGTATACCGTCTTCACCTCCACGCTCTCGTCCCTCTCCACCAGGAAGCAGCTCAGGCCGTCCCGCGGCGGGGCATCGGGGTCGGTGCGGGCGTAGACCATGAAGTAGTCGGCCCCCTCGGCCCCCACGATGAAACGCTTTTGGCCGTGCAGGATGTAGTGGTCCCCCCCTCGCCGTGCAGGTGGCGCCGAAGAAGTCGGAGCCGCCGCGGGGCTCGGTGAGCGCCTCGGCGCATACCTTCTCCCCTTTTATGGTGGGCACCAGGAAACGCTGCTTCTGGTCCTCGGTCCCGAACTGGGCGATGCACTCCCCCACGATGCTCACCAGGGAGTAGAGGCAGGTGAGGGGCACACCCACCAGGGACATCTCGGCGATGGCGATTATCTCCTCCTCCCACCTCAGGCCGCGGCCCCCGTATTCCCTCGGGAAACGCAGACCCAGGAGGTTCCTCTTCCCCGCCTCTTCCAGGAAAAACCTGGGAAAGGGCGCGATCATGGCGTCCATGTCCAGGATGAGCTGGCGGGGGACCCAGTTGACCAGGTCCCTGACCTCTTCCTGGAGCTTCTTCTGTTCCTCGGTCATGACGAAGTCGAACACGCTCACACCTCCCTTTCCTATGACCGACAATCGGCGTCACTCCGGGAGCGACGGCCCGGCCCCAGGGGCCCGTCGCCTCCGCCCGGCCTCCTTCTCCCGGGGCGATGCGGCCCTCACGCGCCCCACGCTCCGGTCAGCATTGCCCGCCTCCGCCCCGGCATCCCTCCGGGAGACGGTCCCGGAACCGAACTCCCTGGCCTCCAGCTCACGGATGACCTCTCCGGCCAGGGCGATAAAGGAGCGGGATTCCGCGTCCTGGCCCTCCCTCTCCAGTATCTCAAGAAAGCTCCTGGCGAACTCGAGCATCTCCCTGCGTATCTCCAGGAGCTCCTCGATCCTCTCGTCCATCTCCCGGATGTGACGGAATCCGTACTCCAGGGTGCGCATGATCTGGCGGGCCTGGGTGGGGTTGGCGTCGTAAAGCTCGAGGATCTCGGCTATCTCGGAGAGGGAAAAACCGAATCTCTTCCCGCGAAGGATGAGTTTCAGGCGCGCCCGGTCACGGTCGCTGTACAGCCTCTGTCCCCTACGGGTATTGCGATGCGGGGAGAGGAGGCCCACCTCCTCGTAGTAACGGATGGCGCTGGGGGCGATGCCGAACTCGCCCGCCAGCTCGGATATGGTCAATCTCTTTCCCCTACCGCCGGTCGCCTCCTTTTTCATAGCCTCTCCTCATGTCATGGCCTCCAATCCCTTAAGCGGGAAGGTGTTCACGGGGTGCGGTCTCGCGCCCCGACGACCCCGCCCCCTCCCCTGGGGCCTCCTCCCCCTCGGGGCCCTCCTCCTCCCCTTCCTGGTCCTGGTGGGGCCAGGCCTCGCTGGCCCCCCCGAGGGGCCGCCTCCCCGGGACGCGACGGCCGCCGTCGGACGGTCTCGGAAGGAGGCTCGCCGGCTCCCTGTCGAGATGTCCCGGGCACGGCCGGCGAGCGGTCGTCGGTACGAACGCTCACCCACGCACCCTCTCCCCCGCGGGGATGCCCTCCTCCGGGCTCGCCGCTTCCGCCTCTGCGAGGGCCAGATCCTGGTAGGCGTGGAAGAGCCGGGAGCAGAAGTCGTCCCACCGCAGACATATGTCCATGGTCCTGCGGTTCATCTCGAAGAGATGGGGAACGGAGAGCAGTTCCTCTATCTCCGCTGAGAGCTCTCTCACCGTCTGTGCATCGGCTCCCCTGAGGACGTCGGCCACGAACTCCTGCGCCGGGTACCACTCCGCCACCCGCTGGAAGTCCCGGTGCATCTGGGTGAGGAGGACGTTGCGCGGCCCCTCCCAGAGCTCGTTGACCAGGCCGTCCCGGAGCATGCGGGGGAAGATGGAAAAATCCTCCATGACTCCGTGGCCCCCGAAGATGCTTATCCCCTTGCGGGCATAGTCGTTGGCGTCCTGGGCCACGGTTATCTTCTGAAGCATGACCAGCTGCCTCACCCGGAACCGCTTCTTCTTTATCTCCAGCGGTTCGGGAGTGGTGAGGCCCGGGGCCAGGCCGCCGGGCAGGGCGATGAAATCCCCGTAGAGCTTGAAACTCCCGGCGATGGTGCGCCTGGTGCACCTCTCGTACTCTTCCATCTGCGCGGCCACCATGGGGAAAGCCTTGAGGGGAAGCCCGAAGGCGGTGCGGAACTCGGCGTACTTCTTGCCCTCCCGCAGGCCACGCGCCATTCCCGCCCCGCCCCCTATCCCCACCACCAGGCGGGAGAGGGTGAGCACGATACCCACCACCACGGCCACGCCACGGTCCAGGGGTCCGGCCGGGTAGGCCAGGGCGCCGTTGAAGGTGATCTCCGCCGTGGGGAGTTCCACTGTTCCCATCTTCCACTTCAGGCGGTCTATGGTGTAGCCGTTGCGTCGCTCCCTCTCCTTATCCAGCCACATGGGGACCACGAAACATCCCACCCTCTCCGAGCCGCGCGGCTTGGCGGTGACCACGGCATAATCGGCGTGGGCGGCCGAGCAGAAGAACTTGTTGCCGTAGATCCGCCACTCCCCCTTCTCCTCCACCGCCTCCACCAGGTTGGCGGGGACGTCGGAGCCCCCCTGGATCTCGGAGACGAACTGCGCCCCCAGGGCGTAGTCGCCGTCTATCCCCTCCTTGGCGTGCTGCAATATCCTCCTGGTCTCCGGCCTGTCGGCATATTTTTCCAGCAGGGCCACCAGCCCCCAGGTGCAGGTCAGGGGGCAGACCACGCCCGCTTCTGAGTTCTCGCTCAGGAGGAAGAACTTGATGAAACGGGTCCAGGGGGAGGTGGAATCGGAGAACAGGCGCTCTGCCAGTATCTCCCTCTCCATCACCTCCACCTCGTAAGGCCTCACGATGCGGTCCACACGGTTCTTATGCCCGTCGTAGTGCATCAGGTATGGCCTTTTCTCGGGGCTGGCAATGCGCTCCGCGAAGTCGCGCCAGCGGAAGGACGCTTTGCGGGAGAATTCCCTCGCCTCCCGGTCGACCTCCTCGGCCTCGGGACCTGCGAATACGGCAACCATCCTCTGCAGGAAGGGGTCGTCGGCGTAATAGTCGATCTTTCTGCGCCACTCGAGATAGGGATTGAAATCGTAAGGGTTGTTACGGTCCGGGAGAGACATACCGCCACCTCCTTTAAAATCCGGCTTTCCCACGGCATTCCGGGCAGTCGCCAAAGGCGCATCCGCGGCTATTTTCCGGGAGAGGCGCGCCGCCCCCCGCCTCCCGTCTTCCGTCCGCCGCCGGGTCATCCGCCTGCAGGCGGTCTTTAAACCCGGAGCTATTCATGCCACGGAGGGGAAAAGACCGCTTCCCAACACCTGCCGCTCCCCGGCTCCAGGAGTTCCGACTTGACCGGAACGCAAATATCTGAGGCGGAAACGCAGCCACTTCCTCTTCTCCCCAACGACTTCTCCCCAGAAGTCAGTCGCCATAAAATTAAAGTTAACTTTAACTTTAATTTATAGGATGAACGCCGAGCGGCGTCAACCAAGCACACGTGAGACTCGGGTCGCGTTTTCGCGAAGACAACGGTGCCCCGGAAAAGGGTTGACGAGGCGACGCCGAAATGTGCTTCCCCGCCCCGAAACCGTTCTTTGTTTCCTCCCGTATGCATGAAACGCGGATGCATCTCGGGGCGGATCGCTCCGACAACGAATCGAGCAAAGCGGCCTCCCAACCGAGCGAGGCAAAAGGAGAGGGCAAGACGATCCCATGGTCACTACTTCGCCGTGAGGCCGCTTTCCAGCCTTCCCGCCCATAGAAGTGTCGTGGACGAGCGGAGTCCGCGGACCCGATACGACGCCGACGACACGTGGTTCCGAGGCGTCGTTGCAAGCGGAGGGGAGTTCGGCCCACCGAAAGGTCGAAAGCGGGTCTCAGGCCCAGTGGCGTGCCCGCTCCACGGCGCGCTTCCATCCGGCGTAAAGCTCCTGCCGGGTCCGAGGGTCCATCGAAGGCCGGAATATCCTCTCCACCTTCCTGGTGCTGATGATGTCGTCCGGGTACCTCCAGATGCCCGCCGCCATCCCCGCCAGGTAAGCGGCCCCCACTGCGGTGGCTTCCAGCATCTCCGGGCGTTCCACCTCCACGTCCAGGATGTCGGCTAGGAACTGCAGGAGGAAGTCGTTGCGGGAGGCCCCGCCGTCGGCCTTCAACCCCCTCACCTTGATGCCGGAATCCTTCTCCATGGCCTCGATGACGTCTCGGCACTGGTAGGCTATGGACTCCAGGGTGGCCCGCACCACCTGTTCCCTGGTGGTGGCCCGCGTGAGGCCTATCACCGTCCCCCGGGCATAGGGATCCCAGTAGGGGGCGGTGAGGCCGGTGAAGGCGGGCACTACGTACACTCCCCCGCAATCGGAGCAGGATCGGGCCAGCTCCTCGGATTCCGAGGCCTCCCTGATCACCTGCAGGTTGTCCCGGAGCCACTGCACGGAGGAGCCCGCGCTGGAGATGATCCCCTCGATCATATAGGTGGTCCTCCCCCCTATCTTCCAGGCGATGAGGGGGGTCAGCTTGTGGATGGAGGCCATGGGCTCCTCGCCGGTGTTCATGTCGATGAAGGAACCGGTCCCGTTGGTGCACTTCACGCTGCCCGGTTCGAAACAGGCCTCGCCGAACAGGGCCGCCTGCTGGTCGGCGACCACGCTGCGTATGGGGACGGGCTCCCCGAGGACCTCGGTGACCCCGAAATCCCCGCTGGTCTCCCTGATCTCCGGGAGCACCAACCCGCCGGGAAGCCCGAAGGGTTTGAGGAGCAGGGGGCTCCAGCGCATACCGAAGGGGTCGTACATCCCCGTGGCGCTGACGTTGGAATAGTCGGTGGCGTGCACCTTTCCCCCGGTATACTTCCATACCAGCCAGGTGTCCACGGTGCCGAAGAGGAGGTCGCCGGAGGCGGCTTTGGCCGCCGCCCCCTCCACGTTGTCCAGTATCCAGCGGGCATGGGCCGACGACTGCGCGGGAGTGACCGTGAAGTGCGCCGCGGTGATGAGCAGTTTGCCCAGGCGGTTGCGGCGCAGGCCTTCGCTGGCGACGGCTATCCTCTGGTATATGTTTCCAAGTACATGCAGGGCGCGGAACATGGGGCTCCGGTTTATCCTCTCGCAGGCGTCCGACATGCGGGTATCCTGCCAGGTTATGGCGTTGTACACCGGTTCCCCGCTATGTCGGTCCCAGAGGAGGCTGGTGGCTCTCTGGGTGGCGATGCCCATGGCCGCTATGCGGGAGGGGGGGATGCCCGTCTCCCGGAGGGCCTCGCGCGTCACCTCCAGGCACCTCTCGTAGATGACCAGGGGATCCTGTTCCGTCCACCCGGGCCGGGGAAATATCTGGGGAATCTCCGCGTAGGACTCGTGCACCACCCTCGCCCGGCTGTCGAAGATCACCGCCCGCGTGCCCGTCGTGCCCACGTCGTTGACCAGGATGTACTTCTCCTCCATGTCCCCCCCTCTCCACGGTCTTCGTTCCGCCATCAAATTATATTCCCAACGGCGCAGCCTTTTAGATTCGCAACCCGGCCGAGAGGGCCCCCTCGGCGTCGCATACCGGCGGAAAATGTGCCCATGGCCTTGCCTCCCGACGCCAGTTCCCGTCCATCCGCCCCTTTATTTAACGTAAAGAGTCCGGGTTTCCTTTTCCCCTCCCCTCCCTCTATTTCAACGTAGTTCATACTTCAGGTGATCGCGGGCTCGACAGGAGCCAACGATGCTGCGAAAAGCCGTGTCAGCCTATGCCTGCGCATCCCACGGTGTGCAACCTCGCACGCAATGGCGTGCGAGACCGTCCGGTCATGAACCCCTCAAGGTACGAGGCCCACGGCCACGTGTCCTCCCGCCCACTTCCCCCCGTAGTTGAAGTACATGGGCCGCTCGG
>MU158601.1:12032-13173 GCA_015711895.1 Candidatus Solincola tengchongensis | reverse complement strand
CGGGATCGTCGACGGAATTGTGGTGCACGCTGATGAAGCGGTCCGCCCCCCAGGAGTTGGCCATCTGCCAGCGCTGGGAGATGCTCACGTAGACGTCGCTCTCCCGGGTCATGAGCACCTGCGCCCCCTCGGCCACCAGGAGGTCGCGCAGCTTGAGGGCCACCCTGAGGTTGACGTCCTTTTCCAAGAGGCCCGTTGGGCCCACGGCCCCCGTCTCGCTGCCTCCGTGTCCCGGGTCGATGCAGAACCTCCAGCCGCTGAGGCTCCCCGCCCTGGCCCCACCCGTCCCTGGGGGGAGGGCCAGGGCCAGCAGTAGAGCAGCGGTCAGGGGCAGGAGGAACAGGGCTCGGAACCGGCGCCCCGAAGAGCCGGTTCCGTGCCCCGAGCGTCCCTCCCTCCACGAATGTCCCTCCATGAGAGCGGCGATGCCTCCTTCGTCGCGCTTCGTTATGCTTATTCGACGGCGGCACCACCATACCTTGAGCCCTCCCGACGGGGTTCCGGCGTGGCCGCCGGTCGCCTCAAGCCCCCAGGTCGGAGAGGAAACGCGAGGCGTCGCGGTCACCCGGATTTATACGAAGCACCTCCCGGAAGTCCTCCTCCGCCCCCCTCATATCCCCCCTCTTCCTGCGGGCCAAGCCCCGCGCGAGGTATGCGGGGTAATAATCGCGGTTGAGGATCAGGGCCCTGTCCCAGTCGTCCACCGCCTCGCCCCAGGCATTGAGGAGAGCGTAGCAGACCCCCCTTTCGAAGTAGGCCTCCGCCGAGCCCGGCTCCAGGCTGATGGCCCGGCTGTAGTTCCTTATGGCCTGGTTGTAAAGGGGGTTGTCGTCGTACTGGATCTTGTGCCGGTAAGCCCTCCCCATGAGGATATAAAGCTCCGGGAGGTCGGGGCGCAGCTTGGACAACCGCTTGAGGTCCCGGAGGGCGGAGCCGTAATAACCCCATTTCATGAGCATCTCGGCGCGGCGCAGGAGAGCGGCGTCGTTTAGGGGGTCCTCCTCCAATGTCCGGTTCAGGTCCCGCAGCGCCACCTGATCCCCCTCGGCGCGGCGGCGTTCCTCTCGGTCCGCCTCGCCTTCCAGGAGAAGGGACAAGAGGCCCGCCACTCCCCGCGAGCGCACCAACCCCATGTGCGTGC
>MU158601.1:0-11944 GCA_015711895.1 Candidatus Solincola tengchongensis | reverse complement strand
GAGGCAGCTCGTCCAGGGGACCACCGCCGCGTCCAGGGGCGTGCAGATCGAAAAGTAGGGTGGCCTTTCCTCCCCCCAGGCCTCGCTGTAGGCCTCGTCCAGGTTCCTGAGGAAGGCGCTGCGCGGGAGCATCTGCCTGGCAGCTTTGAAGGGTAGGAAGAGGTAGAAGGTGAGGGAACCGCGGTGGGGGGTCCCCAGCATGACCAGGCGGTGGAGGAAATCCTTCCCGCCCAACCTCTCCACCATGAACCTGGCCACCAGGCCCCCAAGTCCCTGTCCGACGAGGGCCACCTTCTCCGCACCGAAGAGGACGCGCAGCTCGTCAGCCTTGTCCAGCAATACCCTGGCGCTCCAGCGTATGTCCCCGGAGTTGAAGTTGGGTATGCGGAGAGTATAGACGGCATAATCCAGGTTGCGCAGGCGGCGCCGCAGCGCCGCGGAGAGGACGTAGAGGCGGAAGAACCCGGGGACGTAGAGCACCGGGTACCTCCCGCGACGGGATGGATCTATTTCCTCCACCGTCTCCGGCTGCCTCAAGGTGCCGCATTCCCGCCTGCCTACGACCCTGACCTCCAAGACGCACCCCTCTCGCCTTCGCTAGCCGATTCCCAACAACTTCCAATTGAATGTGGCGCGTCGACCCTCCTTCTTCGGGCATGAGGTATCGCCTCTGTCGTCTGCCGAACCGCCCCCATGGGGTGCCTCCGACCTCTCCGGCCGCTTGACCGCTCCCCCCAGCATCAGGCCCTGCCTGCACCACCGCGGACGGCGAGGGTTCCTCACCTGGCCCACAGAGGTGGGATGCGGGCCGTGGTGCGGTGGAGCATGGCCCTGGCCAGGAGCCAGGTGGACTCCCAGACCGGAAGAGGCACCATGTTTATGGGGTTTATCCCCATGAGCGGCGTGAGGTTTGCCAGCACCCCCCTGAGGTCGTTGCATCCCGGGGAGACGCGGACCTTTCCCCTGCCCAGCCTGTCCCGGAGTACCGGGTAGGCCTCCTCGGCGGCGCAATCCCCCACCACCAGTACCGGGCCCTCCAAGGCGTCCAACTCCTCCCCGGCCGTGGAAGTCCACGTAGAGCATCTGCAGGACCATACGGGTATTGAGGCTGCACCCCTCGGGACAGCACCTCTCCGCGCCCTCCAGTATGCGCACGTCCGGGGGGAAGACGGGAAGGAGCTCCGGCGTGTAGCGGCGGCGGAAGGGTCCACGATCGCCGATCACCTCTATGGCCTCCAAGTCGATGCATCCCAGGCCCTCCTCCGCGGCCAGCCTCAAGTGCTCCACCTGCCGGGGGTCGATCCCCAGGAGGTCGGCCCCCACGGCGTCCACGGCCAGGGTGTCCTCTCCGCCGATGAACACCCCCAGCTCTTCGACGCAATCCCCGGCCAACCCCTCGGGGGCGTAATGGCCGTGGTTGAGGGCGTGCAGGCCCTCGATGACCGTGAAATGCGGTCTCACCAGCATGAAGATGTCGGCGAACTTGCGGTGCAGGTTCCAGTTGTGGTCCCGGATGCGGTCGGACTGCATTATCAGCCCGAACTGGTTCTTGACCCCCAGGGTCACGGTGGCCATGGAGTGGGTCTTCAGTTTGGGAAGGGAGATGTAGAGGTTCTCGTCCCCTCCCTCCATGAGCCTCTCCTTGACCCAGCGGGAGACGTGGACCCGGTATCCCAGGGTGGGAAGGGTCACCTCCACCTGGCGCCCCTCGTCAAGGTAAAGGGGGACGGCCCCCGCTTCCCTAGCAGCTCTTTCAAGGCCACTGACCCTGAACACCAGTCGCGTGAAATTCCCCTGCGTGCAGTTGTCCATCACATAGACCCTTCTGGCGCCGGCGCGGTAGAGGATGGCGGCCAGGGCCCTGACCGCGCGGGGGTCGGTATGGCAGTAGGGCTTGAAGTCCACGGCATTGACCTTGATGAAGGCCTCCCGGCGTCCTCCCAGCACCCCCTCCGCACCGCCGAAGGGACGGAAGACCTCCTGGAGAGCCTCCTCGAAGTTCCCCTCTTTCACCGCAGCCACCACAACCCTGGGCATGGGTCCTCCCTTCCTTACCTGCTCCGTGGTGCGCCCGGACCGCGGTCCGACCGGACCCCGAAACAACCGCCGTCCCGTCATCCCGCCCCGGCCGCGCTCCCCGAACGGAACGCCCCTGGATGCCCGTCTTCCCTCTTATCCGGGGGCGGGACCCTCTTTTCCCGCCCGCCCCCATCAACGATGGGCCACGGCGGCCAACTCCACTCGGAAACCTCCGGGGAGGTCCACACCGGCAACGCTGCGTGCCGGATAAGGGCGGGGGACGATCTCCTCGTAGACCTCGTTGAAGGCGGGCAGTTCGGCGATCTCCTTGAGGTAGACGTGGACCATCAGCAACCTGTCCAGGCCACTGCCCGCTTCCCGGAGGACGGTCTCCAGGTTGCGCAGGACCACCATGGCCTCTTCCCGGACGTCCCCCTTGACCTCATGCCCGTCGCTCCTGACGGCCAGGAGGCCGGAGACGAATACCAGGTTTTCCCAGGTAACGCTGAGGGAATAGGGCCCTTTCGGAGTGGGAAGCCCGCCAACCACGTTCCCGGCGTCTGCGCCGCTCAATCCCTCTACCCCCTTTCAAGGGAAGTATATCAGAACAAGGACCACCCTGATCCTCACGCCGCCCGACGCTCTCCGCCCCAGGGCACAAGAAGCGGCGCGATCTCGCCCGTCGGCGATTCTCCCGTTTCCTCCTTGAGAGCACGTACAAGCAGGATGATGAGACGGCCTCCGCATCCTTTTCCACACCGAAATAGCCCACCGGGCCATATGGCATATCATGCAAGCGGCCCGAGGAACGGTTCCATCATCCCTTTCCTTGTTGCGGCTTCGCCCTGTCGTCGGGGGAACGTGCTTATGATGCGGGAAGGCGCACAAAACCCCCAGTAAGCCTTTCGCTTCGCGAAAAGGGCCCCGCGAGGCGCTAACCGTGCCACAAGACGTCCGTCGCGTGAAACGCCTTTCATCTCCTTCCGGCGAGCCGCCCCGCGAGCCCCTGGATGGAGGGGGCGGCGCGGCTTCCGGCGCCTCATCCCTGCGACGGGGAACCAGGGGGGTCGTCCCTGCGGGCGGCCCTTTCCACGATACGGGTGATGGAAGGTCGGTAGGCGGAGGAAGCCCGGGAACGCGGTGAGTATATCCGGGCCAGCATCATATAGGAGAGTGCGAGCAGCGCAAAGCCTGAGGCCAGGCCCAGGGGGACGCCGAAACGACCGCCCGCGAGGGCGTTCCCCAGCGCTCCTCCCGCCCCCAGCCCGAGGAGGAAGGCCAGCAGAGGAATTCCGTAGAGCAGGTAAGCGGCTTTTAGGGCGGCCTTGACGGGGATCTCCACTTCCACCCGGTCTCCCACTCGCGCTCCCACCGGATTGCGCGCCTCCGCCAGCATGCTCGCCTCCCCGGCCGCCACGCAGCAGGAACCGCACCCCTCGCAGTAACGCCCGCGGGCGAGAGATACCACGGCCAGGTCCTCTCTCGTCCCCACCACGGTTCCCACCTCACGCCGCCTTGGCAGATAGGGGCTGCCTTCCAGGTTCTGCCAGTGAGTACGTGCGTATTCGCTGAGGTCGTCTTCTCCGCCTTTCATTCCTACCACCGTCCGTGCATCGAGCACGCCCATCTCCGTGCCCTTCCCGGCTTCGACCGGCTCGCGCCGGGTGAAAACTCCCTGTCCGTGCACTTGTGTTTCGCCATCCGTGCCAGGCACTGTACCCTCACCTTCCCAGGCGGGAAGCGTATTTATCCGGGTCGCGGTCGAACTCCTCCTTGCACGAACGGTTGCAGAAATAGACCGTCCGGCCCTTGTACTCCGAAGTGGCCGCCGCCTCCTTCTTCTTGATCTTCATGCCGCAGACCGGATCCACCGCCTTGCCCAGCATTCCCTCCACCTCCTTTCCCTTCCCGTACCCGAAGGACAGTCCAGCCCTTTTTTCGGCTCATGATCTGCTTTTATCTTGTACTGATCGCATATCTCATCATCTCTTCTTCTCCTCCCTCCGCGGAGAGGCAAGCACTCTTCGTCCCGCCTTTCAGCGCCTTTCGCGAAACCTGCGCAGGCGAAGCGAGTTGCTGACCACGGACACGGAGCTGAAGGCCATGGCCCCGGCGGCGAATATGGGGTTGAGCAGCACCCCCCACAGCGGGTAGAGGACGCCGGCGGCCACCGGGATGCCTATGACGTTGTAGAAAAAGGCCCAGAACAGGTTCTGTTTTATGGTGCTCAGGGTGGCCCGGGAGAGGCGAACGGCGGTGGCCACCTTCCGCAGGTCCTCGGATATGAGGGTGATGTCCGAGGTCTCCAAGGCCACGTCGGTACCCGTGCCGATGGCTATCCCTATGTCCGCGCGGGCCAGGGCCGGGGCGTCGTTGATGCCGTCTCCCACCATGGCCACCACGTGGCCCTCCCGCTGCAGGCGGAGGACCTCCTCCGCCTTGTCGGCGGGCAGCACCTCCGCCAGGACCCGGGTGATCCCCGCCTTGGCGGCCACGGCCTCCGCCGTCGCCCGGCGGTCCCCGCTGAGCATGGCCACCTCGATGCCCAGCTCCCTCAACTCCGATACCGCCTCGGCGGCCATGGGCTTCAGGGTGTCGGCCACGGCCAGGAGTCCCCGGAGCGCCCCGTCGGAAGAGAGGAAGACGACCGTCTTCCCCTCCCTGGAGAGCCTCTCCGCCTCCTCCTCCAGGGAAGCCAGGCCTATCCCGTTCCGGACCATGAAGCCGGCGTTCCCCAGGAGGACCCTCTTCCCCTCCACCGCCGCCTCCACGCCCATTCCCGGATAGGCCCGGAAGCCATCCGCCTCCCCCGGCTCCAAGCCCCTCCTCTCCGCCTCCTGGAGGATGGTCTGGGCCAGCGGGTGCTCGCTCCCCCTCTCCACGGAGGCGGCCAGGGCGAGGACCTCCTCCTCGCTCCCGCCTTCCACCGGGAGGACGTCGGTGACCTGGGGGCGTCCCCAGGTGAGGGTCCCCGTCTTGTCGAAGACCACCATGTCCAGGCGTCCCGCCCTTTCCAGTATCTCCCCTCCCTTGATGAGGATGCCCATCTCGGCGCCCTTTCCTGTCCCCACCATGATGGCCGTGGGGGTGGCCAGGCCCAGGGCACAGGGGCAGGCGATAACCAGGACGGCCACGAAGTTGAGGAGGGCGAAGTTGAAGGAGGGATCAGGGCCGGCCAGCAACCAGACCAGGAAGGTCGCCGCGGCCACCCCTATGACCGCGGGCACGAAGACCGCCGCCACCCGGTCGGCGAGGCGCTGAATGGGGGCCTTGCTCCCCTGGGCTTCCTCCACCAGGCGGACGATCTGGGCCAGGACGGTGTCGCTCCCCACGCGGGTGACGCGGAAGCGGAAGAACCCAGTGGTGTTCAGGGTGGCCCCGGTCACCTCGTCGCCGGGCCCTTTCTCCACCGGGAGGGGCTCCCCGGTGAGCATGGACTCGTCCACGCTGCTGCGCCCTTCCTCCACCACCCCGTCGACGGGTATCTTCTCCCCCGGCCGCACCGCCACCAGGTCGCCGACCCGGACTTCCTCCACGGGGACCTCCACCTCCCGGCCGTCCCTCACCACCCTGGCCGTCCGCGCCTGGAGGCCCATGAGCCTGCGGATGGCCTCCGAGGTCCTTCCTTTGGCCCTGGCCTCCAGGAACCGTCCCAGCAGGATGAGGGCGATGATGGTCGCCGACGCGTCGTAGTACACGGCCAGCTTGAGTCCCGCCCCGCTGATGAAGGAGGGGAAGAAGGTGGCCGTAACACTATAGAAATAGGCCGCCGTGGTTCCCACGGCGATAAGGGTGTTCATGTCCGCCGTGCCGTGGCGAGCGGCCCTGAGCGCGGCGCGGTAAAAGGTGAGGCCCGGCCAGAACTGGACCGGGGTGGCCAGGCCGAAGAGGATGACGAAGCGAGCCTTCTCCGACAGGGAGGACAGGCCCGGTATGTTCATCCCGAACATGGAGAGCACCAGGATGACCGCGGCGGAAGCGGCGCTGTAGATCAGCTTCACGCGCAGGAGGCGGGTCTCCCTCTCCCTCCTCCGCCTCTCCCGGTCCAGAGCCTCCTCTCCTTCAGCCGCGGAAAGGAGGCGGTAACCCGCCGCCTCCACGGCCCGGGCCATCTTTCCGAAATCGGCGCTCTGCGGGTCGTAGAGCACGGTGGCCCGCTCCGTGGCCAGGTTGACCTCCGCGCTCACCACCCCCTCGACACCGGAGAGGGCCTTCTCCACGCGGGCCACGCAGGAGGCGCAGGTCATGCCCTCCACACCGAAGACCGCTCTTTCCAGCTCGGCCCGGTATCCGAGGTCGCGGATGGCTTCCACGATGTCGCCCACGGCCACCTGCCCGGGCTGGAAGGTTATGGAAGCCTTCTCCGAGGCCAGGTTTACCGCGGCCTCCTTCACTCCCGGCATCTCCTGCAGCGCCTTCTCCACCCGGGCAGCGCAGGAGGCGCAGGTCATGCCTCCCACCCGGACAACCACCCTGCCGGAGTGCTTCTCCGGGCTCCCTCCGCCCTTATCCTCCACTTCCGGCTTATTGTCATTGTCTTCCATATCCATGCGCCTTTCCTTCATGCAGAACCTCCGAAGCGGCGGCTTGCCGCTCCCTATCCATTATTCCACTGTGGAGAGGATGTTGAACTGACGCAGTTCATGCCTCCCCCCGAAACTCCGCAACACCGCGGCGCGTGGAGGGTCATACCTGCCGTCAGCCCTTCACCTCCACAGGAGGAGGCGACCGTCGCCCTCTGAGTGGCAGTGGCCGTTGCGGCGGGCTCGCGATCCGGGAATCCATGGCGGGACGGTACGGCGTCCCCTGCAGCCGTTCCCGCATCAACGAGGCCGTATCCGGAGATCTCGCCCGCGGACAACAGGAACGGGGGAACATGAGGGAGTGAGCGCGCGGCGATGTCCTATACTGTAACCGGTGCACGAAAGGGCTTGACACGCGCGGCGGCCGACCCGGGTTCGCCCGCATCCCGCTCAAGGAGCCGCCACGCGGGGCAAGGGGGGAGGTAAACTTACGTGGAGAAGGGGTCTCAAGAGGAGAAGGGTCTCGCCGTCAACCGGTCCAGGATACGCCGCGGCCTTGTGGGGGCGGTCTCCATCACCACGGCGACCCTGGTGATCATCTCCCTGGCCACCATGGGCAGGGAGATCCCCTCCGCGCTGTCCCGCCTCTCCCCTCTCTTCCTCCTGGCGGCGGTGGTTCTCTCCCTGGGGCGCTGGATGTGGTCTGTCATCCGCATGCGCATCCTGGTGGGGGCGCTGGGCGGCCACGTTCCCCTCTCAAACCTGGTGAAGACGGTTTACGGGGGTTACTTCACCGGCATGGTCACCCCATGGAGGGCGGGCGGGGTCACCGGTGAGGCCGTATTCCTCTACCAATACGGGCTGGGGGCCGGGGAGGCGGCGGCCGTGGTCTCCTTCGGCGCCTGCGTGTCCACCCTCCTTTTAATGTTCAGCTTCCCTCTCGCCATCTGGCTGGCCCAGGAACACTTCCGCTTCTCCTTCACCATCAGGGGTTTCCTCTTCTCCGCCCTGGCCGTGGGATCGCTCTTCCTGGCCCTGGTGCTCTTCTCCCTCCTGCGTCCGCAAGCAGCCCTGGACCGGGTGCTGTTGCGCCTTTCCCCGCCCTTTCTCCGGAGGCGCAAGGGATACCGGCGCTTTCTCGACCGCTTGGGTGAGGAGGTGCGTTCCTTCTCCGCCTCCCTGCGACGGATGGTCTTCCTGGGGAAGGCCAGGCTGGCGGGCGTAACCGCGCTCACCGTCCTCTTCTGGCTCACCGGCTTCCTGGCCGTGCCCTTGGCCCTGGTGGGGCTGGGATACGGTTCCTATTTCTGGAAAGCCGTCGTCGCGCAGCTCGTGATTCAGATCCTCATGCCCTTCGTGCCCACTCCGGGAGGAAGCGGGCTGGGTGAGGTGGGTTTCCTCTACGTCTACAGCCGTGTGCTCCCCGATGTCGGCCTGGCGGGCCTCCTCACCCTGATATGGAGGTTCATCGATTTCTACCTGGGCATCCTGGCGGGAGGGGCGGCGTTCCTGCTCATCCTGCGGGACGTCGAGCGCCGTCCTCGGGCCCGCCGGGAAGGCGAGGGAATAACGCGGGAAGACCCTGCCTCGAGGGAAGGCGCCTTTACGCGCGAAGGTGGGGAAGGCCCGACGCCCCTCGAATGACGAAGGCCGCCAAGCGGCACCGGCCATCCACGCCCCTCGCCCGAAGGCACCGCCCCCTCTGACCCCGAGAAATTCTCGGGGGGAAGAAGAACCGTGAAGGAAGGGAGCGCATCGCTCCCGGACACCAGGAATCACTGGCTCACGGCCGGAGTCCCGATGGGCCTACGGACCGGTTGGAGGGGAGGGGTCCCGGGTGGCGACCCCGGCATGCTCGGGACGCGAAGCGCGCCGCCCCCATGCTCTTGGTATAATCTGGTGGCGGTGGGAAGGGGAAGGTATCATGTCCGCAAGCGGCGATAACGAGGTGAGATTGTATCTCCTGCCCCTGGGGATGACCGTCAGGGGGAGGAGGGACGAGAACATACTTTCCGTCCTCGTGCGGGAGAAGGTGAGCCTGGCGGGCGCCTGCGGAGGACGTGGGTCATGCGGCAAATGCCGTCTTCTGATCCTGGAAGGCAGCACCGGCCCACCTACGACCGCGGAAAAGGAACTGCTTTCCGGGGAGGACCTGCGGCGGGGAACGCGGCTGGCCTGTCAGGCACTGGTGAAAGGCGACCTCAAGATCTACATCCCCGCTTCCTCCCTGATCCGCGAGCAGCGCCTCCTTGTGGAAGGCGTATGGGAAGCCCCGCCGTTCGAGCCCCCGGTCAAGGTGGTGCGGGCGAGGGGGGCGGCATCCTCTACCGGCGGGCCACCCCGTTCGGACCTCTCCTTAATTACGGCCTCCGGGGGGGAGGCGGTGGGGGCCGAAGCAATGCGGACGGATCTCGAAGGCCTGAAGGAGGTTTCGCTCGGCCTGCGTTCCGGCGGGAGCGAGGTACATGCGGTATTCCGTGACGGAGAGCTGTTGGGGACGGTTCGACCCGGGGCCGGAGCCCTGGGGGTCGCCGTTGACCTGGGGACCACCAAGGTGGCCCTCTTCGCCCATGAGCTGTCCTCCGGAGAAGCCGTATCCTCCTGTGGAATCCCCAACCCCCAAGCGCCTTACGGGGAAGACGTGATCACCCGGTTGCAGCATGTCCTGGAGGACCGGGAAAGGGGAAACGACCTGGCCCGCCTGGTCAGGGAGGGGATGAACGAGGCCCTCTCCGGCATGCTCGCCGCCGCCGGGTATTCCACCCGCGACGTCTTCGAGGTGGTCCTGGTGGGCAACACGGCCATGCACCACCTCTTCCTGGGCCTACCGGTGGAGGGTCTGGCCCGCAGCCCCTACATGCCGGTCACCCACCTCCCCCTGGAGGTCAAGGCGCGGGATCTCGGCCTTTCACTGCACCCCGCGGCGATGGTCTACCTTCCCCCTCCCGTGGCCGGTTACGTGGGTTCCGACCATCTGGCCGCCATATGCGCCACCCGCCTTAAAGAAAGGGAAGGGCCCTGCCTCCTTCTGGACATCGGGACCAACACCGAGGTCTCCCTGCAGGTGGAGGGGAGGATACGCTGCTGCTCCTGCGCCTCCGGTCCCGCCTTCGAGGGCATGGGGATAAGCCAAGGGATGCGCGCCGCGGAGGGCGCCGTGGAGGGAGTGGAGGTCGACGCGGCCGGAAGGCTGGAGGTGAGGGTCATCGGGGAGGCCCCGCCTGCGGGGATCTGCGGCTCGGGCATCCTCTCCGCCCTGGCCGCCCTCCTCAAGTCCGGAGCCCTGGAGGACAGCGGCCGCCTACGCCCGGGGCATCCCGGGGTGTCCGAAAAGGACGGGGAGGCGGCATGCTGGCTGGTACCCCCGGGCAAAGGCGGCCGGGGGGGCGTGGCCGTCACCCAATCCGACATCCGGGAGATACAGAAGGCCAAGGGAGCCGTGAGGGCCGGGGTGGAAGCCCTCCTGGCGGAGGCCGGGATCCCCCATACCGAGGTGAAAGAGGTCCTTCTTGCCGGCGCCTTCGGGAGTTACCTGGACCCCATGGACATACTCTCCATCGCCATGCTCCCGCCCTTTCCCCTGGAGATCATACGTCAGGTGGGCAACGCCGCCGGGGCCGGGGCCCGCTCCATGCTCCTCTCCGGGGATTTTCGGCGCCGGGCGGAGGAGCTCGCCGGTGACCTCGACTACCTGGAGCTTTCCGCCTACCCTCCGCTGGCCCGCCTCTTCGCCGCCTCCATGTACCTCACGGAGGAGGCGGTGGCTAGAGCGATGTCGCGCTTCAAGGTTTGATCCCAAAACCGCCTCTCCGCCAGGCCTAAGGGGAAGCCCATGCGTGAAGAGCCCGGGCGTGCTCCAGGACCCTTTTCCTCCGACAGGCGCACTTCCCACTCCTCCGCGTCCCGTTCGGGCAATGGGACGCCAACCCGGGGACCGGATGAGAGATGCACCCGCGCCGGCTCCGCGGGACAGGGCCCTTTTATCGCTTCCGCCCGCGCCCTCTCGCCCCGCCGGAGGCGGCTCACCCCAGGTAGTCCTCCATCCGGTAGACGTTCTCCGCCTGCGGCGAGAAGCGGTCCCGCAGGACGCGGTCCAGGTATTTCTCCGAGGGGCTCTTGGGGATCTCCTCCACCACCTGGATATAGCTGGGTATGGAATTTCTTTCCAGACCCTCCGCGGCCTTCCTGAAGACCGACGCCGGGTCTATGGTCTTCCCGGGAAAGGGCGCCACCGCGGCCACCAGGTCGCTCTCCCCCGGAGCCCCCGAGGCAGCGGGGATGCCGTAAACACATACCTCGGAGACGTCGGGGTGCTCCCCGATGACCTTCTCCACGAGGTCGGGCTTGATGAAATCGCCGGCCCGGCGTAGGGCCCCGCCCTTGCGGTAGTCGAAGAAGAACCACCCCTCCTCGTCGCGGTGGACCATGTCCCCGGAGCGTAGCCACCCGCCGCGCATCTTCTCCGCCGAGGCCTCCGGCTTCTTGTAATAGTCCACCTTGGACTGGGTGAGCATACGGCAGATCATCTCTCCGGTGACTCCGGGCGGCACCTCGTTGTCCTCCTCGTCCACCACCCGCATCTCCACCAGGCCGGGGATGGGCTTTCCGAAGGAACCGATGGGCCCTTCCCCGATGGGCTTGTAGGCGAAGCCGCCCTCGATGGCCCCGTACCACTCCAGTATGCGCACCCCGAAGCGGCGCTCGAAGTCCTCCCAGATGGCCCGGGGCGTTCCGGCGGAGATGACCATGCGCACCGGGTTGTCGGCGTCGTCCGGGCGCGGCGGCTCGTTATAGATACCGGACATCATTCCTCCCAGGAGTGAGAAGGTGGTGCACCCGTAGCGGCGGCAGATGTCCCAGATGCGGCTCTTGGTGAAGCGCTGGCTGATCACCGCCGGTATGCCCATGGTCAGGGCGGGGAAGAGGGTCACCGCCTGGGCGTTTCCGTGGGCCAGGGAGAGGCCGGTGTAGAGGACGTCGTCCTCCCGGTACCCCCATACCAGGTATCCCAGGAGGCAGTACATGGCGTTGCGCCGGGAATCCAGGGTCACCCCCTTTGGGTTTCCGGTGACCCCCGAGGTGTAGATGATCTGCACCGGGGCAGCGGGGTCGTCCACCCGGTCCTCCAGGTCGGCCACCCGGGGCTGATCCAGCATCTCGTTCACCGTGGGATACTTGGAGGCCAAGGCGGGGTCGGCATCCGGCTTGAGGTTCAGGTATATCTTCCTCAGGTTGGGGGCTTCCTTCGCCGCCGTCTCCACCTCGGGCAGAAGGTCGGCGGTGGTGATCGCGGCCACGGCGTCCGAATCCGCCAGCTGGTAGGCCAGCTTCTCGCCCTTGGCCCTGGGGTCGATGGGGACCAGGATGGTGCCCAGCCTGGTGCAGGAGGCCATGGCATAGGC
>MU158600.1:9007-22933 GCA_015711895.1 Candidatus Solincola tengchongensis | reverse complement strand
CCCAGAGGCGAGAACCCTGTTCGGCCATGGATGGTACTCTGGCCAAGGAGCCTGAAACTCGGCCCCACGCATCTTTCGCTTGTCCCGAATGGAGTAACTAACATATAAATGGAGTGAAAACGGCGGTGACCGGTCGGGCGAGCTGTGGTTGAGAAGCCCTCTCGCCGGGTATGTTCTCGCCCGCCGACAAGGTGAAAGGGTATCCGGCTTTCGCCGCCGGAGGCCGGCTGGGGCCGGAAACGGAAAGCGTCCTGCGGCACGCGGCCTGCCGCAGTTACGGGCGAAGGTATTTTCATCCAGAACAAGTTCCGGCTGCGAAAGGAGGCTTGCCATGAAAAAGCGATCGCTGCTCATCCTCGGGGCACTGGGTCTCGGCACGATGGTTCTCCAGGGAGGCGGCGAACGCACGGTGTCCATGCACCCCTATGACTGGCGGGGACCGCAGATAGGCGTGGTCCACAGGGAATATCGGAATCTCAGGCACGCGTTTCACCACTGGAAAGAGCTGGTAGGCCTGGGGCTCATGACGTTGGCGGACATCTACCTGCGCCATGCCATATCCCCCGCTTTTCGCGAGCGGATAATGATCGTCACTGCGACTTGCAACGACTGCCACTGGTGAATGCGGGCGCACAGCGCGTTCGGTCGGAACGCCGGCCTGTCCCTGGAGGAGATACGACGCCTGCGCAAGCTGGAGCTCGACGAGTTCGAGGACCGCGAATACGTGGCCCTGAAATGGGTGCGGGACTTCCTGACCCGTCCGGACGGCGTTCCGGAGGATGTGGAAGAGCGTTTTACTTCCGCCTTCACCCCCAGCGAGCAGCTGTACGTCAAGACGGCGATGAAGTGCATGTTCTGCATAAACCTGCTTATGAACGCCATCCAAAGGAGTAAGTACGGTGTCCGGCTGCTCTCCATTCTGGAAAAACCCCTGGCGAGAGTCACGGGAGCGGGAAAGTCCGCCTCCCGGAAAAAGGCGCTCGCAGCATCCAGACCGGCGTAGAGAAGGACCGCGATCCACGCGGGGCTTAGGGAGAGCTTGGAGCGTCCCCTGGAATGTTCGAAGTGGGGAATCCAATCCCATGCCGGGCAATCCGGCGGGAGCTTGAGCCCTAGGGCGACACGGGGTTTAAAATAAACCCGCGTACGGTTGCACGTCTTCCCTCAAGATGCGACCCGTTAGGAATGGTTTAGATACGGGTGATGTCCTGACGCCTTCTTGAAGGCCACGGTCTCTGCCGCCTTGACCCGCCAACGGGGAAAGGCCGGCACAGGCAGGGGAGTCGGCGCGCCCGGCTTCGCTCGCACAGGGGAGGGTAGAGAACGGGCCGAGCGTCAGGAGGGCACGGCGGGTGAAGACCACGCGGGACTTCTTGAGCGCGCCGCAGCAAAGGGACAGCGGGAAGCCGTCGCCAGAAGAGCGGGAAGGAGAGATGGCTTGATAGTCAAGGAACTGCGGGAACTCATAGAGCGGGCCTTGGAGGACGCCGCGGAGGCGGGGGAGATCCCGGCTCCGGAGGGAGTGGACTTCGTGCTCGAACGCCCTCGCCACAAGGCACACGGGGACTGGGCGAGCAACGTGGCCATGGTCCTGGCCAGCCGGGCGGGACGAAATCCCCGGGAGATCGCCACCGCCCTCGTCCGCCGCCTGGAGGAAAGCGGCTGCTCAGTAGGTGACGGGAGGGAATATCCCCTCCTCAGCGCCGTCGAGGTGGCGGGCCCGGGCTTCATCAACTTCACGCTGGACCGGGACCGGGTGCTGCGCGAGCTCACGCGCGTGGCTTCGGAAGGAGCGTCCTACGGCCGCTGGGACCTGGGGGGAGGGCTCCGCGTCCTGGTGGAGTTCGTCTCCGCCAATCCGGTGGGCCCGCTGCACGTGGGTCACGGGCGCTGGGCGGCCCTGGGCGATGCCCTGTGCAACCTCCTGGAAGCGGTCGGCTACGACGTGGACCGCGAGTTCTACCTCAACGACCACGGGACCCAGATGGAGGTCTTCGCCGCTTCCGTCGAGGCCCGCTACCTCGAACTGGCAGGCAAGGAAGTGGAGTTCCCGGCCGAGGGATATCACGGCTCTTACGTGCGGGACATCGCCCGCGCTCTCCTCGAGGAGGACGGCGGGAGGCTGGTGGACGCGCCCCCGGGGGAGAGGAGGGCCGAGCTGGGAGAGAGGGCTTACCGCCTGATGCTCCGGAGGATAAGGGAATCGCTGGATTCCTTCGGGGTGCGCTTCGACAACTGGTTCAGCGAGAGGGAACTGCACAGAAGCGGTGCGGTTCTGGAGGAGGTCAGGAAACTCCAGGAAGAGGGGCTGGCCTACGAGAAGGACGGCGCGATCTGGATGGCCACCTCCCGCTTCGGGGACGACAAAGACAGGGTGCTCCTGCGCCGCAACGGGGCGCCCACCTACTTCGCCGCCGACATCGCCTACCACCTGAACAAGCTCGCCAGGGGTTACCGACACCTCATCAACATCGGGGGAGCCGACCACCACGGCTACGTGCGCCGCATGCAGGCCGCCCTGGAGGCCAAGGGCCATCCCGGCGTCCTGGAGGTCATACTGGGGCAGCTGGTCAACCTCAAGCGTGGGGGAGAGCCGGTGCGCATGTCCAAGCGCACAGGGGAGATGGTCACCTTCGACGAATTGGTGGAAGAAGTTGGTAAAGACGTGGCCCGCTACATCTTCCTCACCCGCAGCCAAGACACGGCGCTGGACTTCGACATCCAGCTGGCCGTCCAGGAGAGCATGGAGAACCCGGTCTACTACGTGCAGTATGCCCACGCCCGCATCTGCAGCATACTGCGTTACGGGCTGGGGAAAGGGGTGGAGATGGGCGAGGAGATACCCGACCTCGCCACCCTGCGCCGGCTGGGCGAGGAGGAGGAGATGGACCTGGCCCTGAAGATATTCGAGTTCGAGGAGCTGATCCGCGACGCCGCCCTGGACCGCGCACCCCACCGCCTGACCCGCTACCTGGAGGAGCTGGCGGCCGCCTTCCACCTCTTTTACAACCGCCACCGGGTGATAAGCGACGACGCCGAGCTCACCGCGGCCCGTCTCTTCCTGGTCCGCTGCACGCTGCAGGTGCTGCGCAACGGCCTCTCCATACTGGGGGTCTCCGCCCCGGAGAGCATGTGAGACACTGGAGTTTCACAACCTCTCCAGGAGCCAGCCGACGGCCCGGTCCATGGCCTCCGCATGGTGCCTCAGCTTATGACCTCCCCCGGGGACGATAATCATCTCCTTCGGCTCCCTGGCCGCCTCGTAAAGAAGGTGAGCCTCCCGCACGGGAACCGTCTCGTCCGCGTCTCCATGGACGATGAGCAGGGGCGTCGGGGATATCCGGTGCACCTCCCTCACCGGGCGGCAGGCTTGCATCTCCTCATAATATTCATCCTCCGATGGAGGGAAGGCGGGATCCCTTATTATGCCGATGCGCCGGGCGTGGGCTATGAAACCCCCTATGCCCTCGCGGGTGATGAGGTGGGCGAAGTCCGCCGGGGAGGAGACGGAGACCAGGGCCCGCATCCCGGGCCGTCGCGCCGCGCACACGATGCTCACCGCGGCCCCTCCGCTGAAGCCCATCAGGGCCATGCGGTCCGGAAGACATCCCTCGAAGGCGCCACGTCCCGAGCCGGCCTCCTCGAGTATGATGGTAAGGTCTTCCATCCAGCCGGGGAGGGAGAAATCGCCCCCCGAATCGCCGGTGCCCCGGAAGTTGAAGATGCAAGCCGCCACGCCCCTCTCCAGAAAACGCTCCGCCAGGCCTTCGTAGCCGGGGTCGCCGGGCACGGCCGGATCCCCGCTGGGTATGCCGTGGCAGAAGATGACCAGGGGCACGCCTTCCCCACCCGGAGGGTAGAGCACCTTTCCTCTGATCTCCACGCCCGAGCGGGTGAGGACGAAACCTTTTGCCTCCATGGCTTCCCCCCTCTTCGTCCATCTTAATCCCTTACCTGTAAGTCGTCTGGCGCGCGCCGCCCTCAGGTGACGAAGCGGGCGCGCCGGGAGAGGTAGAGGACCAGGGGCATGAGGTCCTCGCCCCGCAGCTGGCCCATCCCGCCCGCGGCGGCGCTCACCTCGTCGAACTCCCGCACCGCATCCCGCCTCACCGTTGGGGCGCGGAAGAGAACCGGGACCGGGTCCCCGCCGTGGATGACGCGCGGGTCGCGTGCGGTAGCGGTGGAATGGTCGCAGGCGACCACCGTGAGGACCTCGGGCGAGAAGAGGGTCTCCGCATGCGCGCTCAAGGCGCGATCCATAGCTTCGATGACCTCCGCCTTCCCTTGCGGGTCTCCGGCATGGGCAGCTTCGTCGGCATGCTTGGTATGGATGAAGGCGAACTCCCCGCCCTCCCGGAACCATTCCGACGCCGCGCCCAGCTTGGCATTCAGGTCGGACCCGGCCTCCGCGTCTCCCATGTAGACCACGCGCATGCCCAGGAAGATGCCCAGGCCCCGGAAACAAGGCGTGGAGACCACCGCCGCCGCCCGCATTCCGTATCTCCCCTCGAAGGAAAGCGGGGAGGCGGCCCGCGAGGGCCATTTCATTATCAGGCCCGCCTCCCAACCTTCCGGCTTGAGCCTTCTAGCCATCGCCCGTTCGGCTCTCTCCTTGAACTCGCGCAGGACGCGCACCGTGCGCGCCGTATCCTCGTCCCCCTCCCAGCCCGGTTCGGGCCCCAGCTCAGCGACGGGAAGGTAGTGCAGGAAGGGATCAGTGGGGAGGAGATGCGCCGACCCCTCCTTCACCAGAGCCAGGAACTCGATGCCTCCGAGGTAATGGAGCTCCATTCCTTGCGGGGCGGATCGCCTCAATTCCTCCGCAACCCGGCGGCAGTACTCCGCCATGCCGGGGACCCCTTCATCCGCCACGTAGACCTTTCCCTCCCGCCGTACCACGGGCACCAGGTTGAACATGAACAGGGCATCGCCCGATGAGCAGGGGATTCCCTCGGAAAGGGCGTGGAAGTAAGCGCGCCCGGGATATTCTTCCGGGCGGTACCCGAACATCCTCCAGTGCGCCACCTCGCTGGAATGGCACACCCCGGGGCCCAGGGGATACATGAGGGCGCAGCACCCTTCCTCCGCCAGCCGGTCCAGGGTGGGAGTCCTCGCCGCCTGCAGCGGCGTCCTTCCTCCCAGCTCCGGATGGGTGACATCGGCCAGCCCGTCCAGGACCAGGAAAAGGACCTTCACCCTGTTCACCCTCCTTTCGAAGCGCGGTTTGGCAAACGGGAGCCTCCCCGGCCGCTTGCGCGCCGCCGTGCGACACCGGTAAGCGGGGCCCCCGGCGATGCGCCCTCCCTTTCCTCGAGACCGCGCAAACCGGAGAGATTCGACGCGCCGCCTTCCGACCGCCCGTCACCGGAGGCGGCACTCCCGGACGGCAGTCTGCCTGTGGGCCTCCGTATTACATGGGAATATTTACCATTACATCCCATACCGACCCCTGATAATCGGCACTTCCCTTCTCGACTGTTTCGGAGAGTATCCTCAACGTAACCGGGACCAGATATTCGTCCAAATAGGCGCGGACCCTTTCCGGGTCGGTCATGGTCCTTCCGTCCCGTGCCAGGTAATTCCCGGAGAGGACGCAGGAGGGCTGCCCCTCCCCCTCCTTCCACTCCCCCACCAGGGAGGTTATATCCCCCTCGTCGTCCACCCCGAGGAGAGGGAGCTCCAAGCGCACGCCGAAGGCCTCCGCCACCGTCGCATAGGCTTCCACAGCCTCCCGGGACTGGTTGATCTTCTCCCTCCCGGCGTGGCTCAGCCTCTCTCCTGCCACCAGTTTCCGCGCCCCTATCCTCCTGCAGAGGGGGATGCGCAGGGCATGGAGGTACATATGGCACCCCAGACAGACGTGCCAGGGACCGTAGCGGAGCGAGAGCAGGGAGTTCACCCTCCCTATGGTCGCCCGCCACCAGAGCGGCGAGCCGTGGAGGACCGGCTTCTCTACCGCCACCCCCTCCGGCTCCAGCAGCCGCCTCAAGCGTTCGACGTTCCCCAAAAGGGAATCCAGGTCCCCGAACTCCGTCCCGGTAAAGGCTATGGAGGGGAGGACGCGGTTTATCCTGCCCGCCCTTGCCAGGGCCACCGCTGCGCCCACGCTGTCCCGGCCCGCCACCTCCACCACTGCGTCACAGGTTCCCGGCTCCGGCAGCCCTTCCCCGGGCATCAAGAGGTCCGCCTGGCGGAACATCCCGTATTCCTCTTCCACGACCCGTTGGTCCGACGTCTTCCATTATCCCCGCCTCTTATGAAAGACGAAACCACGCCCCTGCCCGGGTCGGGGGGAACGCAGCCCATTGACCTCCGTCGTTGCATCTCAACATCCCGGCCCCTAATCTCGATATTAGGAATTGGGGTCTCCGCCCGGAAGCGCCGCGGGAGGCGATGAATCGCCTTCCGGTCCGGAGAGCCGGGCGGTGATGCGGCCGTATAGGGACGGCCGGCTTATAGCCCCGAGGCGGGGAGGAATTCAATGGGAGAGAGGACGGCGGACGGGGGAAACGGTCCGGCAAGGGCTCTTGTGGACAACGTGCGCCGGGTGATCCGGGGCAAGGACGAGCAGGTCGTCCTGGCGGTGGTCGCCCTGCTCAGCGGCGGGCACCTGCTGGTGGAGGACGTCCCCGGGGTGGGCAAGACCATGCTGGCCCGCTCGCTGGCCTTGTCCATCCACGGCACCTACCGTCGCATACAGTTCACTCCCGACCTCCTCCCCTCCGACGTCACCGGCACGGTGATCTACAACCAGAAGACGTCGGACTTCGAGTTCAAGCCGGGACCCATATTCGCTAACGTAATCCTGGCCGACGAGATAAACCGGGCTACTCCTCGCACCCAGTCCAGTCTCCTCGAGGCCATGGACGAAGGCCAGGTCACCGCCGACGGCACCACCCATACCCTGCCCCGGCCCTTCTTCGTCATCGCCACTCAGAACCCCGTGGAATACCACGGGACATATCCCCTTCCCGAGGGCCAGCTGGACCGCTTCTGCATGAGCCTCACCATCGGCTACCCATCGGCGGAGGTGGAGCGGGAGATAGTGGAGGCCCAGCTCCTCGAGCATCCGGTGAACGCGTTGGGCCCTGTCCTGGAGGCCGAGGACATCCCCGTCCTGCAGAGGAGGGTCCGTGAGGTCACCGTGCATCCTGACGTGCTCTCCTACGCCGTGGAGCTGGTGCGACTCACCCGTGTGGAGGAGGGTTTCCACCTGGGTTCAAGCCCCCGCGGCACCATATTCCTGGTTCGTACGGCCCAGGCCAGGGCCTTCCTGGAGGGCCGCGAGTTCGTGACCCCCGACGACGTAAAGTCCCTGGCCGTCCCGGTGCTAGCTCACCGCATCATTCCCGCCGCCCGTTCCCGCGCCCTATCCGAAGCCCGTTCCCTCATCCAGGGGGTCCTGGAGCGCGTCCCGGTGCCCGTGCTTTAGGAGGTGGCGTTGTTTTCCGCGCGTTCCCTGATCGTGGTGGCTCTTTCCCTGGCCATGATCTTGATCGGGATAAACTCCCAATCGGGCTGGCTTTTCTGGCTGGCAGGCCTCCTCCTTGCGGCACTGCTGGTCTCCTGGCTGGAATCTCTCTTCCAAGTGCGCGGACTCGAGGCGGAGCGCCTCCACCCGCCGGGTGCCGTCGAGGGAGAGGACCTGGAGATAGAGATACGGGTGCGCAACGGCGGGCGTTTCGCACGCCATCTCCTGGCGGTCATCGACGCGGATCCCTGTGAAGCGGATACGAGGTCGAGATTCGTCCTTAAAGCCAAACGCCGGAGCATAAGAGAGGCGCTTCGTGAAGCGCTTGCCGGAGATGTGGAGGCCGCTCACGACGACGGGTATCCCGGCGGAGCGGCGGTGCTTCTGCTCCCCCGCCTGCCCGGCGGAGAGGAAGAGGCCATAAGATACAGGAGGAGTGGACTGCGCCGGGGCATCTACCGCGACTGGCCACTCTACTTTTACTCCGAGGGGACTCTGGGGCTCTCCCGGCACTCCAGCCGGATAACCCCGGCATCCCGGCTGGAAGTCTATCCCCGCTACGCGGAGCTCACCTCTTTCCCCTTCCTGGACGCCCTCCTTTACCCCTGGCGCGAACTCCTTCCGGCCACCACCCGGGGAGAGGGGCTGGACTTTTACGGGGTGCGCGAGTACCGGCCAGGCGATCCCCTGGGGCGGGTGCACTGGAAGACCACGGCCAGGCGCGGAGAACTGGTGGTCAGGGAGTTCGAGGCCGAGAGGAGCATCCGGCTGGTCGTCCTACTGGACAACCGCGGGAGTGACTCGGGAGGTTGGAAAGCCCGGGACCGACTGGACGCGCAGGCCCGCGTGGCGGCCACCGCTGCCGCCTACGCCTTTTCGGTGGGGTGCCCGGTGACCTTGGCCGCCTACCGAGGCCCCGTTCCCGTTGCCTACGAGGCACCGGGCCTTCGGGCGGCTCTCCGCTGGCTTGCAGCGCTGGAATCGGAGGGCGAGCCGGGACCAACGGAACAGCTGGAGGGTTTGCGTCACATGATATCCGGTGGCGCTCTCGTGTGCCAGATAGTCGCGGTAAGCTCTCTCCAGGACCTGCCGGCGGCATCCCGCATACCACAGGACCTCGGGGTGGTCTGGATTCTGGTCGAGGGACCGGATGGCAATAAATGGAATACCGGCATGGAGAACGGCGGCTCGCTGGAGCGCATCCTGCGCCACGGTTCCGTGGAGCTGCCCCCCTATGTCGAGGGTGTGGCCGTATGCGGCCGAGGAGATGACATAGCCAAATGTCTGGAAAATCCCTGCGTAACCTGCGCAGGCTTGCGGCGCCGAGGGATATAGAGGAATCCGGAGGGCTGCGCCTTGCCGTCTGGGCCTCGGTGTGCGTGTCCATCGCCGCCCTTGGCCTCCAGGAGGTGATCAATGCCTCGTTGGTCCTGGCATCCCTCCTCCTGATATCCGCGGGATCCCTTTTCAGCTGGTGGCGCCGCCACCGCTCCAACATCCCCGTCAAGCTGACCATCGCCGCCCTCACCCTGGTGGCCCTGGCTTCCTTCCTGCGCCGGTCCTACTTGCAGCCGTTTGACACCCGCGCGCCACTGGCCGAGCTGTTCCTGTGGGTACAGGTGCTGCACAGCTTCGATCTGCCGCGCCGCAGGGATCTGCTGCTCTCCTTGGTAAGCTCGTTCATCATCCTGGCTCTGGCCGCCTCCTACTCCCTCACCTCATCCTTTGCCTGGGTCGTGCTCCTCTGGCTGGCCTGTGCCGCTCCCTCGCTCTACTTCGCCCAGAGGTCCCGGCTTGCTTCCTTCTCCCGGAACGGCCATCTCAAGAGCCCTCCCAGGACGGTCTGGAGGGGAGTCTCCGCCACCCTCAGCTTGCTCTTGGTGTTTGTAGTGGTCGTGGGTCTTCTGGTGGGAGCCTTCATACCTCGTATCCCGGCCACCTACATCCGTTCCCTCCCCTTCTCCCTCCGGCGTCCCTGGTTCTCCTCCCAGGGCTATTCGGTGCGCAACCCGGGATACCCTCAGCTCCCCCTCCGCCCACCCGACCGTCCCCTGGAGGTCAACCCCGAAGCCTACTTCGGTTTCGGCACCTTCTTGGACCTGAGGGCAAGGGGCAAGCTTGTGGATCTCCCGGTGATGCTGGTGCGGGCCAGCGAACCCGCTTACTGGAGGGGATTGGCCTTCTCCGTCTACAACGGCTACTCCTGGGTCCTCCCCGAGGAGGAGCCGCCCAGGCTGGGCACTCCTTACCAGCCCTTCACCATACCCGCCCCGGAATGCCAGTCTCACCTGGCGAGAAAAACGATTCTGCAGACTTATTACCTTCAGAGCGACCAGCCCAACGTGATCTTCGCCGCCTATCGCCCAAGTCTGCTTTACTACCCGTCCGACTACGTCTACCACGATGAATCCGGCACCAGGAGCCCGTTCGAGCTCACGGAGGGTCTGGTCTACAGCGTGGTGTCCCACAGTATCGACATGAGCGAGGAAGAGATGGCCTCCCTCGGTGCTTTCGCCACAGGAGAGGCCATGCGGCCCTACCTCGAACTGCCGGAAATGCCTGAAAGGGTGAAGGAGCTGGTCAGGAAAATAATACCATCTGATGCCGGACCACTGGAACGCGTCAAGGCTATCGAGGACTTCCTCAAAAGCGAGTACGCCTATTCCCTCGACGTACCGCCTCTTCCTCCAGGCCAAGATGCCGTGGACCACTTCCTCTTCGAGACGCGCCGTGGTTACTGCGAGCACTTCGCCACCGCCCACGCCGTGTTGTGCCGCCTGGCGGGCGTCCCCTCCCGGGTGGTCACTGGATACGCCACCGGGGAATACAACCCGGTGACCGGCCTATACGAAGTGACCCTCGACGACGCCCACGCCTGGGTGGAGGTCTACCTGGCGGGAGTGGGCTGGGTGACCAGGGAGCCCACACCCGGTTTCTCCCTTCCCGAAAGCCGTGGCTCCTACGGCCTTTCGTGGGTCTTCCGCGACTTCTTCGCCTGGGTGGGCCGTACCCTGTCCTCACTCCTGCCCCCCTCCCTGCGCTCCGCCCTGAAGAGGGGGCTCTCCGCCCTCGGCGGCGGCCTGTCCCCCCTTGCCTCCGGCGTCCTTTACTCAGCGCGCAGTGCGCCGTGGCTTCCCTCAGCCCTTGCCCTGCTTCTCATGGCCGGGCTTATACTCAGGGTCCACCTGCGTAAACGGCGCGCGACCGCTTCGAACGCTCCCGCCCTGCATTCACTCATGGGCATTTTCCTGGAAGATGCCGGAAGGCTGGGGTATCCGCGTCCTCCGGGAAGCACGCTAAAGGAATATTTTTCCATGTTAAAGGAGGCAATCCCCGGACTGGACCTGGAGGCGGAACTCCTCCTGTACGAGAGGGCACGCTATGGAGGGCATCCTTTGGATGTCGGAGAGCTCCAACGTTTCCGCGAAGGGATGCTGCACGCCATGCATGCCCTGCGTTCGTCTTTAAGGCCCGCCTCTCGGTGGCTCAGGCACCGTTCGGCGGCAAAGCACCGCTGAAGCCCCGTGCTGGCCACGGTACCGGCGCACAACACTGGCCCCACCCCTCGAAGCCCCACTTTTCTCCTCCGTTTACCCCGTGAAGCAGAATCCGTCAAACCCGTTTCCCGCAAGCTGGAAGGGCGCCGGCGCGGAGGATGTTAAAGAGTGCGATCGTTTGCCCCGAAATTCGCCTGTAACGCTTTCCGCACCAACCGAAAGACTTCTACCGCGGCAACTCCTCCTCCAGGTCCAGCTCCATCTCCTGGCTCAAGGCGCGCGGATTGTAGAGCGGGCGCTTGAAGAGATTCCGCATGTCCGTCCAGGGGGAGTCGCTCTCCGCAGACCTCTCGATTATCTCCCGGAAGCTGTTCACCTTGGCGTCCAGGTTGTCCACATGATGCAGGAGGATGGCCTCCAGGGTCTTGGGGCGCTTGGGTGATCCCCATTCCAGCTCGCCGTGGTGGCTGAGGACGGCGTGGCGCAGACGCATGGCCAGATCCTCGGGGAATCCCGGCATGGCGGCTATCCTCTCTCTTATCATCTGGTCGGAGAGCAGGAGGTGCCCCAGGAAACGACCGGCGTCGGTGAAGTCGATGGCCCTGTCGTATTCCAGCTCCTGTATCTTGCCTATGTCGTGGAGAGCGGCGGCGGTGATGAGCAAGTCGCGGTCCACCTCGGGATAGAGCTCACAGACCATGCGGCAGATGCGTACCGTGTTGGCGGTGTGTTCCAGCAGGCCCCCCAGATAAGGATGATGGTAATTCTTGGCGGCAGGGGCCCTGGTGAAGCGGCGCATGAAATCGGGGTCGTTGAGGAAACTGAGAAGCAGGCTCTTGAGGTGAAAGTTCCTTACTTCTTCTGCCGCCAGGCGCAACTCGCCCTCCAGCTCCGCGCGATCCGTCCCCACAACTCGGAGGAAGTCGGAGACGTCCACCTCCTCCTCGGCGCAGCGGCGCAGGGAGTTCACCACCACCTGGACCTGTTCGCGGTATCTCTCCACCCGTCCGCTCACGGCGACGTAATCCCTCTCGGCGAAGGCGTCCTTGTAGCGGAGGGCGTTGTCCCAGATCCGCGCCTCCACCTTTCCACTCTTGTCCGCCAGCTCCAGGGCCAGGTAAGGCGCTCCTGTCTTGGTCTTGCGCAGCTCCTTGCGCATGACCAGGAAAACGCTCTTTACCTCCTCCCCGGGTTCCAGCTCGCTCACCAGTTGCTTGGGCATCTCGTCCTCCCGTCCTCCAGCCCTTGCGGTCCGGCAATCCGGTCACCGAACGGCTCTCAATCGAAAATTTCTTCCTCTCACGTTTCTTTCCTGCCAACCCCCTATACGGGCGAGAAAAGATTCTCTCCTTCCCAACAGGCAGCCTTCGCCGCCGGAGCGCTCGGATGGCGATACATTTGATGTCCCTTCGCCCTCATCTTTTCTTTATGGCATTAATTACTATCTATTCGTCCATGCACTACCCGCCGACCGAGCAATTAGAGCCGTTCAGCTCGGCAACATGCGGTTTATGGCCACGGTCTTCTTCTCACCCTTCTTAGAAAATGCTAACCGAGAGGGGTGACAAACGACTCCGGACCATGCGATGCCGCCTCGAAACCCGACTGAAACGGATGCCTTCCCTCACCGCCCCGAGGTATCAAGGCTCGAGTCCGAAGGGTTTCTTTCCCGGTGACCATTTCCGCAATCGCGAGCCCTCGCAGCGGGGACGGAGGCGCTCGAGAAACGATGCCTCCTACCCGTGTCCATGGGGGAGCGCGTTCTCACGGCGGCGCTTATTTCCTCCGGCGCCGCTGCATCCGAGGTTCACCGTGTTGCCCGCTGGCGGATACGGTGCACAACAAGGAGGTCGCATGCCGCTGCCATCCGTCAGGTAAGGCGATCCAGTCCAGGAAAAATCCGGTAAAAGAGCGGAAACGCGTCCCGCCGTCTCTTTACCCTCTGCAGCCGGGCACAGGGCCTTCAGGCGGGCCCAGACAGCGCCTCGGCGACTGTGCTGCCACTTGTAATCACGAGAGGCGGATAGGAAAATTGAAGGACAGAAAAGAGAGGGTCGGCGACCGTTCACGTAAGGAGAGGTCAGGCAGGGCTTGAAGGGATGGCCGAGAAGGGTACCACCAGGGTCGCGTGGAATCCGGGCTGGAGGAAGGGTGATGAGATTGCGGTCCCACGGCTTTTCGCGACCCGTTCCCCTCTTGAACGGGGAGGGGAATCGGGTCATAAAATGCGTTTTTTTGGGGTTGGAACCCGGCGAAGGAGGGCCCCCTAAGCCGCATGCCCACGCCCACGATCACGTCGTCGTGGTTCTCCACGGAACGCTCGTGCTGGAAATAGGAGGACATCCCCTGGAGGTGAAGGGGAGGGAGGCGGCCTTCATCCTCGCCGGCACGCCTCACTCCATATGGAACCGGGGCGAGGAGGGAGCGGAGGCTCTTATCCTGGACTTGAAAAAGGGCTTCTCCGAAGGCTCTTCCGGGTCGCAGGCGAAGAAGAAACGGGATATCCACGAAAAAAAGGAGCGTATCCTGGAGCTCGTCTTCTCCTTCTGCGACCGCTACCTGGATTCGGAATACCGGGAGTTGTGCGGGAGGCTGGTGGAAAAGATGTCCCGCAAGAAGGAGGTTCCCTTCCTCTCCGGCAAACCCGAGGTCTGGGCGGCGGGCGTCATCCATGCCTTGGGAAGCATCAACCTGCTGTTCACCCCCTGGTTTGAGCCACACGTGGCGGCATACGAGATCGCGGCCTTCTTCGGCATCTCCTACAGCTCCATGAACACGCGCTCCAGGCAGATAAGGGAGATGTTCGGCGAAAACCGGCTGGAACGCGAGTTCTCGACGTCGACAATGGCCACGATGTCCCGGCTGGCTAGCAACATCCTCAACCCCACGACTCCTCCCGAGGTCATCCCTCACATCCTAAGCCTGATGGAGAGCCGCCGAAGGGGATGGCAGGACGCT
>MU158600.1:0-8997 GCA_015711895.1 Candidatus Solincola tengchongensis | reverse complement strand
CGCTCTCGCCCAAGCGGGGTGGCAAAGGGAATATTCCAATGTTTACCAATTCCTCGTCTATCTAGTGGATAGCGAGCCGCTCATATGGAGGCGCATCCAGGTCCCGGGTGATTACTCCTTCTGGGATCTGCACGTCGCCGTTCAGGACGCCATGGGCTGGCTCGATTGCCACCTCCACATGTTCTCCATGCCGCGACCGGGCGGCAACGGCGTCGCACATATCGGGATACCCGACGAAGACGAATTGAGCCAGGACCCCAACGAGGAACCCTATACCGAGCTCGCGGGATGGGAAGAGAAGATCGCCGACTGGTTCACGCCCGATAATGCCCTCGCCTCTTACGAATACGATTTCGGAGACGGCTGGATCCACGGGATAGAACTGGAGGGGATACTGCCGCGGGACCCGGACGTGTTCTATCCCCGCTGCCTGGACGGCTCCGGGGCCTGCCCCCCAGAAGACTGCGGAGGGGTACCCGGTTATTACCGGATGTTGCGCATCCTTGCCGACCCCAGCCACCCGAAACGTCAAGGTTACATAGAATGGCTGGGCAGCGATTTCGACCCTTTGGATTTCCGGCCGGAAGAAGTGGAGTTCGACGACCCGGCCTTGCGCTTCTTCATCGCCTTTTCCACATGACGGCGGTTTACGCGTTAAGGCAATCCGGAGAAAATGATCGTGACGGGCGTAATCGGGGTTTCGGTTTTCGGTTCACGACTCTCGGAAAGGAGTGAGGGATGCTCTGGGCCATAACCTCGAGGGACGAATTCGGCTTCGGTTATGCGGCGGGAAGGGAGCGGGAGGCCCTTTACCGGGCGGCGCTCTCCCGCACCGCCGTCTGGCTTAGAAGGTCGGGCGCGCATCCCGGCCGCGTCCGGGAAACGGCGCGCCGCCACCTCGATCTCCTGGCCGACCGCTATCCGGCGCAGCGGGAGAGACTCACGGGGCTGGCCCGCGCCCTGGGGGTCGAGGCCGCCGAGGTGGCCGCAGCGGCGCTGACTCTGGCCTCGCTGCCCGGCACCGGGTGCACCAACTTCGCCGCCGTGCCTCCCGCCACGGGGGACGGCAAGGTGTACGTGTCCTGGAATTTCGACCTCTCCCCCCTCTTCCGCCTCCTCATGGGCCGCATTCCCCTTTACGTCAGGGACGTGGCCGGCGCCAAGCCCTACGTCTGCCTCGGCCTCCCGGTGCTCTTCGGCATCGGGGTGATGAACTCCGATGGGCTTTCCGCCTGCGTCAACTCGGTGGGCTCCATGGACGGCGGGGAAGGCCTCACCTTCTTCGAGCTCAACAACCTGGCCATGGAGACCCAGTCCACGGTGGACGGAGCGGTAGGCGTCTGGAGGGACAACCCCCGCGAGGTCCTGCCCGGTCTGGCCATAGCCATCCTCATGAACGCCAACTGCATCTTCGCCGACATGGGCGGGGACGCCGCGGTCATCGAATATTCCCACCGCTACATGGCCGTGGAGAAGGCCGCGGACCACGGGGGCGTGTTGGCCTCCGCCAACCATTACCAGTTCCTGGACCGCGAACTGGCCGGAGGCGCCGACCCGCGGAGGGAGAAGGTCATCGCGGGCTCCTTCGCGCGCCTAGCGCGCATGTGGGAACTTCTGGAAATGTTCCGGGGGAGGATAGACCGGGAGACGGCCCGCATAATAACCCGGGACCACGGCCTCAACTACTCCGCGCTGGCCGAGTTCGGCATGGACCGCAGCCCCTACGAGGAGCGCGTGGACGACGCCACCATCTGCTGCCATCCCTGGAATTTCTTCCGCCACCTGCGCCGGGGGGAGATCCTGGACGCCCTGGTGGAGATGAACATCGCCCGCACCCTCAACTCCATCATCATGGACCCCGGGCGATGCACCATATACATCACGCCCGGAAATCCGTGCCGCCACCAGTACGTTCCCGTCTGGGTGGGCGACGCCCTGCGCATGGAGTGGGCCGACCGGGCTCGGGAGGAGATCGACTATTCGCCGCAATGGAGACCGCGCACCCTGACCAAGAGAGGGGGCGTCTTCCGAAGGCCCCGCGCCACCAAGGCCAGCGACTGGGCGCGTTCCTTGGGGCTCAGGTTCTTCGGGGCCCTGGACCGCCTGATCTCAGCCGGATTGGTGGAGGAATGATCCCGAAGAGTCCGGGAGGCGGGAAGATGAAACCGGACCCGGAAGACCTCTACAGGAGGATGGCGCGCGCCAGGTTCTGCGAGGAGGCCCTGGCCGACCTCTGGGAACGGGGCTTGATCTCCGGGGAGATGCACCTGGTGGTCGAGGAAGCGGTGGCGGCGGGTGTGGTGGCCCACCTGGTGGAGGGCGATGCCATGGCCCTGGATCACCGCTCCACGCCTCCCCTGGTGGCGCGGGGGATCGACCTCCTCCCCCTCTTCCTGGAGATGCTGGGGCATGAGGACGGCCTGTGCGGGGGGCGGGGAGGCCACATGCACCTCTTCTGCCGCGAGCTGCTCTCCGCCTCCTCGGGGATAGTGGGCTCCTCGGCGCCCCTGGGCGCCGGGTTCGCCGTCGCCGCCCAGTACCTCAAAGCCGGGCGGGTGGCGGTCTCCTTCTTCGGGGAAGGGGCCTTCAACCAGGGGATGCTCCTGGAGACCCTGAACCTGGCCGCCGCGTGGAGACTCCCCCTGGTCCTGGTGTGCAAAGACAACCGCTGGGCCATCACCACCAGGTCCCGCTCGGTGACCGGCGGAAACCTGCTCCGCCGCGCGCGCTCCTTCGGCATCCCCGCCCGCCGGGTGGACGGAACCCGCGTGGACAAGGTATGGGAGGCGGCGGCCTGGGCGGTAGGCCGGGCCCGCGCCGGCCGTGGCCCCAGCTTCATCCTCGCCTCCTGCCCCAGGATGGAGGGGCACTTCCTGGGGGACCCCCTGCTGCGGGTCTTCCGGGAGCCGCTTCGCCAGACCATGGAGATCGGGCCGCCCCTCATGCGGGCCCTCCTCTCTAAGCCCGTTTCCGCGGCCGCCCACCGGCTGCCTCGCCTGGGGGCGATCGGCAGGACGCTCACCGTACTGGGCGCCGAAAGGTGCCTCCTGAAAAAGGACCCCCTCCGGCGGTCTGCATCCCTCCTGGGCGAGGAAGCGCGCCGCCGGATCGAGGAGGAGGCCCGGCGCGAGGTGCAGGAGGCGGTGGAACGCGCCCTGTGGGAGGCCGGAAGGGGGGGACCCCATGCCTGAGATGACCTTCGCTCAAGCCATAGACTTCGCCCTGGGGATGGCCATGGAACGCGACGAGCGGGTGATCACCTTCGGGGAGGACGTCACCATGCTGCGCCGCGAACTCTTCGTGCGTTTCGGCCCTAAAAGAGTGCGCCAGGCGCCCATAAGCGAGGCCGCCTTCCTCGCCGCGGGAGTGGGCGCGGCCATGGCCGGCCTGCGCCCGGTGGTGGAGATCATGATGGTGGACTTCATCGCCGTGGCCTTCGACGCCCTCCTCAACCAGGCCACCAAAATCAGGGCCTTCTCGGGAGGCAAGTGGAACGTTCCCCTGGTGGTACGGGCTTCCTGCGGCGGCGGCTACGGTGACGCGGGACAGCACGAGCAGTGCCTGTGGGGCCTTCTCTCCGGGATGCCCGGGATAGCCGTTGTCGTCCCCTCCAACCCCGCCGATGCCGCCGGGCTCATGCTCTCGGCCGTAGAGAGCGAGGACCCGGTGGTCTTCCTGGAGCACAAGCTGCTCTCCGACTACTGGTTGGACTACCTCGGCGCCGGCGGCCGGAGCACGGTCTGCTTCGACGTCCCCGCGGCCGGGGCGAGGGGGGAGGTGCCCTCCCCACCCCTCCCGGTCCCCATCGGCAAGGCCAGAAAAGCGCGGGACGGCGGCGATATCTCCATCCTCAGCCTGGGCGTGAGCCTGCACCGCTGCCTGGAGGCCGCGGATATACTGGAAGATAATGGCATCAAAGCCGACGTCGTCGACCTGCGCAGCGCCTGCCCCCTGGACCGCGAGCTCATCCTCTCCTCCGCCGCGCGCGCCGGCCGCGTCCTGGTGGTGGATGAGGACTACCTCGGGTACGGGCTCAGCGGGGAGGTGGCCGCGGTCCTGGCCGAGGCCGGGATCAAGGCGGACTTTGCCCGGGTGGGCCCCTGGGAGGTCATCCCCTACGCACGCCGACTGGAGGACGAGGTCTTGCCCGACGTGCGCCGCATAAGGGAAGCCGCCCTGCGCCTCTGCGGACACGACGCCTGAAAGGAGGAGGGTGTTGACTCGGGATTCGGCGGCTCACTACCAGAAGGTCACCGCCCTGTGGAGAGAGTTCATGGGTGACCACTTCCACTTCGGTTATTTCCGCACCGGGGAGGAGAGCCTCTCTCAGGCCGCACTGGACATGGTGGAAGAGCTCCTCCGCCTGTGCGAGCTTGATGCGAACCGCAGGGTACTGGACGTGGGCTGCGGAATAGGAGGGGCGGCCTTCTACATTCACGAGAGATACGGATGCGCCGTGGACGGCATCTCCAACAGCGAAGTGGGTGTGCGCATTGCCGAGGAGTCGAGCAGGGAACGGGGATGCGATGCGGTGAGGTTCAAGGTGGCCGATGCCCTGCGGAACGGCTTTCCCGATGAGACCTTCGACCTGGTGTGGATCATGGAGGCCTCTCACCCCATCGAGGACAAGGCGGCCTTATCCCGGGAGTGCTTCAGGGTCCTGAAGAAAGGTGGGAGGCTGGCCATGTGCGATCTCGTGCAATTGAGGACGCTGCCCTTCCGGGAAGGGTTGCGGAACATGCTTGCCAACCTGGGGGACTTCCTCTTCGCCCCCAAGGTATGGGGACCGGCCCATATAAGCACCCTGGGGAAGCTCTGCGACATCCTCGTGGATACCGGTTTCACCGACCTGCGGGTGGTCAACGTGACGGACAAGGTCACCCCCACCCTGAAACACTGGCGAGAGAACGCCCTGCGTTTCCTGGAGCGCGCCGGGGAAAAGGCCTCCCGCCGTTACGCCGCCGACTTCGCCAGGGCCTGCACCAGCCTGGAGAAGGCCTTTCGCGACGGGGTCATGGGATACGGCATGATCTCGGCGCTCAAATAAGGGGCTTGCATCGGGCCGCTAGGTCCGCTCATATGCCAGCCCCTGGAAAATATCCGCAAGGCAAGGCAGACCATAGCCATGCGCCCTACCGGAACGGGATGTAAGAGCCGCCGGCGGTATTGGAGGAAGAATAGCGGAAAAGTTGCACGTCGGGCGACGTTCTGGCCACCATCAGCACCTGCTTCCTGCCGATTGAGTAAACGTGGAGCCGAGGTCCGTCGCAACGGAACGGCTGGACGAATCCCTAGATGCGTCAGGCCAATCCCTTGGCGGAGATCAGGTTTTTCTCACGTCCAGGATCACCCTCAGGGGAGCGGTCTCGTAATGCAGGTAGCAGGGCAGTGGCCTCACCAGGTCCAGGACGAAGGTGATCTCTATGCTGCTCGGGCCCGTTGTATGGGTTATACGAGAGACGGGCAGATGGCCCAGGAAGACGCTGTCGCCCTCTTCCCGCAGCTGGTCGTCCGTCACCGACACGTTGGACACGAAGATGAACAGGCGGGTCCGATCCGGTGAGTAGTAACTCTGCGAGAGCGGCAGGCGGTCGGCGTTGCCGCCATCCGTCTTGCGTATCTCGAAGACGAAGCGGTAGTAATCGCCCTGGTCGGACCATCGGATGTCGGAGATGGTGAGGTCGGGATAACCGCCCGATCCGATGGTCTGAGTGTCGAAGCTGAAGGGCAGACCCCCGGCCTCGAGAGGGGGTTTTTCCTCCGGGCGTTCCCCGCCCTCCTCCGCCGCTTCCGGCCCTTCGCCGGTGGTCGTCCCCTCCACCCCCTCGGTGCCCTCCCCTGCCCTCTCCTCCAAGCTTTCCTCGGCGGTCACTTCCGCGGTCTCCGACCTTCCGCAGCTCACCCCCGCGAGCGCGCTCAGGCTCATCAGAAACACGCAGGCCAGGATTACCATTAATCTCCTTTGAACATCCATTACCCCCGCCTCCCCCCGACCATGCCCGACAGCCTCCTCGCAGCCCGATGCCCCAGCAATCGAGGCCAGCCCTCTTTCTCCTTCCGTGAGCACAAATCCCGTTTTTTAAGGTAAGAACACACGGCTCGGCGCGTCCGGGCTTCAACCCGCAATCGCGGGCACTCGCATTTTCACGGTCGGGGCGTCAAGAATCCCATGTGAACGACAAGCACGGTGTTTCCACGATAAACGCGCTTGACCCCGGAGGGCGGTGATCTCTCCTCTTGAAGAACTGCTTCCTATTTTTTCTCCCAACGGCGTCTTCGCGTTTCTAGCCGAGTTCGACGGAAGCTTAAAGGCGCTCCTGATTCACCTTTCTCGAATATAAGACCTTCTCAAGGCATGGTCAAATCCTCGAATGCAGCCCTTGCGGTTTTCTCGACATCCTCCGGGTTCTCCTCTGCGCCGGCGAGCGAAGCACGTTTTCCTAAGATCTGCCCGCGAGAGGTCGCCTTTCTCATCCCGTAAGCCTTCCTGTTTCGCGAAGATGACAGGCCGGTCTCTCGAACGTTCCCAAATCCTGAGGCGACCGCCGAAAGGCTACGGTATCCGGACGGGAAACGGGCATCGAGCTTCCGGCGCGCGTAAGGCGCCACGGAGAGCACGAGGTTTAAGATCCGAATCCGAACGGGAATATTTCTCTCGACACTTAAGGACCGTGAAAACCCATGTCCCTTTTGTCACGAGGAGGCACGCACGGCATGGACCTTAACGGACAAGCGAAAGCGGCAGGCGCGAGGGAACCGAGACGGTCGTCAACCGTCTATCACCTCTCCCTCCGCAAGAAGGACATCGTGGGCGCCAAATACGCCCTGCTCCCCGGCGACCCGGCCCGCGTGGAAGCCATCGCCTCCACTCCTCCCCTTGAGAGATGCCGAGAGCTGGCCTGGAAGCGCGAGTTCCGCACCTGGTTGGGATATCTGGGCGGTGTCCCCTTGCTGGTGACCTCGACGGGCATCGGGGGACCTTCGACCTCCATCGCCGTCGAGGAGCTGGCCCGACTGGGCGTGGAGACGTTCATCCGCGTGGGCACCTCGGGAGCCATCCAGCCAGACATAGAGGTCGGAGACGTGATCATAACCACCGGTGCGGTACGTCTGGACGGCGCCTCCGCCCACTATGCCCCTGTCGAATATCCTGCCGTGGCCCACCATCTGCTTGTGGACGCCCTGGTCGCGGCAGCGGAGGAACTGGGCATCCCGCATCACGTGGGCATCACCTGTTCCTCGGACACCTTCTATCCCGGGCAGGAGCGCCATGACGCCTTCCGCGGTTACATCCCACGCCGCTTCCGGGGAATGACCGAGGAATGGCGCAGGATGAACGTCCTCAACTACGAGATGGAGGCGGCCACGCTGCTCACCATGTGTGGGGTGCTGGGGCTCAGAGGGGGGTGCGTGACGGGCGTGGTAGACCGCCATGCGGAGGGAGGCCGTATCAGGTCGGAGGCTTTAAAGAGAGGAGAGGGCAACGCGGTCGCGGTGGCGGTTAAAGCGCTGGAATCGCTGATCGTCTCAGGGTGAAAATGCCCGAATACGGGTCTACCGGGCGGAAAAGCCCGTGCGTCGAAAACAGCCGGTGCTCGTTTTCGGCTCTCTCCTTCGACGCTTGGCGGCCTTAAGGGAGTGCTCCGGGCGAATCCCAGGCGACAAGGGGCTGGCGCTTCAGGCCTCACCGCGTGGAGGTCAATGTTCCGAAGGCGCAATTCCCGGCATCCCGTAAGAATCACGGACTACCGGACCTCATCACGCCGGGGCCCATGGGCAGTATAATCGAAGGCGTGAAAGGCAACCGAGAGGGAGGTGCACATGTCCGGGAACGTATGGACCAGGGCCGCCAACAGGATGGTCGCCGCCGGGCAGGTCCCCCTGCCCGTCACCGAGACCCTCATCGAGCTCCTGCAGACCATCCTCGACGAGGAGGAAGCGGAGTTCATCCAGACTTTCGACAGACCCTCTTTGAACCTGCAGGAAATAAGGGAGCGCTGCGATCTGGACGATGCTTCACTCCAGGCCATGTTGGACGGCCTGCTGCACAAGGGAGCTCTCATGGTCAGCCGCAGCAGGAGCAGTGGCGTGGACGTCTATCACCTCATGCCCCCGCTCCCCGGCCTCTTCGAGCTGACCATGGTGCGGGGCGGGACGGGGGAAAAAGAGAAAAGGCTCGCAGTGCTCTTCGAGAGGCTGTTCGACGAGCTGGCGAGCCTGGTGCAGGCCAATTACGAGCCGACCATGGAGGTCCTCAAGGCGGTGCCGCCCATAACGCGGGTGGTTCCCGTGGAATGCGAGGTGGACCTGAAGCAGGACACGGTCATGCCTTACGAGGACGCCATGAAGATAGTGGACAAGTTCGACACCTTCGCCGTCAGCCATTGCTACTGCCGGCATCACAAGGACCTCTTGGGAAATCCCTGCCGGGTGACGGAGGAGAAGGTCAATTGCCTCACCTTCGGACGCTCTGCCCGGTTCATGATCGATTACGGGTTCGGCAAGGAGATAACGGCGGAAGAGGCCAAGAGAATCCTCAAGGAGTGCGAGGATGCCGGCCTGGTCCACAAGTTCTTCCACGAGAAGAACGACCCGCTGAGGGACGAGTTCGCCATCTGCAACTGTTGCAAGTGCTGCTGCGGCACCTTCGACCTCTTCTACCGCGGCGCGGCGCCCATGATGACCTACGCCTCCCACCGTGCGGCCGTCGACGGGGACCTCTGCACCGGCTGCGAGGTGTGCGTGGAAAAGTGCCCCATGGAGGCCGTGGCCTTGGACGGGGAGGTAGCGCGAGTGGATATAAACAGGTGCATCGGCTGCGGTGTTTGCGCCTACCATTGCCCCAGCAGAGCCATGTCCCTGGAACGGACCGGCATGCGCAGCGTCTTCGTCCCCCCGCCGCGCAGAGGGTGACCGCGTCCTCACACAGGAGAGGACATAATAGGGTTGGCGGAGAGGGTGGGATTCGAACCCACGGAGCCCCGCGAAGGGCTCAAC
>MU158599.1:9176-13934 GCA_015711895.1 Candidatus Solincola tengchongensis | reverse complement strand
CCGGTCCCGGTGACCATGCAGGTCTTTTTCGTCCTCCTCTCCGGTCTGGTTCTGGGGCCTTTCTGGGGCATGGTCAGCCAGATCGCCTACCTGGTCATGGGGCTCTGCGGGGCCCCATTTTTCGCCGCCCCTCCCCACGCCGGTCCTCTGGTCCTCTTCGGGCCCACGGGAGGCTACCTGTGGGGTTTCGTGCTCGCGGCGGGCATTGCGGGGTGGGCCTCGAGATTCAGGTCCACTGGCCCCGACTCGCAAGGGGTCCTAGCCTGTTTCTTGCCCATCGTGGCCTGCCTGGCCGGCCTGGCGGCCGTCTACATCTGCGGAGCCTCCTGGCTAGCAGTTTGGTTGACCCTGCACGGCAAGGACGCCGCGCTGGCCTTCGAGCTGGGGGTAAAACCCTTTATCCTCATCGACCTGGCCAAGGCCGTGGGAGCGACAGCGGCCTCCTACCTCATTCCCAGGCGAAGTCTCGGCGTTTGAGGGCCGTGGAGAGGCTCCTTCCATCCGGGGCTTGCGCAGGCTTGACCGTAAGCCTTCAAGTCCCGCCGACAAAGAAAGTGGAGAAGAAATCCTGCGGGAACATTTACAATGATGAACAGGAACGAATCCGATAAAGGGGCGAAAATGGAGAAGAAGAAAAGGCTGGTGCTGGTGACCGACACCACCCTGAGGGACGCTCACCAGTCCCTCTGGGCCACTCGCATGCACCTCACCGACATACTCCCCATAGCGGAGCGCATCGACGAGGTGGGCTACCATTCCGTGGAGGTCTGGGGCGGGGCTACCTTCGACGTCTGCATGCGTTACCTCAACGAGGACCCCTGGGACCGCCTTTACCGCATAAGGGAGAAGTTCAAGAACACCAAGCTCCAAATGCTCCTGCGCGGCCAGAATCTTGTGGCTTACCGCAACTTCGCCGACGACCTTGTGGAGGAGTTCATAAAAAAGGCGGTTGCGGGAGGGATCGACATCATCCGCATCTTCGACGCCCTGAACGACGTGCGCAACATGCAGAAATCCATAGAGGTCACCAAGCGCGAGGGGGCCCACGCCCAGGGCACCATATGCTATACCATAAGCCCGGTCCACACCATCGAGGGCTACGTGGAAACGGCCAAGACCCTCGTGGAGATGGGCGCCGATTCCATATGCATTAAGGACATGTCCGGCATACTCGCCCCTTACGTGGCTTACGAGCTCGTAAAACGCCTCAAGGAAGCGGTGGAAGTCCCCATTCAGCTCCATTCCCATGCCTCGACGGGGATGGCCACCACCTCCTATCTCAAGGCCATCGAGGCGGGCGCGGACATCGTGGACTGCGCCGCGGCGCCGCTTTCCCTCTACACCAGCCAGCCGGCCATTGAGACCCTAGTGGCCTCACTCCAGGATACCGAGTACGAGTTGGACCTGGATTTCGAGGCCATCCGCGACGTCTCGGAGTACTTCGAGGTGGTCTCCAAGAAGCGCAAGCTCATGGGGGCCGAACAGCCCCTAATCGACATCACGGTCATCTCCCATCAGATACCGGGCGGCATGGCCACCAACCTCATCGCCCAGCTGGAACAGCAGAACGCCCTGGACCGGATGGAGGAGGTATTGGAAGAGATTCCCAGGGTGAGAAAGGACATGGGATACCCGCCGCTTGTTACCCCCACCAGCCAGCTGGTGGGTACCCAGGCGGTCTTCAACGTGCTTCTCGGGGAAAGATACAAGATAATACCGCGCGAGGTGGTCAACTACGTGAAGGGGCTTTACGGTAAGCCAGCCGGGCCCATAAGCGAGGAGCTCATGGAGAAGGCGCTGAAGGGCGAGAAGCCGATCACCTGCCGCCCGGCGGATCTTCTGGAACCCGAGCTACCCAAGGCCAAACGGGAGCTCGATCCCTCCCTGGTGGAGAAGGAGGAAGATTATATCTCCTATGCCATCTTCCCGGACGTGGCCCTCAAATTTTTCCAATGGAGAAAGAACCCGGTCATCAACGAGGAGGAGGAGCCCCCGCAGAAGGCGATGGAGAGGCGGGAAAGGGCCATGATGGACGGGGCCTATATCGAGGAGCTGTCCGAGAGGCTGGCGGAGGTGGTCAGCGAGGGGGTGAGCAGGGCGCTTCAAAACCTGACGGTGACGGTGAGCCTCGGGGGGCAGACCGGAGCGCCGGAAACGGCTTCCTCTCCCTCGCAGCGGGGCCAAGTGGCGCAGAGGGACAAGGAAGAGATGGGCTTGGTGCTGGTGAGGTCGCCCATGGTGGGCACCTTCTACCGCACCCCCTCTCCGGGAGCCCCGCCTTTCGTGGAGGAGGGCGACGAGGTAAAGGAGGGACAGACCCTGTGCCTCATAGAGGTCATGAAGCTTTTCAACGAGATACCCTCCCCGGTGGACGGCCGGGTGATAAGCATCCTGGCCGAGCACGGCAAAGGCGTGGAATATGACGAAGTGATCATGGAGATCGAGCCCTTGGGAGGATAGAGCCTTGTTCAAGCGAGTGCTCATCGCCAACCGCGGGGAGATAGCCCTTCGCATCCTGAGGGCCTGCAGGCTCCTGGGCCTGGAAACGGTGGGGATATACTCGAAAGCGGACGCCGCAGCACTGCACCTCAGGTACGTGGATCGAAAAGTATGCGTGGGGCCGGCCTCCAGCGGGGAATCCTATCTGAAAATAAGGAACATCATCGGCGCGGCGGAGATAAGCGGAGCGGATGCGGTGCATCCGGGATACGGGTTCCTCGCCGAGAGCGAGGAGTTCGCCAGGGCTTGTCGGGAGAACGGCCTGGTGTTCATCGGGCCATCACCGGAATCCCTGGCCCTCATGGGGCACAAGGCCAGGGCAAGGGAAGCCATGGCCGAGGCAGGAGTCCCGGTGCTCCCTGGGATCTCCTCCCGGGACCTCGACGAGTCCGGCGCCTTGAAGATAGCCGACGAGCTCGGATACCCCGTACTCATCAAGGCTGCCTTGGGGGGAGGGGGGAAGGGGATGCGCGTGGTCCACGACCGCCAGGAACTGGTAAAAGCCCTTCCCCTGGTCAAGGCGGAGGCCAGGCACTCCTTCGGATCCGAGGAGATCTACCTGGAGAAGTTCCTGCGCCGTGCGCGGCATGTGGAAATCCAAATATTGGCCGACAGACACGGCAATGTCATCCACCTCAACGAAAGAGAGTGCTCCATCCAGAGGAGGAATCAGAAATTGCTGGAGGAAGCACCTTCGCCCGCGGTGAGCCCGGAACTGCGCACGAGGATGGGCGAGGCCGCGGTGCGAGGAGCCGTCGCCATCGGCTACGACTCCGCGGGGACCATGGAATTCCTCCTCGACGAGGAAGGTAACTTCTACTTCATGGAGTTCAATGCCCGTATCCAGGTGGAACACCCGGTCACGGAACTCATCACCGGCGTTGATCTGGTGGTGGAACAGATACGCAACGCATCGGATGAGCCAATGGCCTTGAGCCAGAAGGACATCATTATCAACGGACATGCCATCGAGTGCCGCATCAACGCCGAGGACTATCACCGCGGCTTTCTCCCCACCCCGGGCATCATAGAAAGATGGTCCCCACCCGGCGGGCCTCACGTGAGGGTGGACACGCACTGCTACCAGGGATACCACGTTTCTCCCAACTACGATTCCCTGCTGGCCAAGCTCATCGTCCACGGTAGGGACCGGGAGGAGGCCATACGCATAATGCGCCAAGCCTTGCTCGAATTCGAGATAGAAGGGGTATCCACCCTCATCCCCTTCCACCTCCGCCTGCTGTCCAACCCGGATTTCCTGGCCGGGAACTACCACACCCGCTGGGTGGAACAGGGGATGTTCTGAACTAAAAAGACACCGGTGGGCCAGTCCCCGGAAACTGTTTGCCGGGTGACAACCAGCGACCACCTCCGCAAGAACCGATTGATTCACCGGTCCACAACGAGGTTGTCCTTACTCATTGCGACATCCAGGCGCGGCGGATGACCATGGCCCCGGCCAGCACGATCAGGAAACCTCCTGCCAGATCCTGCCAGCCCAGGCGCTCTCCCAGGAAGACCAGACCGTAGAGCATGGCCGTGGCCGGTTCCAGGTAGGCGATTATGCCCACGTGCTGGGCTTTCACCCTCTTCACCGCGAAAACGTACACTAGGCCCGCCAGCCCCGTGTGCACCAGGCCCAGCACGACTAGGGAAGCCCATCCCCTCGGAGTGACCTTAAAATCGCGAAAAGCGCAGAAGGGGAGGAGGATGGCCGCGTTGACCGCCGTCTGGTAGAAAGTGACGGTGAGGGCCGGCGTGTCCTCGCGTAGGAACTTGAGGATGAAGAGGAGCAGGGCGTAGGATACCGCCGAGCACAGGGCGAAGGTTATCCCCGCCGCCGGCGATCCGGCCCCTGCCTCGGAGCCGGTCAGAGAGATGAGCCCCATTCCGCCAAGGGCCAGGGCCAGGGCCAGGAGAGTCATCCCCTCAAGCCTCTCCTTGAGCACCAGGGGGGAGAGGAGGGCCACGAGCACCGGCGCCAGATAGGTTATGAACACCGCATCCCCGATGGGCAGGTTGTTCAGGGCCTTGAGGAAGAGCACCCAATGGAGAGTCAGGAGGGCCCCGCTGGCCAGGAGCAGGACCGGGTGGCCACCGATACGGAAATCGCCCATCCTGCCGGTGCCGGTCATCACCGCCGCCAGGAAGGCCACGCTGATCGCGGAGCGGACAAAGACCACGAAATGTTCTTTTCCCGGGAGGTCGATCCAGCGAAGGAAGACGCCGACCGATCCCCAGAGCGCCGCTGCCCCGGCG
>MU158599.1:0-9166 GCA_015711895.1 Candidatus Solincola tengchongensis | reverse complement strand
CTGCCCTCGGTCACCGCTCCGCCTCCCTCTTCGCGGCCCGATCCTTTCTCCCTCACTCCCTCCCCCGACCATTCCTCAACCCGGGCCTCGCGGGGCGGCCCGTCCCGTCTCCCGACTGCCCCATGATACCAGACCGCAAGGCCACCTTTTCGGCTTATCTGGGCGCCGCGAGTAGGGCGCGGTTCCTCGAGCTCATACCCTTCCGGCAGAATCCCGGGCAGATGCCCTGGATAGATTCACTCTTCGGCATGTGTTAGGGATGTTTTAGGGAGATCCTGCCGAAATCGCCGAGGACCTGCGGGTTAGTCCAACATATTCACCGGAACGTGCCGGACCATTGGCGGCGTAGGTTCTCCATCCTGATACGGGAAAACGACATGGAAAGCCCTCGAAGGTTTTCGCGTGTCAACTCGCGCTTATGGATATGGAGAGATCGCCCTCCTCGTCGATCTCCCACTCGGCGAAGGTGTTTTCGTTCCCCGTGGCGATCTCGAAGAAAGGCTGGGACATGCCCACCATGAAGAGCTCAAGACAGGCGTTGCGAACCTTCATTTCCAGCTTCTTCCTGCTCCCCTCCAGGGAAGCCAGGTAGCCGAGGCCTCTTCTCGCCATGTGCATCTTGAGCATGGCGTTCACCTTTGAGGCGAGGGAAGCGTCCACCCTCTCCCGGATGAACCTTCTGTGCGCCTCCACCACCGCCCTCGAGAGCTCCGGCCCGTGCTCCGCCGCCAGGTCGTCAAAGACCGCTTCCAGGGCCAGAGGTCCGAACACGGCAACCCTTCTCCCGGTATCCGTAGCGGTGATGATACCCTTCTCCAGGTCCCACAGGTATTGGGTGACCACCCTGGGCACACCACAGGAGGGGCACCTCTCGTGCTCCAGATCGCCTTCCTTGAACTCGTACCTCTTTCTCCGCTTCAGTTTGCTCTTCAGCTCCACGGGGTGTTCGGAGGGCAGGACGCGCAGCCGGTACACGTCCTCCTCCAGCTCTTCTCCCTCTATCCACATGTCCTGCCCCTCGAAGGCCTCGATAGTCCCCAGGATGTCCGCTTTCCACAAAGGGACGGAATAGGGATACCTCATGACCAGGCGCCGCCAGGGATAAGGCTCATCCGCTCCCCACTCCACCGATACCTCCCCGTAACCGAAGACGCGGGCTACGTTGGTAACCCTCTCCACGAGGTCCTCCCTTATACGCACGACGAAATCGGCCATGGCCCTGCTGAGTGGGGAGTCCTTGGCCGAGGGGCTCGCGTCACCCAGGAGGAGGGTGTTCCGTATCTCGAAGGGGAAGCTCCTCTCGATGAACCTCCGGGTCTCCCGGCGCCGGCTCTCCACCACCATCGGCTCGATGCTCCGCCCCAGTATCCTCTCAATCCCCCGGAAGACGTTGTCGATGATGTTGGACTCGAAGATGACCATGCGGTTATGCGGCGACTGCGACAGGCTGATGACCCCCCCGCTCTCCCACCTCAACTCGTTTCCCATCAGTGAAGGGGTGCCGCATTCTTCGCACCTCTCTATCTGCAAAACCATTCCGAACGTTCCCCCCTACCCTGCCTTGACGATTATATCCAGATCCCCGTCGTCGGAGAGCTCCCATTCATAGGTAGAATCTTCCAACCCCAGCGCTATCTCGTACAATGCCTGAGCCATGCCCACCATGATCAGGGGAAGGCAGGCGTTCTGGATCCTCACCGAAAGGTGTTTCTCGTCCGCCTCGAACCCGGTGATGTTGCCCATTCCCCGCAGCGCCGTCAGCTTGTTGAAGGTCGTCCCGCTCCGCCTCCAGTTCATCTGGCCGGTCCTCGATTTAATGTAACCCTTCTGCGCCTCGACGACCACTCTGGGAATGTCCTCGCCGAGCTCGCTCTCCAGGTCGTCCAGCACCGCCTCCAGGGCCTGCGGCCCGAAGATGGACATCCTCCAATCGTTTTCCGTATCTATAATGATCCCTTCCTCCGGGTACCAGCGGTAGCGGCTGAGCTCCAGGGGAAGGCCGCAAGACGGGCACCTCTGGAAGGCGATGTTTCCGGGCTTGAAAGGATACTTTTTTCTCCTCCGCAACCTCTCCTTCAGCTCCACGGGATGTTCCGAGGGATAGGTGGTCACCCTGTAGGTCTCCTCGCCCAGGGACTCGTACTTCACCCACTGCTCCACGCCCTCTATGGCTTCCGCGGACCCCAGGGCATCCGCTGACCAGAAAGGCACGGAATAGGGATGGCGAACCAGGCTTTCCCGCCAGGGGAAAGGGTCGTCTCTCTCCCATCCCTCACCGAGCTCAGCACGCCCGTAACCGTAAAGCCTGCCCATCTCCATGACCCTGAGGGTGAGCGCCTTGCCCACCTGCATCGCCGGCCTGCGTATTGCCCTTCCTAAAAGGCCCGGGTCATCGGCGTACTTTCCCGCCCACCGAAGTGACCCGATGACCCATCCTGGAAAGCTTCTCTCGATATATTTCCTGACGTCCCGTCGCCGGCTCTCGATGACGATGTGCTCGATGGGCAGCCCGATGAGCCGCTCGATGCCCTGAAAAAGATTGTCGATCACCCTTGACTCGTAGAAGACCATGCGGTTAAGAGGGGATCTCCTGAGCGTGATCACCCCGTTGTCCTCCCAGCTCAATTCCTTCCCTATCATGAGGGGAATACCGCAATCGGAACATAGTTCGGTCTTCTTCATCCTGCCATCCACTACCCTTTTCACAGCGGGACCTCACTTCCTCCGGGAACATATCCTCCCGAGTCCTCATCGACCCTCATGCCGTCTATATATTCGCGCTTAGTGCTCCGCCGTTCCTCCCGCCGGCGCACTTGCCGGCCGCAGTTAATAACCGTGGCTCGCTGTAAGACTCCTGTGAGCCCCTATGAGTCCCTGAAGGCCTCGACCACCGGTACTCAACGGCTAAAGATTTATTCGCCCCCCGCAGCTTCGACCTTGAGGAAAATCCCGAAAAAGCGGTTTCCTTTCCGGCTCACGATCACCCGCCAGCCATGCGCCGGTCGTCCCCCTTCCGGCCCGTAATGGCGCTCAAAAGCGCACCTCTATATCCAGGTCGCCATCGGGGTGAAGCTCCCATCTCGCCTCTGATTCCTCCTTGCCCATGGCGACCTCGTAAATGGCCTGGGCCATTCCCACGATCAGGCAGGGCATGCAGGCGTTCCTGAAGGTGACCGAGAGGCGCTTCTCGTCCGCCTCGAATCTGGCCACGTAACCCAGTCCCCTGAGCGCCCCCATATACCTGAAGTCGATCTTCCCTTTTCTCCAATCCTCATCAGCGACACGGGATTTCACGTACCGCCTTTGGGCCTCCACAGCGGCGGCAGGCACCTCCTCACCCAGCTCGGCTTCCAGGTCCTGTAGGACGGCATCGACGGCGTGAGGGCCAAAGAGGGCCATCCTCCTACCGCTTTCCTGGTCGGTTATAATCCCCTTCTCCAGGTCCCAATCCAAGCGCGCCACCTCGCGAGGAACGCCGCACACCGGGCAGCGTTCGTAGTGGAGCTCCCCGGCCTTGAAAGGGTAGCGCCTCCTCGCCAGGCGCTCCCGGAGAGCTACCGGGTGTTCCCCGGGGTGGACCTCGAAGAGATAGAGCCCCTCCTCTAACTCCCGGTAGTCGACGCAGTGGTCCCTTCCCTCGAAAGCCTCAACGGATGCCAAGCATTCCGCGGCGAAAAAGAGCACCGAATAAGGCCGGTAGACCAAGGTGGAGCGCCAGGGATGCACGTCACCCTCTTCCCACAAGGGGCCGGGCCTGACGTCCCCGTAACCGTAAACCCGCCCCACCTCGAAGACCCTGCCGGCCAATGCCCTGCCGAGCGGCCTCCGCGCCACGCGCGCCACCCCCTTCAACAGCGGGATACCGCTCAGGCTCTCGTTGAGCGCCACCAAAGGGCGCCGCATCCAGGCCGGGAACACCCCCTCGATATACCTCCTTACCTCCCGCCGCCGACTCTCGATGACGATGTGCACGATGGAGAGGCCGATCAACTCCTCAATGCCGCGAAAAAGATTGTCGATGATGTTGGATTCGTAGAGCACCATGCGGTTGCGAGGCGATCTGGCCAGGTGGATCACTCCGTCGTCTCCCCAGTGAAGTTCCCTGCCGACGAAGGCGGGAACGCCGCAAGAAGGACACCTTTTCCTCTTCGAGGATCTATCCGGCATCGCCATTTTCCTCCCGGCCGTGACCCCGCGCAGGGACGACAAGACGCGCACCGTGTCTCGGTCGGCCCACCCCTTTCACGCCGGGTTTAAGTTTATATCAAGTAAACTTCTTGTCAATCGACCTCGCAGTATCCGCCACATCCGACCATCAGCGCTCGCGCCATGCGGGCATCGAAGACGAGTGTAAGTTCGAGGCAAGCTGATGATTTGAGAGGATAGGAAAAAAGTTGGAAGACCTTTCTCTCCCTCCCGGCCCTCGCGAGTCCCGCCGCCCTTTAGGGGCCGCCGTAACGTTCCTCCAGATCCGGTTCGTATATCATCCAACCCTTTCCGTCGTTTCGCAGCCCCAGGCGAAGCAGATAACCGCTTCCGTCCCGAAGGAGTTCCAGGTCCACGTAAGCCCTGGATCCGGTAAGGTGGGTCAGGTGTGCCTTCCACCCCGTGACCGATTCCGTCCGTTCCCTCGCCATCTCCAAGTAGCCCTTAAAATCCTCCTCCGCCTTGAACTTCGAGGTGACGTGGAGCATACTCCAGGCCTCCTCCTCTCGCCCTTCGCTCAAGGCCCGCATATAGCGGTCGGCCGCCTCGACCGGTGCCCTCACGGCGAGGAAAGCCAGGAGAGCCATGCCGGCCAGCGCCGCGGCGGCGAAAGCGGCGGCCACCGTCATGCGGGCCCGCAAGCCCATGCTCTGACCGGCTCCCTTGTCGCCAGCGATGACGGGCGCCGGATAAAGAGCGCCGCTCCCGCGCTCCCCCATCTCGACCGGCTTTTCCACAGGATCACTGCGATGCTGGCCGCCTTTTTCACAGTGCGTACCCGTTGTTTCCCGGCATCTTTCGCGAGGCGGCCCTTCAGTCGGTCGACCCGCACCGTCCCTATCTCCCTTGTCCATGCACCCTCTCCTTACCCTCTGGTTCCTCTCCTTTCCCCGAGCCCACGGGCGTTTTCGGCTCGCTGCGTTGGCCCGCCCTGTGGCGCGAGGAGAAGGCATCCAGCAAAAATCTCGTCAACCGCCCGTCCTCCTTTTTCACGGACCGCACCGGAGGGCGGAAAAGCGGCTCCTTCTCCGGCCTCGTTTACAAGGAGCCGCTCTTACAATATTTCCATTACATGGAAATTATAAACCCTACCTTGTCTTTTTTCGGATTCTCCTTGAAGAACTTAACCCTGGGGCGCTTCGATGGGGACGGAACTCGGTGAAATCCGTCACCCGCTTCAAAAAGGCCAACTTCTTGAAAACGGCGTCCGGAATATGCCAGGAATGCGACTCATCCCCCGTTTCGTGCATTTTTGCGTAATATAATGACCGTGTCCGGCAAGACAGTGAGTTCCGGGGGGCTTCAATGGAAGTCGAAAAGCTGGGCGATGAAGCGGTTGAGGTGCTGAGCCACTACCTGCGCGTGAACACCACCAATCCTCCCGGCAACGAGGCGGCCGGGGCTTCGTTTCTCGGCGATGTCCTGCACGATCACGGCTTGGAATACCGGCTCCTGGAGGCCGCCCCCGGGCGCTCCTCCCTTCTGGCCCGCTTGCGCGGGAGCGGTGAGGGTAAGCCGTTGATCTTTCTGAACCACATCGACGTGGTTCCGGCGGAGGCAGAGGGCTGGCAGGTGGCGCCCTTCTCCGGCGAGGTGAGCGACGGCTTCGTCTGGGGGAGGGGCGCCCTGGACATGAAGGGGATGGGCGTGATGCAGTTGATGGCCTTCATCGCCGTGGCGCGCGAGGGATTGCCGCTTCGCAGGGACCTCGTGTTCCTCGCCGTCGCCGACGAGGAGGCCGGGGGCTACGCGGGAGCGAAGATGCTCCTGGAGAAATACCCCGAGGAACTGGAGGCGGATCTGGTCATCAACGAGGGAGGTTACGCCCTCACGGACCTGGTGCCCGGAAAGCCCTTCTTCATGGTCGCCTGCGCCGAAAAATACGGGCTCTGGCTACGCCTCCTGCAGCGCGGCCAGGGCGGCCACGGCTCCATGCCCACCGGAAAGGGGGCCCTGGAACTCATGGTACGCGCACTGGCACGTTTCCTGGAGCGCAAGAGGCCGCTGCGTATCAACCCGGTCATGCAGGCCTTCTTCACCAGACTGGCCGAGTTCTGGGAGATACTCGGCCCCTACCGCGAGGACGGGAAGCTGGAGACCCTGATGCGCGTCATCGAGGAGAACCACCTGGATGCCGTCCCCGCCCTCAACGCCGTGCTGCGCGATACCGCCAGCCTGAACGTGCTCCACGCCGGCAACAAGATCAACGTCATCCCCGACCGTGCCGAGGCCTTTCTGGACTGCCGTCTCCTGCCGGAGACGGAAGCCCCGGAATTCCTGGATTTTGTACGGGAGGCCCTGGCCGGCGAGGGGTTGGAGATCGACCATTTCCAGGACATGGAAAGATCTCCCTCTTCGCCCTGGGAAAGCGTGGCTTATCGCACCCTCGAGGAGACCATCCTCGAATGCTACCCGGACGCCGTGGTCTCCCCGTTCATGCTCTCCGGCCTCTCCGACTCCCGCTTCTTCCGTGCCCGTAGAGTGCCCTGCTACGGGATCATACCCGCGCGCCTGAGGCTTTCCGACCTGCCCCGCATCCACGGCGCGGACGAGCGCATATCCCTTCAGGACGTCCGCGAAGGTGTTGTCTTTCTTCGCGCCCTTGCTCTCCGTTTCTGTGCCTGAGGCCTGAGCGCCGTGGAGCGCGCCTAGCGCAGGGCCACCATTTCATGCAGGGTGGTGCCGGTCTCCTCCACACTACGCCCCTCGTGGTCCACGCGCAGGAGAAAGTCCGACTCGAAGCGGAACCATCCGGGGCGCATGAAGCGGTTCACAAGCCATTTGACGGCCGGGTTCATGATCACCGGGTTCAACTCGGAGAGGAAGTCGTTGGCGTCGATGATGCGCTTCACCTCCAGGCGCAGGAACACGCGGTCCGGGATCTCCATTTCCAGGAAAGCCGGATAGGTGCGGTTGGCGACCTGGTTGAAGACCGGAGGCCCCTCCCTGAGCCGCATCTCACCGGAGCTGAGGATGACCTCGCCTCCGCGGGCCAGCATGAGCGGTTTGGAGGCCTTGCCCCCGAAGCGCCGGTTGGTCTTCACGTAAGCGTAGAGGAGCGTGTGCTCCTCGGTGTACAGCCTACCCCAGTACCAGAAGGAGAGGATGCGCCGCATGTCCGCGGTGACCACGTTGTGGTCGTGGTAACCTATCCCTTTGGCCCGCAGGGTAGTACCGCCGAAGCGCACGCTCCCCTCCACGGAAGCCCTGGGCGCGGGGACCACCCAGGCGAAATAGCCCCGGTTCCCGTACCTCGTGCGGCCTTTCCCCGGCTTCCACCCCGGGACCTCGCTGCGGAAGGTGAGATCCGCCTCCATTCCATCCCCGGCGATGTGCAGGTGGTGCACGGGAAGGTTCCCGCTTTCGGGGAACTCGGCGTAACAGTGGTTGTCCCCCACCCAAACGTCGCACTTCTCGGTGGAGGCCCTGAGCTGCTCGTGGGGGAACTTCTTGACCACGGAGAGCTTTTCACCGTCGGGCTTGTAGACGTGCAGTTCTATGCCCGGCTTGCGGGACATGAGCTCCGAGGCCTGGATGAAACCCACTACCACGTGGCCGTCGTCGAGGCGGGCGTCGAAATACCACCATTCTCCATAGTAGCGGCTGCTCCTCGCCTCCGGGTGCAGGGCGTTCTCTCCGGGGGTGAGTGGTATTATCTCCCCGTCTCTCTCCCCCGGGCCCAGCCATTCGTCGACCACCGGCTCGATCCTCATCGCGCACCTCCCTCCTCGAAACGGGACCTTTCCTGCCTGCCTACCGGGATGACTCAGATACAGCCCACGGCAGAAACGGCTGCAGGGACGGCTCAGCCCCCTCGATCTCCGCCGTCCTCCTTGATCGCCACTATTATAGACATATCTCCTCGCTTTGTTTAACCCTCCGGGGACGCCCTCTTGCGCTTAGGGTCAACGAAAACGCGAGCGCGAAGAACCGTACCTCGAGCACGGAATATACGGGATGGAACATCCGGTTCCCTCGGAAGACAAAACCTTTGGCGCACACATCATGTCTCCCGCATCCCGTGAACCGCCTTTTCTCCACGGGGTGCGGTGTGAAAAATAGTGCCCTTGAATGGCCGGGGCTATTCCCCACGCCCAGGCATCGGTTACGGTCCGGTGTGGGTCACACCGGCTTCCTGGCTCGTATCCCCAGGCTCTTCACGCCCTGGAGCAGCCGGCTTATCTCCTCGCGAGGGAGGTCGATCTCGGCGAGAAGAGCTGCCGCGGTTGGATCGTTTTCCACGCATTCAGCGGGATACGGGGACTCATCCACCACCTCCAGGTCGCGGAAACCGGCCTCAGCAATAATCCTCAAGTAATCATCCCGGAGAGCGGCGCCGGAGATGCAGCCCACGTAAGCGGCCGCGGATTTCCGGAACGCCACAGGACGCTCCTCCTCCAGGACTATGTCCGAGACCATCAGCCTCCCGCCGGGTTTCAGCACCCGGAAAGCCTCCCGGAACACCCGCGGCTTGTCCGGGGAGAGGTTTATCACGCAGTTGGAGATGACCACGTCCACCGAGTTGTCGGCCACCGGGAGGTTTTCTATCTCTCCCAGGCGGAACTCCACGTTGGAGTAACCGCCACGGCGCGCGTTCTCCCTGGCCCTCTCCAGCATCTCGGGGGTCATGTCCACGCCGATCACCTTTCCCCTCTCCCCCACCCGCTCCGCGGCCAGGAAACAGTCCAGCCCGGGACCGGAGCCGAGGTCCAGGACCGTCTCCCCCTCCTGAAGGGAGGCGAGGGCCACGGGGTTCCCGCATCCCAGCCCGAGGTTGGCACCCTCGGGGACGGATTCCAGGTCCTCCTCGCTGTACCCTATGCGCACGCTCGTCTCCTTCGCCGGATCAGGGCCGCAGCAGCACGGCTGGGAGGGGCCACAGCAGGAAGAACCGCTACCGGCGATGGCCCCGTATCCCTCTCTGCCTATCTTTTTCCATTCTTTTTCCTCCACCGCCGGC
>JACVJH010000113.1 GCA_015711895.1 Candidatus Solincola tengchongensis | reverse complement strand
CCCACCCGTCGGCGAAGCTCCCCCTTCAGCTCCCTCCCCAGCCGGAGGGCCTCCCGCCAGCGCCCTTCCCCCGGGATGCAAGGGAGCAGGAGGGGGGTGAGGTCCACGAAGACCTCATCTATGGAAAAAACTTCCACACGGTGGGAGAGCCTCTCGCAGAGGCGCCGGATGCGCCGGGCGTTGTCCAGGTACTTGGGGATGTCCGCGTGCACGAAGCAGGCGTGGGGGCAGCGGCTCCGCGCCTCCCACACCGACATGCCCGCCTTCACCCCCCAGCGCCGGGCCTCGTAGGAGGCGGTGGCCACCACCCCGTGGGTGCAGAAGTCGCTGGAGGTGTGACAGACCACCAGGGGCCGGCCCCGGTAGAGGGGCACGTCCCTCTGCTCCACGGAGGCGAAGTAGGCGTCCATGTCCAGGTGAAGGACGCACCGCCCCTCCTCCGCGGCCCGCACCTGATCCGCGGCGCGAAGAAGGCCGTGCGTCACGTACTGGGTCATCCCCGACCTCCCCTACCCCTCGCTGTGCACCCGCACCAGGCTCCACCTCATGCCGTCGGTGGAGAAACGGAGCTCGTAGACCTCCGGGGTGTCGCTCATCACCGAGTAATAGAGCTCCAGGTACCTCCCCTTCATGGCCCGGTAGGTCCCCAGCACGCGGCGGACGCGGTAGCGCCGTCCACGCCAGAGGAAGGCGGTGGGCCGCAGCCTTCCCCCGCGGAAGACCGCCGCCACGTCCACCGGTTCCTCGACCAGGGTGACCATGGCATCCCTCCCCTTTTCCGGCCGCCGTTCCCGCGCGGCGTCCCTGCTTCCTCCTTCCGGCGGAGCCCCCGGACCCCCGGCAGCCCCTTCCGAGGGCGGGCCGCCGTCCCGTCAAAGCCCCCCGTCCGCGCCCGCCCGGAGGAGTCCCCGGCATCGCGCCGGGGCGGCCCTCCTGCCCCCGGCTTCCGGGGCCCTCCAAGGGCCCCGCGAAAACCCCCCGTAGGGACGCGAGGAGGGCTTGCGCCCTCCTTGGAAGCTTATTCCATCCCCGCGCCGCCGCGCGGGGTCCCCGGTTCAGACCCTCTCCCGCAGCAACGAGACCACCTTCCCCACCACCCTCACCTCCCCCTCTCCCCGCCTCACCCGCAGGGGAGCGTAGCGGGGGTTTGAGGCATGGAGCTCCACCGTCTCCCCCCGACGCCTCAGGCGCTTCACGGTGGCCTCCCCCTCCACCAGGGCCACCACTATCTCCCCGTCCTCCACACCGGGGCGGGGATCCACCACCACCAGGTCGCCGGGGTGGATGCCGTCGCCGATCATGCTGTCCCCCCTCACCCGGAGCAGGAAGCGCCCCCTCCCTCCCCAGCGGCCGGGGACCGGGACCCACTCCTCCACCTCCTCGGAGGCGTAGCGGAGGGGACCCGCCGGGACCTCGCCCACCAGGGGCAGATAGGCCACCCCGCCCCGGAGGCCCTCCCGCACCTGTATGGCGCGCGCCCCGGGCGCCCGGGTTATGAAGCCCTTCCTCTCCAGGGCCTCGAGATGGCGCAGGGCCCCCCGGGTGGAGGAGAGGCCCAAGGCCTCGCAGAGCTCCCGCACGCTGGGGGGATAGCCCCTTCTCTCCAGGGTGGAGAGGACGAACTCCAGGGCCTCCTCCTGCCGGGGCGTGAGCCCCTCCCTGCCGCCCCCCTCCCCGCCCGCGGGGCGGGAGCCTCTCCGCCGGGACGCCGCTTTCTCCATCCTCCCTCACCTCCTCCCCTATTATAGTAAACCGTGGTTTACCCGTAAACACCCGTTTAGGGTGAATCTTCCGCTGCGGGGTCCGTTTCCACTAACCCACCGCCCCTCCTCCCGGATGCGCCTCCTCCTTCGCGGGGCTCCGCCCCGGACATCCCGCTCGTCCCGGGTCTCCCCAGGGGTCGATCCCCGCCGGGGGTCCGTTCGCCCGCCCTCCGCCGTCCGGCTCCCGAGCACCTCCCTCACCCCGGGGCCCCCGGACATCCCTGCCGGCGCGGTCCACCCCATGCCCGTTCCCCCTCGCGGGCTCCGCGCCATGCGCGGACGGGAAAAGGGAGGCCTTCCTCCCTCCGCGCGCGGGAAACAGGCCTAAACCTCCAAGAGTCGGAGCCGGTCGGGGAAAACGAGTCCAGCCGACAGAGCCACGGTACGAGAAACAGGTTTCAAACCCCCGGCGGGAGGGTAAATATTTGGTGGACCTCGCCTTAGCGGGATGAAGGTGACGTATTCGAAGAAACAACGGAGGTGAAAAAATGGTGCGGGGGCCTCACGGTCATGAGAAGACAGGTGTCGAGGTGCTGCGGGTTCTCTGCCCCAAGTGCAACAACCGGGTCTCCATAGATCCCGGTGAGGACAAGGCGAAGTGCGCCAAGTGCGGCACCGTGGTCAAGCGTCCCTCCCGGTCCCGTTGACGGGCCCCCGCTCCTTCGAGCCCCGGGCCGTCCTCCCGCACGAGATGGAACCATGGTGGACAACGAGGTAAGGGAAGGAAGCGAGCTGGACATCGCCCTGGAACACGTGGGCGACCACTCGATCGTCGTCCTCTCCGGAGAGGTGGACGTGTACAGCGCCCCCAAGCTGCGCGACACCATAAAGAACCTGGTGGAGGAGGGTCGCTACCGCATCGTGGTGGACCTGGAAGACGTGGCCTTCCTGGACAGCACCGGCCTGGGCGTCCTGGTGGGGGGGCTGAAGCGGGTCAAGCACCACCAGGGGGACCTGGGGATAATCTGCAACCAGGAACGCATCCTGCGCATCTTCCGCATCACCGGCCTCACCAAGGTCTTCACCATCTACTCCTCCCGGGAGGACCTGCTGGCGAGCATCAAGGGGGCGTGAGTTTGTCCGGAGACAAGAACGTGGCCTTCGAACTGGAGATCCCGGCGAACGCCAAGTACATAAGCCTGGCGCGCCTCTTCGCCGGCTCCATCGCGCGTCGCATGAACTTCAGCGAGGACAGCGTGGACGACCTCAAGATAGCCGTCTCGGAGATGTGCACCAACGCCGTCGTCCATACCGGGAACGGCACCGCGGAGAAACCCCCCATAAACATCCGCTTCATCATGGGGGAGGAATCCCTGACCGTCGAGGTCCAGGACCGGGGACCGGGTTTCGACCCCCGGTGCGTGCTGGAGAGCCCGCCTTCCGAGCTGCTGGAAAAGGGTTTCGGCATCCCGCTCATCCGCAGCCTGGTGGACGTTTTCGAATGCCAGTCCAGCCCCGGGGGAGGGACCAAGGTCACCATAACCAAGTTCTTACCCGGCAGGGAGAGAGGTTGATCCCAAGCCGGGTACCCTGACGGCACGCCCGGAAGGGAGCCCCGAGGCACTGTTTTCCGGCCCGGACACCGATCGAGGCGGTTCACCCATGGATGAGGAAGCCTTCTTCCGACGACTCAGAGAGGAGATGGTGCGCACCCAGATCGCGGAGCGGGGCATCCGGAACCCCCGGGTCCTGGAGGCCATGCGCCGCGTTCCCCGGCACCTCTTCGTCCCCGAGGACCTCCGCCACCGCGCCTACGAGGACACCCCCCTCCCCATCGGCGAGGGGCAGACCATAAGCCAGCCCTATATGGTGGCCTGGATGACGGAGCTCCTTGAAGCCGGGGAGGGGGACAGGGTCCTGGAGATAGGGACCGGCTCGGGCTACCAGGCCGCTGTCCTCTGCGAGCTGGTGAAGGAGGTCTACACCATCGAGAAGAATCTCCTCCTGGCCCGGGAGGCGGAGGAAAGGCTGCGCTCCCTGGGTTATGCCAACGTGCGCGTCAGGGTGGGGGACGGCACCTTGGGATGGCCGGAGGAGGCTCCCTTCGACGGGATCATCGTCACCGCGGGCGCGCCCTCCGTGCCCCAACCCCTTCTGGAGCAACTGGCGGAGGGGGGGCGCCTGGTGATCCCGGTGGGCTCGGCGACCATGCAGATGCTCACCGTGGTCAGGAAGGAGGACGGCGCCTTCCGCACCACCGAAGAGGGTTCCTGCATCTTCGTGCCCCTGGTCGGCAAGTACGGGTGGCGGCGCTTCCGGTGACCACCGCCTCACGCCTCCGCGGAAGCGGCGAGGCTCGCTCCTTCGGGCGAGAGGGCAAACGCCTCGGAACGCATATTCTCGGGGCCTCCAGGGGCGAAAAGAAAAACTCGCCCACGTGGACGGTGAAGAGCCGGCCTGGTGGTATAATCTTCCCATGCGCGAGATCGTGGTGGTCATTCCCACTTACAATGAGAGGGAAAACCTGGAAAGGATAGTCAAGGCCGTCCTGGCCCAGCCCCTGGACCTTTCCGTCCTGGTGGTGGACGACAACTCACCGGACGGGACGGGGGAGATCGCCGACCGTTTGGCCGCCGAGGACGAGCGGGTGGCCGTCCTGCACCGGGAGGGAAAAGGGGGGCTGGGCACCGCCTACCGCGCCGGTTTCCGCTATGCCCTGGAGAGAGGCGCTCAGTATCTCTTCGAGATCGACGCCGACTTCTCCCACAACCCGGACGACATCCCTCGCCTCTACGAGGCGGCCAGGGGAGCGGATGCCGCCGTGGGATCCCGTTACGTGAAGGGCGGGGGATGCGAGAACTGGAGCCTCTTCCGCTGGATGATCAGCCGGGGTGGCAACCTTTACACCAAGCTTGTGGCCCGCACCAAGACCGTGGACACCACCTCCGGCTTCCGCTGTTACACCCGCCGGGTACTGGAGACCATCCCCCTGGACCGGGTGACCTCGCAGGGTTACGCCTTCCAGATCGAGATGACCTTCGTTGCCGAGGCCCTGGGGTTCCGCATCGTGGAGGTGCCCATCGTCTTCACCGACCGCAGGGGCGGGGAGTCGAAGATGGATTTCGACATCTTCTGGGAAGGCCTGAAGGTTGTCTGGGGGCTGCGCCGCAAGTACGCGGACCTCTTGAAAGGCTGACCCGAATCCCGGGTCTCGGAGACCCTCTCCATCTCGGATAGAGCGTCCTTCCGCCTCCCCCGCTCGGGAACATCCGGCCCGCCTGCCTCTGCCCGGACGGCCACCTTGCCGGGCTCGGCGTAGAGGCGCCTTCTTTGCGCAGGATTCCCCCTTCTCCAACCCCCTAAAGGACGTAAAAGCCGAGCGAGTTCGAGTCGCCTGCCCCGTTTCCCGCCGGAATCCTCGCCTTACATCCCCTCGGCGTAAAGGAGCACTCGGTTGGGGCCCTGCGTCCGAGCGGCGGCCAGGGCGGCCAGAGCCCGCTCCACCAGCGTCTCCTCGCTGTCGGCGCATGCCGGGTAGGAGGCCACGCCGGCGCTCATGGTGAGGGACTCCACCTCCTTCTTCTCCCGGGAGGGGAAGGGGTATTCCTCCACCACCTTGCGGATGCGCTCCGCAAGGCGCATGGCTCCCAGCCTCCTGGTCTCCGGGAGGAGGACGGCGAAGGTGTGGCCCTGGTAGCGGGCCGCCGTGTCCACCTCTCGCGTGTTGCGCCTTATGATGCTGCCCACGTCGGAGATCACCAGGTCCCCGAGGAAACGGCCGTTCCTCTCCACGTACTCCTCGAAACCGTCTATCTCCAGGAAGACCAGGCAGACGTTGAGGCTGTAGCGCCGGGCGCGGCTTATCTCCTCGTGCAGCCTCTGCAGGAAGAAGTTACGGTTGTAGAGGCCGGAGGCGGAGTCCGTCACCACGTTGGTCTCCAGCTCGGAGTACAGGCGGGCGATGAGCACCGCCAGCCCCCCCTGGTCGGCCACCAGCGCGAGGAGTGGAAGGTGCCTGGTCTGCGGGAGACCTCTGAAGACCAGGGCCAGTATCCCCACCACCCTTCCCTCCGCCCGCATGGGCAGGGCCAGGATGTTCTCCCCCTCCTCCACCCCCAGGAAAGCCGATTCCTCGGTCCCCTCTTCCACGGCATGGTGCACGACGGCCCCAGTGTCGAAGGCACGGCCGCATATGGAGCGCTCCACCTCCAGGGAACCCCCCACCACCGCCTCAAGCCTCTCCCCCCTGGCCAGGACCACCCGCATGGAATCAACCTCCTCGCCGGGGAAGAGGACCATCCCCTCCCGGGCCCCGGAAAGGGCCATGGCCCTGTCCAGGAGCTGGGAGAGCTTGGGTAGGGGGTCGGAGTAGGCCTCCACCACGCCGGCGCCGGCACAGACCGCGGTGATCTCCTGCAGCTCGCCGCTCAGGCGACGGCTGTCCGCGGCCAGGACGGTAAGCTTTTCCAGCAACAAGGCCAGGGGGGAATCTTCGTAGATTTCCAGTATCTGGTATTCTCCTGCCGGAAGGCTCGCCGTGTCCGTGCCCTCCGCAGCCAGGATCAGGTGGGGAGCGGATTCCTTGACGAACCTGCCGCGGGCGGTGAACAGGGGCGGCGGCTCCACCTCGGACGGCCAATCGGGGGTCTTCAATGCCTTCACACTGCGCCAGCACCCTGGCCAGCCGCCCGCAGGCGGAATTGAACCCGGCGAAGGCCAGGCGGACCTCCGCCTTCTCCGACCCTCGAGGCGTATCCGTGGTCTGAGGTGTATCTGTCATTTTTTGCCAGCCGATTCTTCTTGCCGATCGGCAACACCGCCGCGCTGACTTGCCCTCCCCATTTTAATCCATGACCGCCGACCTTGGGAAGAAAATCCATCCAGTCCTTAGGCTTGCAGACGCCCCCACCTCCGCAGCCCCTGAGGGAAAGGCAGGCCGGGGGATCGGGGGTTCTCAGGGGAAGGCGCGGCGCGCTTTACGGTGCTCCTCGTCCACATCGTAGATGGGGAAGGGGAGCTCCGCGCCCTCGGGAATCTTGTGCACGTACTTGCGGCGGAACTCGGGGTCCTGCATGCGGCAGGTCATGGCCTTGCGGTCGTACTCGGGGTGTACCTTCATGCGGTGCCAGATGTCCCACAGGGGCTCCTCCTTGACGTTGCCGAAGTGCAGGGGAGTGAAATCGCAGGGAGTGACGAAACCGTTGTGGGTTATGTGTATCTGCCACTTCACGCCGAAACACCCCATTATATGAGGGTCGTTCACGTGGCACATCATGCACACCCGCGGCCCGCGGAAGTCCTTCCACTGTTCCTCGTGGAGGACCCGGAAGGCCTCCCTCTCGGCGTCGGTGAGGATGAGTTCATCCTGCTTGAGGCATTTTCCCGTGGGCACCAGGTCGAAGACGGTGAGCTCGCGCACCCCCAGCTTCTTGCAGATGGCCAGGAATTCGTGGTGGTATCCCCTCCTCACCCATTCCCGGCTCATGTAGGTGGAAAGGCCCACGTACATCCCGCGCGCCACCGCTCTCTCGATCCCCTCCATCACTTTGTCGTAAAGGCCGGGCACGCCGCGCAGGCGGTCGTGCTCCTCGGGGACCGGGCTGTCCAGGCTGACGAATATGGTGTCGCATCCCGCCTCGCGCAGCCGGTCCAGGTTCTCCCCGGTGAGGAGGGAACCGTTGGTGAAGAGGTCGGCAACGCAGTCGTTCTCCACGATGCGGCGGATGAGGACGTCCAGGTCGGGCCTGAGCAACGGCTCGCCCCCGGTGATGATGATGTCCGTGATGCCCAGTTCCGCGCACTGGTCGATGACCCGGCACCATTCGCCGGTGGTCAGCGTCCCCTCGCGGGAGCGGCGGAAGGCGCTGCAGTGCACGCAGCGCGCGTTGCAGTCGTGGGTGACGGCGATGGTCACGGCGTGGGGTCCCCATTCCCTTCCCAGGCCACGGTTCACGATGTTGCGGTAGAAACGCTCGTAGGCCCGAGACTTGACCGGAGGCAGGTGGTAGGAGAAACGGTCCGGCCTGGCGAAACGGACGAAGGGTATATGGGGCCCGATGCTCTTCAAGAGCCATCCCCCCGCGGCCATGAAGAGGGGGAAGGTGGGAGGCCCGAAGGCGCGGTAGAACTCGCGCCTCAGCCTGCGGGCAAGGGTCGGTCTTCCCTTCCCGCCGTCCATCGAAGGCTCGCCGTTCATCTCGGTCTTCCCCTTCACTCTCCTCCCTCCCCGACGGGCGACCGGAGTGCATTATACAACACGGCCCCGCGCGCGCCATGACCGGGGTCAGGTGGGTCCTTTATCGTCCGCCTCACGCCCCGCCCACGGGCCCCGGGGGCCATCCTCCCTCGAGGGCTGGCGAGATCGGATGCTCACGGCCAAGCCCTGCTGCCACCCCGCCGTGCAGGGGGAAGCCCCCGTGCGAGAGGCTTCGCCCCGCCCCCTCTCCGCTCCGGGGAATACGCCCTCCTGGTTGAAGGCCTAAAGCCGCGGGCGAAGGCGACAAGCCGCGGGTGGGGGCGACATTCCTTTCCGCAAAGCGGACAATGCGGGCATGATTGATCGCGCCGTCGCCGCATACGCTTTTACCCACCGCACACGCTTTCACCCATGTGATATTCGACAGGATCATATAAAGCTATAAATGGTTATTATATTAAACTCCTAAGTCATATTATATATCCATTTTAACAAGCGACGCACACACTGCAGGGGGTTGCAGGCGCCCAACCGGGAGGTCGACATGGACCACCGGCCCACGTGCGTCAGGGGGGAATCCGCGCTGGACACGAGAAATGGCCGGGAACGCCCCAGCCCCGGGAAGACGAAGGGCCTCCCCTCAGGATGCGCGGGCCGGAAGGGGCCGGGCCCGGGTTCAAAGGCCTCACCCCTCGTCCCGTCCCTCCCCCTTCCAGTCCGTCCCGACGAAGTTCTCCTCCTCCTTCTCCAGCTCGCGGCCCCCCGACACGATGCGCGGGAGGGTGGTCGCCAGGAGGCTGGCCACCCCCACGGCCAAGAGGGTGAAGATGATGGTCCGGGAAGCCACGAACTCCAGGGAGAGGGCTATCCCCGTGAGCAGGGCGGTCCAGAGGTAGATGATGAGGACCGCCTGCCTCTGGGAGTGGCCGATGTACAACAAGCGGTGGTGGATGTGCTCCTTGTCCGCGTAGTGGAAGGGCTTTCCCTTGCGCGCCCGTCGCAGGATGGCCAGGCCGGTGTCCACGATGGGCACGGCCAGGATGATGAGTGGGGTGAACAGGGTGGCCACCGCAGTCCTCTTGAGTATGCCCTGGATGCTCACCGCCCCGAGGATGAAACCCAGGAACATGGCGCCGGAGTCGCCCATGAATATGCTCGCCGGATGGAAGTTGTGGCGCAGGAAACCCAGGCAGGCGCCGGCCACGGCGGCGGATATTACCGTGGCCTGAAGGGTGTTGGGGTCGCCACCGATGCGCGTGCCGTAGACGAAGAAGGCGGCGGCGGAGATGGTGCACACCCCCGCGGCCAGCCCGTCCAGGCCGTCTATGAGGTTGATGATGTTGGTGAAGGCCACCATCCAGAGGAGGGTGAGGAGAATGGAGAGCAGGGGGCTGGCGGTGAGGTCGATGACGTTCCCCCGGGGCAGGGCCACGGTGCTTATCTCCACCCCGAAGGAGATGAGCACCAGGGAGGCGGCCACCTGCCCGGCCAGCTTCATCCATGGCGAGAGGCGCCGCATGTCGTCCACCGCTCCCAGGACGGCGATAAGCGAGGAGGCGATGATGATTCCCAGAAGCTGGTAGGAGGAGAGGGCGTCGGACATCCCCACCGGCCGGGCCAGGGAGGGGAAGACGCGCACCAGCACCTTCCCGGCCAGCGTGGAAAAGACCACCGCAAGGAGAATGGCCAACCCGCCCAGGGTGGGGGTGGGGTTCTCGTGCACCTTGCGGTCGTGAGGCATGTCCACCGCCCCCAGCTTCACCGCCCATTTCCGGGCTACCGGGGTGAGGAAGAGCGCCAGAAACAGGGAAACGGCGAAGATCAGAAGGTAGAGCAACCGGGTGCCTCCTCCAGCATGCAGACCAGCTGCAGTCCCGCCTCCCCCGCCAGGTCGTCGGCCAGGGTGTCCCGGTACCCCTCCCGGTAGTAGATCCGGGTTATCCCCGCGTTGATGAGCATCTTGGTGCACAGGACGCAGGGTTTATGAGTGCAGTAGAGGACCCCTCCCCTCACCGCCGTGCCGTGCATGGCCGCCTGGATGATGGCGTTCTGCTCGGCATGCAGGCCGCGGCATAGCTCATGCCTCTCCCCCGGGGAGACCCCCTGCCGCTCCCGCAGGCATCCCACCTCCTCGCAGTGGGGGAGCCCCACGGGAGCCCCGTTGTATCCCGTGGCCACGATGCGTTTCTCCACCACGATGATGCATCCCACCTGGCGCCTGAGGCAGGTGGAGCGGGTCGCTACCTGTCCGGCGATGGACATGAAGTACTCTTCCCAGCTGGGCCTACTCACCCGTTACCTCCCGACCTTACCGGCGCCGTTCAGAGGTGGGGGTACAGCGGAAAACCGGCCAGGAGCTCGTCCACGCGGCGGCGCACCTCGCGCATGACCTCCTCCGAGCCCAGGTTATGGACCACGGCGGCTATGAGGTCGGCGATCTCCACCATCTCCTCCTCCCCCATGCCGCGGGTGGTTACCGCCGGGGTCCCCAGGCGTATCCCGCTGGTAACCGCGGGGGGCTTGTCGTCGAAGGGGACGTTGTTCTTGTTCACCGTGATGCGCACCGCGTCCAGCGCTTCCTCCACCTCCTTGCCGGTGAGCCCCAGGGGGCGCAGGTCCACGAGGAGGAGATGGGTGTCCGTCCCCCCGGATACGATGCGCAACCCCCTCTCCGCCAGGGCCTCCGCCAGCTTTTTGGCATTTTTGACCACCTGCCGCTGGTAGGCGGCGAACTCCGGTTGCGCCGCCTCCTTCAGGGCCACCGCCTTGGCGGCGATGATGTGCATCAGCGGGCCGCCCTGGATCCCGGGGAATACGGCGTGGTCCAGCTCGCGGGCGTAGCGTTCCCGGCAGAGGACCATCCCTCCCCTTGGCCGCTACCAGGCCGGCGAAGTGGGCCATGTCCACCATGAGTATGGCCCCCACCTCGTCGGCGATCTCCCGGAAGGCCCGGAAATCGATGTCCCGGGGGTAAGCGCTGGCCCCGGCGATGATCAGGCGGGGGCGGCAACGGCGGGCTATCTCCGCGATCTCCCGGTAATCGAGCCTCTCCGTCTCCCTGTTCACCCCGTAAAAATGGGCCCGGTAAAGGGCCCCGCTGATGTTGGCGTGCGTGCCGTGGGTAAGGTGCCCGCCCGCCGCCTTGTCCATGCCCAGGATGGCGTCTCCGG
>JACVJH010000112.1 GCA_015711895.1 Candidatus Solincola tengchongensis | reverse complement strand
CGCCCCCGCGGTCACCGGTTACAAGGTCATCGTCAACAAGAGCACCATGCCCGTGGGCTCCACCCGCCTGGTGGAGAGGATAATCCGGGAGCGGGCGGGAGGGGAGGAGTTCGATGTGGTCTCCAATCCGGAGGTCCTGCGCGAGGGGCCGGCGGTCCGCGGCTTCATGCACCCCGACCGCATCGTCATCGGGACGGACAGCCAGAGGGCGGCAGGCGTCATGACCGATCTCTACCGGCCCCTGAACGCGCCCCTCCTCATCACCGACCCGGCCAGCGCGGAGATGATCAAGTACGCCTCCAACGCCTTCCTGGCCACCAAGGTCTCCTTCATCAACGCCATCGCCAACATCTGCGAGGCGGTGAACGCCGACGTGAAGGAGGTGGCCCTGGGTATGGGTTATGACCGCCGCATAGGCTTCGAGTTCCTGCGCTCCGGCCCCGGGTTCGGGGGCTCCTGCTTCCCCAAGGACTGCCGGGCCCTCATCGAGATAGCCCGACGCTCCGGTTACAACTTCTACCTCCTGGAAGGGGTCATGCAGGTTAACCGGGAACAGATGGAGCTCATGGTGCGCAAAGCGGAGAACATGCTCGGGGACCTGCGGGGCAAGCGCGTGGCCGCTTGGGGGTTGGCCTTCAAGGCGGGCACCGACGACGTGCGTGAGTCTCCCGCCCTGGAGATAGTGCGCATACTGCTGGAGCGCGGGGCGGAGGTAGTGGCTTACGACCCCCAGGCTATGGACAACGCGCGCCGGGCCCTCCCACACCTGGCATGCGCGGACACTCCCCTGGAGGCGGTGAGGGGGGCGGAGCTCCTGGTCATCCTCACCGACTGGGACGAGTTCAAGCTCGCCGACTTCCACGCCGTGGGGGAGGCCATGGCCAGCAGGAGGATACTGGATACCCGAAACTGCCTGGAGCCCATCTCCGTGCGCCGCCTGGGTTTCGAGTACCAGGGCGTAGGCCGCTGAACCCGCGATGAGGCCCCCTTCCCGAATCAGCCCCGGTAGAGATAGGTGATATGCGTTACCTTGACCTTGTCGGTACGTAACGGATCTCGGGCTAAACCCTCGGGATCCCGGCGCAGTCTCCTCCTCAGCCCCCGTTCATACCCCAGGCAGACCCCCGGGCACTCCCGCTCGTAGAACTCGAAGACCTCCTCGGCGGCACTCCTGCTCACCTGGAACCAGGCGTGCGTCCCGTCCCGGAGCTGGATGTGCGGCCTCAGGGCCAGCCCCGATTCACCCATACCCGGCAATAAGATTCTTTCCAGATATACCCAGGCCACTTCCTCCGGCCTTCCCGTCGCCGCCTCCAGGACCTTCCGCCGCCTCGTCGCGTTACTCACGATCACCGCCACCGCCACTAGGGCAAGAGCCGCCAGGAGGATCCCCCCGTAGCGGAAGAATTGCGCCAAGGTGATCCCCTTCTCCCCCTCCACCGTGCCCCAATTCCCGCTGGCCGCCGGCCAGGACAAGGCCAGCATGGTCGCTCCCGCCGCGAAAAGGAAGGCGGAGGTCACGAGCTGCCTGGTCTTGAACTTCCCGACGGAAGCGCCCAGCTCGGCAGCCAACCCCTCCGGAAGGGGTGGGTTGGAGGGTCCGGGCCAATCGGTCTCTCCTTCTCTCACTTCCACCCCCTTGCGTTGTAGCATCTTCTTTTCCACTCCATTACGGCTTCCGCCAGGGCTCGCCCATTTCTCCGGCCCACGCCGAAACCTGTCTACTCGAGGACCTCCCGGTAGGCCTGGACGGTCAGCTCCACGGTTCTGTCCCACGGATACTGCCTGGCGCGCTCCCTCCCCAGCTCGGCCAGTTGGCCCCGCAGCTCACCGTCCCCGATTAAACGGCGCAGGGCCTTGCGGATGTCCATGACCTCCTCCGGGTCCACCAGGAAGGCCGCTCCCTCGGCTACCTCCAGAAGGGAGGAGACCCGCGAGGTGATCACGGGAATGCCGCGGGCCATGGCCTCGAGAACCGGCAGGCCGAACCCCTCGTAGAGGGAAGGATAGACGAAGAGCAAAGCGCCCCGGAAGACGGCCTCCAGTTCCTCTGGGGGCAGAAAACCCAGCCAGCGCACGCCGTCCTGGGAGAGAACGCGGGAGAGCTCCCACCCCCCCAGCCAGCCCCGTGCTCCCACCAATACCAGGCCTTCCGCCCTCTTTCTGACCGCGGGATCGAGCGAGGCGTAGGCCTGCACCAGTCGAGAGAGGTTCTTCCGCGGCTCGATCGTGCCCAAGAAGAGGAGATAACCAGGGCGAAGGCCGTGCTTGGCCAGTACCCTCTCCACATCCTCCTCGGACAGCGCCGGGGGTTCCCCCACCCCCAGGGGGACCACCCTCACACGCGGGTCACTCCTTCCGAGGAGGGAACGCAGGTCATCCGCAGTGGCCCGCGAATCGACCAGGAGGACACGGGAGTCCCTGAGCAGGAGATCCAGCCCCCGGCGGTGAAAGAGTCGCCACTGGGTGGGAAAGGCGCCGGGGAAGCGCACCACACACAGGTCGTGAACCGTGGCCACCAGGGGGGCACGGGAGGGAGGGTAGACCAGGGAAGGCGCGTGCACCAGGTCCAGGTTCCCGAGATACCTTTCCATCAAAGGCCTTCCGAGGGTGTGCCAGAGCACACCGGTCACGTCCCTGCGGCCCGCAAGCCGCCGCATGGCGACCCTCTCCGTTCCCCGGAAGAGGTCGGCTTCCTCCGGCCCGTGATGGGCGAGGAGCAGCTCCGCGTCCGTGAGCTCACGCGCCAGGCCGGGAACCAGGTGCCGGAGGTAGGTGCCTATCCCTCCCGGCTGCCTGTAGAACAGTTGATCAGCGAAAATGGCGATTCTCAAGGCTATGCCTCACCTTCCATGCTGTCCCCGACATTTACGATCCCTCTAAAAACATACCTCATGTTCCGTGCCGCCCTTAAACCATCGGAAGGGTGCCGCCGCTCACCCGGAATCACCCGGAAAGAAAACGGATCCGCCTGTGCCGCCGTGCCTACCGTGTATGTCGGAAGATCGGAGGGCATGGTTTATCCCAGCCGCCGAAGAAGCTGCATCACGACCTCGCCGTCACAACCCTTTCCCAAGGCCTTGCCGTCGTCTCCCGCCGGTCAGGGCGGTGGGGCGGGCAGGTTCGGGTAATCGGGGAACAGGGTCTGCTGCCACTGCTTGTACATGTCCCACGCCAGACAGGGTGTGCCGTCGTAACGGAACAACCCGCAGTAGATATGGTCCCAGGAGGTTCCCGGATCCTCGTCCAGCATCTGGTAGACCCATATCTTGCGGCACCCGTTCTGCAGCAGCGAGTTCACCCCCACCGGCCCGATGGCCTCCGCCTGCTGCTGCTCGCTGAAGGAACCGGGCTGCGTATCGCTGTAATGCGGCCACCCCGCCTCGCTGACCACCGCCTCCTGCCATACCCCACGGGAGCGCAGCACGTTGACCACATTGGCGTAATACCTCCCCCAGTCCTTGGGAAGCTTGTAGGGATGCACGGTGACCATGTCACAGCTGCCCCGGAAACCGATGGCGTGGTTGAGGCACAGGGTGCTCCGCGACCTGGGGGCCAGGGTCATCGTCTTCCTCAGGGCCTCTCCCTTGCTCATCATGAAGGTGATGGTGGCCTCCACAGAGGATTCTTGCGGGTTCTGGAGACAGAGGTACTCCTCGATGGAATATCCGGTGCACCCCTCCGCGAAGTACCACTGAGTGGAGGGAGAGAGGGCACCCGTGGTCACGTGCCCTCCCCGCTTGCCGCCGGCGTAGTCGAAGTACATGGGGCGCTCGGCCACCACGGGTACCTCGGAGTGGACCTTTATGGACACGTCGCCGCGCGCGGTGTCGTGGACCCCGATTCCCTCGGCGTCGCCGTGCACGGCCACCGTCTTGCGGGAGTGGGGCTCTACGTTGACCTGCCTTTGGAACGTCTG
>JACVJH010000111.1 GCA_015711895.1 Candidatus Solincola tengchongensis | reverse complement strand
GTTGTTGAACGACAGTTCCTTCCCGTGCAGCTGTTCGGCGAAGACCAGGGAGGTCGAAGGGGCCCCGATCTCCTGGTAGAGGGCAGCCCTCTGGTGAGGGTTCTCCCCGTACCGGAGGTCGGCCTTTTTCTTAAAAGCCATGTTCAGGGTGGCCGGGAACTCATCAAAAGCCCGGGAGAGGTAGGCGTAGATGGCGGAATCGTAATCCGCGGTATGGCGGAAGGCCTCCGCGGCCAGGGCACGGCGGGTCTCCAGGGAGATGGCTCCTCCGTTGCGGCGCATCTCCAGAAGGAGGGATGAGTACCGCTTGGGGTTGGTGACCACGGCCACATTGGCGAAGTTCTTCGCCGCCGCCCGGATGAGGGTGACTCCCCCGATGTCTATCTGTTCCACCGCCTCTTCGAGGGTGGTCTCCGGCCGGGCGATGGTCTCCGCGAAGGGATAGAGGTTGACCACCACCAGGTCTATGGGTTTGATGCCCATCTCCTCCATCTCCCGCAGGTGCCCGGGGTCGTCGCGGCGGGCCAAGAGCGCGGCGTGGATATTGGGGTGTAGGGTCTTCACCCTCCCCCCGAGCATCTCCGGGAAACCGGTGACCTCTGAGATGGGGACGACCTCTATACCTTCCTCTCGCAGCCTGGCCTCCGTTCCTCCCGTGGATATGATCTCCACCCCCATATCCCTCAGCTCCCTGGCCAGCCCCACGATACCGGCTTTGTTGGATACACTTATCAGTGCCCTGCGCACGGGTTCCACGCTCATCCCTCCTTACCCAAGCCCCAATGGGTCCTTCGGCCTACATAAAGTACCCACGAGCACACCATAGATACTCCGGAAAACCAGTTTATCCAAGCCCCAAAGGGCCCATAGACCTCCACCACCCCGATGCTCTATCGGAAAACGCCGCACTGCTCTCCATCCCACAAGGAGCGGGGCTTGCTCCGCCGGAAAGTTTCAGCAGCGCGGCCAAGCCGACCCGCCGGTTTTCATTAGCATTTCGATCCTCAACCACCGAGGCCTTCAAGCGGTTCAATCCGTTCAATCCTCCCGTTCGTCCAGAATCACCACACGCCTGCCTTCCACCTTCAGGCGCCCCTGGCAGAATAGACGGATGGCCTCCGGGTAGAGGCGGTATTCCACCTCGTGTATCCTCTGGTGCAGGCTTTCCACGTCGTCCCCCGGAAGCACGGGAATCGCCTCCTGGAGGATAATGGGGCCGGTGTCCAGGCCCTCGTCAACGAAATGGACGGTCACCCCGGTCACCTTTACCCCGTAGGCCAGAGCATCGGCCACCCCGGAGGTGCCGGGGAACGAGGGGAGGAGGGCCGGGTGGATGTTCAGGATGCGATTGCGGAAGGCCTCCACGAACTCAGGGCTCACCAGCCGCATGTAGCCGGCCAGGACCACAAGATCCACGCTGTTCTCACGCAGGATGCGGATGAGCTCCCGGTCGTAGGAAACCCGGTCGGGAAAGGACTGGGGGTCCACGAAGACGGCGTGCAGCCCGTGATTCCTGGCCCGCACCAGCCCATAGGCATCCTCGCGGTCGCTGATGACCACGGTGATGCGGGCGGGAATGCGTCCCTCCTCGATGTTTATAGCAATGTTTTCCAGGTTGGTCCCGCTTCCGGAGATGAGCACCCCAAGACGGCAGACCTCCATCTCTTCAGACCTCCCGGTATTCGATACCCCACCGCATCCTTCAAGCGTCCGTCAAGCATGATCAAAGCCACCGAGGAGCGCCCTGCCGGTTTCCGGGCGCGGGCCGGCCTCTCATCCTTGGTCTTCGGCCCGGCCCGCGCGGCCCTCGGAACGCCGTCCCTGCGACTCAGCAGGTGAGACAGATGCCTCCTGTGCCTTCGCGAATCTCCCCTATGCGGAAGGCACGGTATTGTGAGAGGCCCAGCAGGTGGACGGCCTGGCGGTAATCGTTCAGGTCCACCACCAGCACCATGCCTATTCCCATGTTGAAGGTGCGGTACATCTCAACCTCCTCCAGGTCACCCATCCTGCGGATGATGTTGAAGATGCTGTGCGGGTGCCAGGAGGCCACGTCGATGACCGCATCCACGTTGCGAGGAAGGATACGGGGCACGTTCTCGATGAGGCCTCCCCCGGTGATGTGGGCAATGCCCTTGACCTCCACCTCGCGCAACACCCTGAGGATGCCCGGGGCGTATATCTCGGTGGGGGTCAGCAACTCCTCCCCCGGGGCGGAGGAGAGCCCACGCAGGCGGTCACCCGGGTCGAAGTCGTTTAGTTCGAAGAATATCTTGCGTGCCAAGGAATAACCGTTGGCGTGGAGCCCGGAGCTGCGCAAGCCGATGATGACGTCTCCAGGGACGATGCGTGAACCGTCGATGATGCGCTTCCTGTCAACCACCCCGACCACGAAGCCGGCCAGGTCGTATTCGTCCTCCTCCAGGATGCCCGGATGCTCCGCGGTCTCCCCGCCGATCAACGCGCACCCCGCCCGGCGGCACCCACGGGCGATGCCGGAGACTATCTGCCTCACCTTCTCCGGGACCACCTTCCCCATGGCCAGGTAATCGAGCATGAAGAGGGGTTCCGCCCCGCAGGTGACTATGTCGTCCACGCACATGGCCACCAGGTCCACCCCGATGGTGTCATGGCGGTCCATCATCTGGGCCACCTTTACCTTTGTCCCCACCCCGTCCACCGAGGAGACCAGGACCGGCTCCTCCAGCCCCTCGAAGCGGGCTCCGAACAGGGCCCCGAATCCACCGAGGTCGGAGAGGACCTCCGGCCGCAAGGTGGAGGAGACCTCGTCGGCAATGAGCTCCACGGCCCTCTTCCCGGCCTCGATGTCCACCCCCGCCTCCCGGTAAGTCAGGGGGGCGCAGGAGGCCTCCCTCGATTCCTCCGCCTTTCTCTCCTCGCCGGTCATATCTTCTTCTGCCATTTTCACCCAACTCCATCAAACAAGAGCGTACCCACGTCCAAGATCGCGCCTATATGATACGGCACACCAGGCGATTACCTCTTTTCCCGTCCGATACCGCGAACGACCTTAATCCTTTGCCTCTCTCCATCCCCCACACCTTCGCCCCCGCACCGCCGTCCTGCT
>JACVJH010000110.1 GCA_015711895.1 Candidatus Solincola tengchongensis | reverse complement strand
GAGACCTCGGCCATCCTCAACCCGGACAAGGTGACCCTTCTCCCGGAGCCGCGGGCGGGTTGTCCCCTGGCGGACACCGTGACCCCGGAGGGGATCCGCACCCTGCGCAAGCTCCATCCCCGGGCGGTAGTGGTAACCTACGTGAACTCCACCGCGGCGGTGAAGGCGGAGAGCGATTACTGCTGCACCTCGGGCAACGCCGTGGACGTGGTCCGGAGCATCGAGGCCACGGAAATCGTCTTCACCCCCGACGGCAACCTGGGCCGCTACGTGCAGGGGGTGACCGGCCGCCGGCTCATCATCTGGGAGGGCTGCTGCCCCATCCACGACGGCATCCGGGCGGAGGACGTGAGCAGGTTGAAGGAAGAGCATCCCGAGGCCCTTACCATAGCCCACCCGGAATGCCGGCCGGAGGTCCTGGAGCTGGCCGATGCGGTGGCCAGCACCTCGGGAATGTTCCGGGTGGTGGAGGAATCCGACCGGGAGGAATTCATCATCCTCACCGAGTCAGGATTGGGTTACCCGCTCGGTAAGAGGTTCCCGGAAAGGCGCTTCCACTTCCCCTCCCCCGAGCCCCTCTGCCCGGACATGAAGATGATCACCCTGGAGAAGGTGGAGAGGTCGTTGAGGGACATGGAGCCCAGGGTGACCGTGCCCGAGGAGATACGCGTCCGTGCGCTGCGGGCCGTGGAGAGGATGCTGGCCGTCGGTTGAGGACGCCGTGCGGAAGGTACGGAAAGAGGAATCCCGGTGATCCCCAGATACCTCGTCAACTTCGACCTGGAAGAACTTCCCACCATGGACTGCGACCTGGTGGTGGTGGGAAGCGGGGTGGCCGGGCTTTCCACGGCGCTGCGGGCCGCCCGCCGTTTCCGCGTCGCCCTGGTGACCAAGACCACGCTCACTGCGACGGCCACCAAATTCGCCCAGGGGGGCATCGCCTCCGCCCTGGGCGCCGACGACTCGCCGGAGCTCCACTTCCGGGACACTGTGGAGGCGGGCAAGGGGCTCTGCGAGGAGGACGCCGTCTGGGTACTGGTACGTGAGGGCCCCCGCCGCATCACCGAGCTCATCGAGGAGGTGGGCGCGCACTTCGACACCACCGACGGCCACCTGGACCTCACCATGGAGGGAGGGCATTCACGCCGCCGGGTGGCCCATGCCCAGGGAGACGCCACGGGAAGCGAGATCGAGGCCTGCCTCATCCGGCGCCTCATCTACAACAAGCGACTCCAGATCCTGGAGGATTATTTCGCCGTGGACGTGGTGACCCACGAGGACCGCTGTCTGGGGTTACTGGCCATGGACACGGACACCGGCACCCTGCATTACCTGCGTGCCCCCGCCGTGGTCCTGGCCACGGGAGGGATGGGACAGCTCTACTCCGTGACCACCAACCCCGAGATCTGCACCGGAGACGGGGTGGCCATGGCCCTGCGCGCCGGCGCCGAGGTGGCCGACGTGGAGTTCCTCCAGTTCCACCCCACCGCCCTGCACATCCCCGAGAACCCCCGCTGGCTCATCAGCGAAGCCCTGCGCGGGGAAGGGGCGGTCCTCGTGGATCACCGGGGACGCCGCATCATGCGCGGCGTGCACCCCCTCGAGGACCTCGCTCCCCGTGACGTGGTGGTCAACGAGATGGTCCGGGTGATGCGGGAGCTGGATCGGGACCACCTCTTCCTGGACGCCACGGGCATCCCCGCGGAGACCCTGAAAGCGCGTTTTCCCTCCATCTACCGCCACTGCCTTGAGGCCGGGTTGGACATCACCCAGTCGCCCATTCCGGTGTCTCCCGCCGCCCACTATATGAGTGGGGGGGTGGTCACCGACCTGCGGGGAAGGACCAAGGTGGCCGGGCTCTACGCCTGCGGCGAGGTGGCCTGCACGGGGGTGCACGGGGCCAACCGCCTGGCCTCCAACTCCCTCCTCGAGGGCCTGGTCTTCAGCTGGAGGATCATGGAGGACCTGGAGGTGACGCTGGCAAGGAGGGAGGATCTCCATTCGCGCGTGCCGAGCATCGGCTACCGCAGGAAGCGCCACCACGTCCCGGTGGACATAGCCCTGCTCCGGCGCTCCCTCCAGCAGGCCATGCAGGACGGTGTGGGTTTCCGCCGCAGCCGGGAGAGCCTCACCGAGGCCGCCAGGTTCCTGGGCAAGAACCGGCGGGTCCTGGATGCCTCCTACCTGTCGCCGGCGGGCTTCGAGGTGCAGAACATGATCCTTCTGGCCGGGCTCATGGTGCGCGCCGCGCTCCTCCGGGAGGAGAGCCGGGGGTGCCACTTCCGGGTGGACTTTCCCGGAGAAGCGGAATTCTGGAGGCGGCACATCGTTTTCCGCGAGGGTGAGGATGGTTTATCCTGGGAACTGAGGCCCGTGGGAAGCCTCACCGGATCCGGATACCCCTGGTGGGAGGAGGATTGATCTCCCTTGGACGAGGAGTTCAGGAGGACCTGCCTTGAGGCCGTCCGGCGCGCGCTGGACGAGGACCTGCGCAGCGAGGGGGACATCACCACCCGGGCCCTTCTCCCTCCGGACATGCGCGGCAGGGGGAGCATAATCATGAGGGAGGAAGGGGTGGTGGCCGGACTTCCCCTGGCCTCCATGACCTTCCGCCTCCTCGACCCCAAGCTCCGTTTTCAGCCCCTGGTGAGCGACGGCGACCGCCCCGCCGCTCCCGCGGAGATCGCCGTGGTGGAGGGGAGGGTGTCCACCATCCTGGAGGGGGAGAGGACGGCCTTGAACTTCCTGCAGCGGCTTTCGGGGGTGGCCACCCTGACCTCGCGTTTCGTGGCCGCGGCCGCCCCTCACGGGGTGGAGATATTGGACACCCGCAAGACCACCCCCGGCCTGCGGGCTCTGGAGAAGTACGCCGTGCGGGCGGGAGGAGGAAGGAACCACCGTTTCGGTCTTTACGACGGCGTGCTCATCAAGGACAACCACATCGCCGCGGTTGGGAGCACCGCGGAGGCGGTGCGAAGGGCGCGGGAGGTCCTGGGGAACGAAGTGAGCATCGAGGTGGAGGTGCAGGACCTGGACGAGCTGGAGGAGGCCATCCGGGCGGGCGCCGACGTGGTCATGCTGGACAACCTGAGCGTGGAAGAGGTGCGCGAGGCGGTGCGCCGGGCGGGGGGCAGGGTGAAGCTCGAGGTCTCGGGGGGCATCGACCTGGAGAACGTGGTCGCCTACGCCTCAACGGGGGTGGATTTCATCTCCGTGGGCGCCCTGACCCACAGCGCGCCGGCATTGGACATAGCCCTGGAGCTCTCGGTATGAGCCGATTCCGCGGTGCGTGTCCGCCGGGAGCCGGCGCACGAGGCTTCATCGGAGGATGGACGGTTCCGGAACGGGGAGGTCGTCATGCTTCTGGCCATAGATGTCGGCAACACACAGACGGTCATCGGCGCGTACCGCGGCGAGGAGTTGGTGGGGCACTGGAGGATCTCCACGGACGCCAACAAGACCGGGGACGAGCTGGCCCTCTATTACCAGGGCTTCCTTGGGCTCAAGGGCCTCAGCTTCGAGAACTTCGATGCGGTCATCGTCTCCTCCGTGGTGCCCTCGGCCACCATGGCCCTGGAGCACATGACCCGGGAGTACTGGGAGTTCGAACCGCTCATCGTGGGCCATAACCTGGATGCGGGCATCGCCGTGCTGGTGGACAACCCGCGGGAGGTAGGCCCGGACCGCCTGGTGAACGCGGTGGCCGCCTTCCGGCGCTACGGGGGCCCCTCCATCGTGGTGGATTTCGGTACCGCCACCACCCTGGACGTGGTCTCCTCGCGGGGTGAGTACCTGGGCGGGGCCATCGCTCCCGGGATCGAGATATCCTCCAAGGCCCTCTTCAAGGCCGCGGCGCGGCTCACCAAGGTGGAGCTGCAGAAGCCGCCCTCGGTCATCGGCAAGAACACCGCCCGGTCGCTGCAGTCCGGGATAATCTTCGGCTTTGCCGGGCAGGTGGACCGCCTGGTGGAGATGATGCTCGCCGAGCTGGGTGAGGAGGCCACGGTCATCGCCACGGGCGGCCTGGCCGAGGTGGTGGTCTCGGAGTGCCGCACTGTCCACCACCATGACCCCCTGCTCACCCTTTACGGGCTCTTGCTCATCTATCAGGACGCGACGCGGCGCATCACGACCTGACCCTTCGCCGCCCCAGGGAGAACTCCGGGCGTTTCAGGAGGGTGGCGAACGACGCGGCGCATCGGCTCCCGACCCCTTGCCCTCCTTCGGGAGGCCTCGGCGCCCGCGCCTGACGATGCCCTCCGGACGGGGGCGTAGATGCTCCCTTGGTGACGGTCGCCTACCCGATGGAGCAAAGGGGCCGGCCGCCCGTTGGCGCACCTTTACCACCGGCGTTTTATTGACACCCCCAGGGGCTGAATATATTATGTTACGGGAGTTTGGAGGAGTGCCTTCGGGCACGGGGACGATGATTCCCGTATGGGATTCCGACGGACGGCCAGCCAGAGTCGAAGCAAGAGGTCGAAACACCATGGCAGGAACTGAGCAGAAATCGAAGGAGAAGGCCCGCAGAGGTAAGAGACAAAAGCGGATAGCCGAGCAGCTGGAGGAGAAGTTCGTCGGATCCCGGACGGAGGTTTTCAGCCGCATATCCGCAAAGGAAGCGGAGATCCGTTCCAAGGTCAACGCCGAGAGAGCAAGGGCCGAACGCCTCATCGAGGATGCCAAGGGAGAGGCGGCGGCCATGAAGCGTAAAGCCACCCTGGAGGAACTCGGACAGGATACCTACCAGAAGATCATCGCCGCCGCCCAGGAAGAGGTAAAAGCCATCGAGGAGTCCACCGCCCGGGAGATCGCCGCCGTGGAAAGGCGCGGCGAGGAAAACCTCTCCCGGGCGGTGGAGTTCATCGTGGAGGCGGTGATCTCGCCTCAGGTTCCCGGTACGCGGCGGGAAGGCGACTGAGAGAAGGACGCGGAAAAGAACGCAGCAGAGTCGAAGGAGTGCGTCGGCAGGACAAGACCCAATCTCATCCGATCTAGGGGGAGAGAGAAATGCTCTTGACCATGTCCAAAGTGGAGATCGTGGGCCTAAAATCCCTCTTCTTCCAGGTATTGGAAACACTCCAGGATCTGGGAACGCTTCACCTGGAAGATATTACTAAGAAGAAGGGGCCCCGCTATGCGGATCTCATTCCCATGGAGATGGATCCCGCCCTTGAGGAGGAGCGCAACCTCCTCCAGAACCTGGCCATGCGCAACAACGCCATCCTCTCCGAGCTGGCGCCCCCCGACAGGAGGGTGACCCGGGCGGAGATCGAGGAGAAGTACCGCTCATTCCAGGGAAAGACCCTTGCCGAGATATCCTCCATGGTGGAGGAGGAGGAGAAGGCGACCCGCGAGCTCATCAACTACAAGCACGAGCTGGAGGTGGAGCTCTCCCGCCTCTCCAAGTACGAGCCCATCATCAAGAAGGTCTATCCCCTGGCCAGCAGGGTGACGGCCACGGAGAACTACACATCGGTGGCCCTGCTGGTGGAGGAGAGGTACAAGCAGGTCCTGGACTACATAGAGAAGGAACTGGAAAGAATTACCAACAACCAGTGCGAGGTCTTCTCGGCCCGGGTGGACGAGAACACCCATGCGGCCATACTGGTCTTCCACAAGCGCTACTCGGAGCAGGTGCACAATTTCCTGGCCACGGAGAACGTCAACCAGGTGCGCCTGCCCAGCGAGCTCTCGGACAAACCCTACGACGAGGCCCTCAAGGAGATCGAGACCCGACTGAGCGAGATACCCCCCAAGCTCAAGAAGGTGCGCGAGGACCTGGAGAAGATCTCCGAGGACTGGTACGTGACCCTGGTGGCCCTCAAGGAGTACCTGGCCGACCGCATCGAGTCCCTGAACGCCATCCCCAAATTCGGCCAGAGCGGCCACGTCTTCGTCATCACCGGATGGATGCCCTCGGAGAAGGTGGAGGAAGCGCGCCGGGTGCTGGAACAGAAGTTCGAGGGCAAGGTGGAGCTTACCGAGGAGGTTCCCACCCACGAGGAGCTGGAAGAGGCGCCGACGGCTCTCAAGAACCCGGCCGTCGTCCGCCCCTTCGAGTTCATCTACATGCTCATAAACCCGCCCAAGTACGGCCACATCGATCCCACCTTCCTGGTGGCCATCTTCTTCCCCATCCTCTTCGGGTTCATGCTGGGGGACATGGGTTACGCACTGGTGCTCCTGGGCACGGTCTTCCTCATGAAGCGCATGCTGAAGAAGCGCGAGTCGCGGAGCCTCTTCTTCGAGCTCTTCGCCAACGTGCTCCTGATATGTTCCATATCCTCCTTCGTCTTCGGACTACTCTACTTCGAGTTCTTCGGCGATCTGCTCGTCAGGCTTCTGGGCTGGAAGGACGCCGCCGGGCATATGGTGGTCAAGTGGGTCTGGGGGCATACCTCGAGCGGCAAGCCCTGGGGATGGCCCCTGGAGCGTATCGCCCAGGCCAACCCCGATCTCTTCAAGCTGCTGCTCATCGTGGTGGCCCTCATCGGCGTCCTGCACATGGGAAGCGCCCTGGTCATCGGGCTCATCGACGGCATCCGCCATCACGACCGCAAGCATGCCCTGGAGAAGCTGGGCTACCTCCTTTTCGTCCTCGGGCTGGTGGTCATCTTCGGAGGTGTATGGGGCGTCAAGAGCCTCAAGTCGGTGGCCATGCCCGTGGGTGCGGTGATGGCCGTGGTGGGTATCGGTCTGGCCGGATACGGCGGAGGATTCGGGGGCGGGCTGGAGGCCGCCCTTACTTTCGGGAACCTCCTGTCCTACGCCCGACTCTACGGAATCGGGCTCGCTTCGGTCATCCTGGCCGAGGTGGCCAATGAGCTGGGGGCGGAGTTCGGCGGAGGGGCCATGGTCTTCCTGGGGGTCGTCGTGGCCGCCCTCCTGCACGTGCTGAACATCGCCCTGGGGGTGTTGAGCCCCTCCATACAATCCCTTCGTCTCAACTTGGTGGAGAGCTTCACCAAGTTTTACAAGGAGTCAGACGTGGTCTACAAGCCTTTCAAGCGGTCAGGAGGTGAATAGTTTGGAACTCGGACTCATCGCCATCGGGGCAGCTCTGGCCATCGGACTCTCCGCGCTGGCCACCGGTTGGTCCCAGTCCAAGATTGGGGCGGCCATGGCGGGGGCCCTCGCCGAGAAGCCTGAGCTGGCGGGTAACGCCATCATCATGATCGCCATCCCCGAGACCATGGTGGTCCTGGGGTTCGTCATCGGCTTCCTAATCACGGGGTTGAAACCCGGAGAATGAAGCGGGTTTCTCCCCGGGACGGGCGCATCGGCTCACCGGAACGGGAAGTGAGGACATGTCCATAGAAGACATCCTGCAGGCGCTGGACGAGGAATGCCGCGCGGAATGCCAGGAGATCTTCAGGCGCGCCGAGCAGGAGGCCAAGCAGATACTGGATAGAGCACGGGAGGAAGCGGAAGCCATCCGCCAGGCCCGCCTGGCCAAGATAAGGGCGGAGGCACAGAGCGAGGCCACCTCCATCCTCTATTCGGCGCGGCTCCGGGCCAAGAACTCGGTCATCCAGGCCAGGGAAAGGGTCGTGGAGAAGGCCCTGCAGCAGGCGGCGCAGGGTATGGAGAGCCTGCGTTCGCGCGGCGACTATCCCGACATCCTGGCCGGGCTGATAGAGGAAGGGCTCTCCAGGGTTGGAGGTAAGGTAGTGGTCCACGTGGACCCCGCGGACGGGCGGCTGGCCGAGGACATCCTCCGCGGCCGGGGCACGGAATTCGAGGTCCGCACGGACATCCAGACCCGGGGCGGAGCGGTGATCTCCGATCCCGAGGAGAGGGTTCGCATCATCAACACCGTGGAGGAGAGGCTGAACCGGGCACGGGAGAAGTTGCGCCTGCAGGTTTCCGCTCTCCTCTTCGGCGAGGAGGTGGAGGCCGCCGGGGGAGGGGGATAAACCCCCTCTTTCATTCTGGAGAAGGGCGGAGAGTTTGCCCATGGTTCAGGTTCCCATCAAGGATTACAGTTACGCCAACGCCAGGGTGCGGGCCATGACCTCGCGCCTGCTGGAGCCCTCCGTCTTCCGCGAGCTCCTGGCGGCACCGGACTACAACCGGGCCCTGGGGGTCCTGGAGGAGACGGAGTACCAGGAGGACCTGGAGCACTTCGTGCTCGAGGGGGCCCGGCCAACGGTCGTGGACCGTGCCTTCAACCGCAACCTGGTACGCAACTTCGGGAAGATCAAGGAGTTCTTTGTCGGCAAACCCCTCCGGTTGGTCAACATCCTGCTCTCCCGCTGGGACCTCTACAACCTGAAGACGGTCATGCGCGGGATGCGGGCCCTGGTGCCCAAACAGGAGATCATGCGCATACTGGTGCCCGTGGGGTTTCTGGACGAGGCCGTGCTGCAGGAGATCGTCAACCAGCCCGATCTGCGGGCGGCCTTGGATGCCGTGGTGATCTTCAGCATGGAATGGCCCATCCCGTACGGACGAGCCGTGCGGGAGCACCTCGTGGAATACTTAAGAGAGCACGACCTCTCCATCCTGGAACTGGCCCTGGACAGATTCCATTACCAGCACGTTGCGGGGGAGCTCGGGGGCGGGGATCCCGACACCTCCCTGGTGCGGGAGGTGGTCAGGCTGGAGGTGGACTCCATAAACCTGGTCACCCTGATGCGCATCTGCGGCATGGAGCTGGAGGCCTCCCGGGCGGAGGACTTCTTCGTCCCTGGAGGGAGTCTGGAGGACCCCGCCGAGTTCGCCCGCCTGATGGCCCTGGGCCAGCCGGAGAACGTCTATCAGGGACTTTTGCGGCGCTTCCCGGAGTACCGGGCACCCCTGCAGGCGGCCTGGAGGAGCTTCGACGAGAAGGGGGAGGGGGCCTTCGAGGACGAACTGCAGAAGAACCTCATCCGCAGGTGCCTGGGGATGGCCAGGGATCCCCTGGGGATCGGGGTGATCATCCATTACATGTGGAGGAAGTACCTGGAAATTACCAACTTGCGCATCATCATGCGGGGCAAGAGCATAGGCCTCATCGAATCCCAGATACGCAAGGAGCTCTTCCTCTGGGAGGAGATGTCCGGGGAGGGCACAGCTAGAGGGTGATAGCATGTACAAGGCCATCGTGATCACCGACCCGGAGACTGCCGACGGCTTCCGTCTGGCGGGGGTCAGCGTCATCGAGGTGGAGAACGCCGACGAGGCCAGGGAGAAGATAAAGGCCCTACTGGACGACCCAGATGCCGGGATACTGGCGGTCAACGAGAGCTTCTACAACGCCATCGACGAGAAGACGCAGGAGAAGATCGACAGCGTATACCGGCCCATCGTCATCCCCCTGCCCATCAAGGAGACGGTGGAGATGGCCGGGGAGAGAAGGGCCTACCTGGCCCGCCTCATCCACCGCGCCATCGGTTTCGACATCACCCTGAGGGCCCGGGAGGGAGAATGACGGGCGGCTTGAAGGCGGTGTTCCGGGAGTCCAGAATGGAGATTGTGAACGCAAGTCGCGAAGGCTTGAGAACGGGGAGTGTAGGCATATGATCGAGGGAACCATCGTCAAGGTATCCGGACCCGTGGTCAGCGCCGAGGGCATGTCCGGCGCCAAGATGTACGACATCGCCAAGGTGGGGGAGCTGGGCCTCATAGGCGAGATCGTCCGCCTGGACGGGGACACGGCCATCGTGCAGGTATACGAGGACACCTCGGGGCTGCGGGTGGGGGAGAAGGTGCTGTGCACCGAGGAGCCCCTGCTTCTCGAGCTGGGGCCCGGCCTGCTCACCTCCATCTACGACGGCATCCAGAGGCGGCTCACGGACATCGCCGAGCGATACGGGGACTTCGTGGTCCGCGGCGTGTCCACCGACGCCCCCCCCCGCGACCGCCGCTGGGGCTTCCAGCCCGTGGTGGACGTGGGAGACGAGGTGGTGGAGGGTGACGTGGTGGGTGAGGTCCAGGAAACGGCCCACATCGTCCACCGCATCATGGTCCCCCCGGGGATCTCCGGCCGGGTGGCGGAGGTCAAAGAAGGGGAGTTCACCGTGGACGAAACGGTGGTGGTCCTCGAGGACGGCACGGAGATTAAGATGTACCAGACCTGGCCGGCCCGCGTGGCCCGTCCGGTGAAGCGGAAGGAGAAGCCCACCGTCCCCTTCATCACCGGGACCCGCATCCTGGACACCTTCTTCCTCCGCGCC
>JACVJH010000109.1 GCA_015711895.1 Candidatus Solincola tengchongensis | reverse complement strand
AGTGGTCAGGAAAGACCTGCCAGATGTCTTACCTGGAGCGGGCCGCAACGGTATTGCCGAAGGACGTGCAGGGAGGGCGCGCCGGAGATTAAGATTTAAACGGGTGTTTGACGATCGGGCGCGAGAGGAGGGGAGAAGGCTGCGCCGCGGAAGTGGGGATCGCTGGATCATAGCCTGCGCCACGGTGGCCGAGGAGCTGCGCCTCATGGGGGCCGATCCCGACCGCCTGGTGGAACTGGAGTTCGGCCTGCACGTCCACCCGGAAAGGCTTCATGATGAGCTGCAGCGCCGCATCGACGAGGTTCCCGACGATGGGGACATCGTCCTGGGGTACGGGCTATGTTCCCACGCCGTGGCGGGCCTGCATTCCCCGCGGCACCGCCTCATCATCCCCCGTGTGGACGACTGCATCGCCCTCTTCCTCGGTTCCAGAGAGGAGCACCTGCGGCGCATGCGGGAGGAGCCGGGCACCTACTACCTAACCAAGGGGTGGATAAGGGCGGCGGAATATCCCCTCCGGGATTACGCGCGGCTGGAGGAACGCTACGGGCGCGATAAGGCCATGCGGGTGGCAAAGGCCATGATGGCCAATTACCGCCGGGTGGTCCTCATAAACACGGGCAACTACGCCCTGGAGGAGTGCAGGGAGGCGGCGCGTTCCATGGCCGAGGCTCTGGGTCTCCAGTACCAGGAGCTCCCGGGATCCAACCGTATGCTGCGCATGATGCTGGACGGCGAGTGGAACCGGGAGTTCCTCGTCGTGGAGAGGGGGACGGAGATCGCCTCGGACATGTTCCTGGGCCCGGACGCTGCAACGTTCGAATAGACGCCTTCCGGTTTGAAAAGAATTTAGAAATCGCCCCATGGTCATGGTAAAAACCACCCCATCAAATGGCGAGACAAGCGAACAGAGTGAATGAAAATAGCTGTTTTTCGACCTTCGAGCTGGATCAGAGGTTGTCGTTCTCGGCAGGGGTGCTGTTGATAAGGTCGGCGCCTTATAGTAATATTTCATACGCCGGGGATTGGTAGGACCCGGATTCATCGAGCCCGCTTAGCTCAGTTGGTAGAGCACATCCATGGTAAGGATGGGGTCAGCAGTTCGAGTCTGCTAGCGGGCTCCATTGCTTGATACCTTTTACTGTTTATCTATAATGTTATTTGGAGTCGGGAGAGTGGCGGTGTAGCTCAGCTGGTTAGAGCACACGGTTCATACCCGTGGGGTCAGAGGTTCGAGTCCTCTCACCGCTACCAGGAAAAGAGGGAATGTTCCCTGTATATATGAGGACCGGCCGGGAAGGAAGCAAGGGAGCCCGTATTGGGCTTCCCGTAAATTTATTTGAGGCCTTTAAGCCGGCCGGCGGAGGCACGGGCGGCGCCGGAGGAGCGGCGCCGGCCGGTGGGTAACGGAAGATCGTCTCGGGAGGGTCAAAATGGCCAAGAAGAAGTTCGAGCGGACCAAGCCGCACGTCAACGTGGGCACCATCGGGCACGTGGACCACGGGAAGACCACCCTGACCTCGGCCATCACCCGGTGCCTGCACAACCAGGGGCTGGACGTGGAGGAGAGGTCCTTCGATTCCATAGACAACGCCCCCGAGGAGAAGGAGCGGGGCATCACCATAGCCATCGCCCACGTGGAGTACGAGACGGAGAAGCGCCACTACGCCCACGTGGACTGCCCCGGGCACGCCGACTACATCAAGAACATGATCACCGGCGCCGCCCAGATGGACGGGGCCATCCTCGTCGTCTCCGCCGCCGACGGCCCCATGCCCCAGACGAGGGAGCACATCCTCCTCGCCCGCCAGGTGGGGGTCCCGGCCATGGTGGTCTACCTGAACAAGGCGGACATGGTGGACGACCCGGAGCTTTTGGAGCTGGTGGAGCTGGAGGTGCGGGAGCTTTTGAACGAGTACGAGTTCCCCGGGGACGAGGTCCCCGTGGTGGCCGGCTCGGCCCTCAAGGCCATGGAGTGCGGCTGCGGCAACCGCGACTGCCCCAACTGCTCCTCGGTCATGGAGCTCCTGGACGCCGTGGACGACTACATCCCCACCCCGCAGCGGGACGTGGACAAGCCCTTCCTTTTGGCCATCGAGGACGTCTTCTCCATCACCGGGAGGGGCACGGTGGTCACCGGGAGGATCGAGCGGGGGAGGATCCGGACCGGGGAAGAGGTGGAGATCGTGGGCATCCGCCCCACCCAGAAGACGGTGGTCACCGGGGTGGAGATGTTCCGGAAGATCCTCGACGAGGGCCAGGCGGGGGACAACGTGGGCCTGCTCCTGCGGGGCATCGGCAGAAAGGACGTGGAGCGCGGCCAGGTGGTGGCCGCCCCCGGCTCCATCACCCCCCACGTGGCCTTCCGGGCCCAGGTCTACGTCCTCTCCAAGGAGGAGGGCGGCAGGCACACCCCCTTCTTCTCCGGCTACCGCCCCCAGTTCTACTTCCGCACCACCGACGTCACCGGGACCATCACCCTCCCCGAGGGGGTGGAGATGGTCATGCCCGGGGACAACACGGAGATGAACGTGGAGCTCATCTCCCCCATCGCCATGGAGGAGGGCCTGCGCTTCGCCATCCGCGAGGGCGGCCGCACGGTGGGGGCCGGAAGGGTGGTGGAGATATTAAGGTAGAGCTTGGAGATTGACACCCCGTACGGGTGGTGGTAGCTTATCTACTCGGCACTGGGAAGGACAGGTGAGCCGAAATGAGGATACTGGTTACGCTGGCTTGCACGGAGTGCAAGCGAAGGAACTACACGACCAAGAAGAACAAAGCCAATGATCCGGACCGGATCGAGCTGCGCAAGTATTGTCCCTGGTGCCGGACGCACACTTTGCACCGCGAGACCCGCTAATATAATATTATTAAAACGGTAAGCGAGGAGGGTGCTTCGGACGGGCGTGACGTGAGCACCCGGCTTTAGGGATTAGCGTAGGCCTGTAGCTCCAACTGGTAGAGCGCCGGTCTCCAAAACCGGAAGTTGGGGGTTCGAGTCCCTCCAGGCCTGCCATTATTTTTGCGGACAAGGAGGAGAGTTGCCGAGCAGGGAATTGCGGCGGATGCAGCAGAAGCTGGGTGTGGAGAAGAAACGCGCCCAGCTCAGGAAATCCGCCGGCACGAGGAAGAAGGGCGGCCCCAAGAAGCAGCGGGTCACCGTGTCCCAGTTCCTGACCGAGGTCCGCGCGGAGATGAAGAAGGTCACCTGGCCCACCCGGGACGAGGTCGTCTCCTACACCCTGGTGGTCCTGGTGACGGTGGTTCTCATGGGCGGCCTGGTCTATTTCGCGGACATCCTGTTCACCAAGCTGGTGGAGATCTTCATCCTCTGAGCGGGAGGGTCGTTTGATGGAGCCCAAGTGGTACGTGGTACATACCTACTCCGGGTACGAGAACAAAGTGAAGAGCAACCTGGAGCACCGCATCGCCTCCCTGGACATGGGCCACAAGATATTCAAGGTGGTGGTCCCCACCGAGGACGTCATGGAGATAAAGGGCGGGAAGAAGGAGGTCGTCCAGAAGAAGATGCTGCCCGGCTATATCCTGGTGCAGATGGAGCTGGACGACGAGAGCTGGTACGTGGTGCGCAACACCCCCGGGGTAACGGGCTTCGTGGGCTCCAGCGCCAAGCCCACCCCGCTCACCGAAGAGGAGGCCATGAAGCTCCTCAAGCCGGCTACGGCGGAGAAGCCCAGGCCCAAGACGGAGTTCGAGGAGGGCATGAGCGTCCGCGTGTCCTCGGGTCCCTTCGCGGACATGACCGGGACCATTGCGGAGATTAACATAGACCAGAGCAAACTGAAGGTGATGGTCTCCATCTTCGGACGCGAGACGCCGGTGGAGCTCACCTTCGATCAAGTGACCAAGCTGTGAGGAGGATGAGAGGGAAATGGCCAAGAAGGTCATCGCCAAGGTGAAGCTCCAGATCCCGGCCGGGCAGGCCAACCCGGCGCCCCCCGTGGGGCCGGCGCTGGGCCAGCACGGGGTGAACATCATGGCCTTCTGCCAGGCCTACAACGCCCAGACGCAGTCCCAGGCGGGGACCATCATCCCCGTGGAGATAACCATCTACGAGGACCGCAGTTTTACCTTCGTGACCAAGACCCCGCCGGCGGCGGTGCTCCTCAAGCAGAAGGCGGGCCTGGACAAGGGCTCACCCGAGCCCAACATGCAGAAGGTGGCCCGCCTGACGCGCAAGCAGATCAGGGAGATCGCCGAGCAGAAGTTGGCCGACCTCAACACCAAGGACGTGGAGGCGGCCATGCGCACCATCGAGGGGACGGCGCGCAGCATGGGCATAATAGTCGTCGATTAAGAGGTGAGGTGGCAGGGCGCGAGCCCGTTACGACCACGGAGGTGAGCGATTCGTGAAGAAGAGGAGTAAGCGTTACCGCGAGGCGCTTTCGCTCTACGACCGCCAGAAGCTCTACCATCCCCGGGAGGCCGTAGAGATCATCAAGAGGATGCCCTCCAGCCGCTTTGACGAGACGGTGGAGGTGGCCTTCCGTCTGGGCGTGGACCCCCGAAAGGCGGACCAGATGGTGAGGGGTACCGTCAACCTCCCCCACGGGACGGGCAAGGATGTGAGGGTGCTGGTCATAGCCCAGGGGGACAAGGCGCGGGAGGCGGAGGCCGCCGGGGCGGACATCGTCGGCGGCCCGGAACTGCTGGAGCGCATCAAGGAGGGGTGGTTCGAGTTCGACGCCATGGTGGCCACCCCGGACATGATGTCCCAGGTGGGGAAGCTGGGAAAGCTCCTGGGACCCCGCGGCCTGATGCCCAACCCCAAGGCGGGCACGGTCACCTTCGACGTGGAGAAGGCGGTCAAGGACATCAAGGCGGGTAAGGTGGAATACCGGGTGGACCGCCAGGGTAACCTCCATCTGGTGCTGGGCAAGAAGAGTTTCGACGAGCGTAAACTACTGGAGAACTACGCGGCCGTGCTGGAGGAGGTCATCCGGGCCAAACCGTCTGCGGCCAAGGGCCGCTATCTCAAGAGCATCACCTTATCCACCTCCATGGGCCCCGGGGTGAAGGTGGATCCCGCCGTGGTGCGGGACATCCTCGGAGAGGAGAAGGTCGCCGTCTGAGGGGTGGCGGTGAGGGAGGACCCTTGTCCGCGTGCCCCATGCCGCGTCTTTCAGGTAGGCGCTTCAGGGTTTGAAAGATGACCGAGGCGCCCTCGTTGAGGCCGGCGCGTTGACAGAGTGACCCCCCTCGTGTAAGGTTTTTGAGGTCGAGCCTGAGAGGCGGGTGCCGGAAGGGCTTAATATCCCGCGGAGGCCGGAGGAGCCAGGAAGACGTATCATGAAGGCCCCCGTCTCCGCGGGGGCCGTTGGTTTGGGGCCGTTTCCGGGTACGGGAGATCCCGGAGGACGGATGGAGATACGGGAGGAGACCATGCCTCGAGAGGACAAGATCGCCAGGGTCGAGGAGATGCGCAACCGGTTCCTCTCCAGCCGATTCATCTTCCTGACCGATTTCACCGGGCTGAAGGCGCAGGAGATCAACGAGCTCCGCTTCAAGCTCCGGGAGAAGGGCGGGGAGTACCGCGTGCTCAAGAACACGCTGGCACTCCTGGCCATACGGGATACGGAATACCAGCCCTTGGAAGAGCTCTTGGTCGGCCCGGTGGGGGCCGTCTTCGGTTCCGAGGACCCGGTGGCGGTGGCCAAGGAGCTGGCGGCGTACGCGCGGGAGAACCCCAACCTGACGGTGAAGGGCGGCTACCTGGAGGGGAAGGTTCTGGACGCCAATGAGGGGAGGTCCATAGCCCTCCTCCCTCCCCGCGAGGTCCTTCTGGGGAGGCTGGTGGGTTCCCTCAAGGGTTCGCTGTACGGACTGCACAGTGTCCTCTCCGGCCCCTACCGCAAGCTGGTCTACGCCCTGCAGGCGGTGGCGGAGGAGAGGTCCAAGGCGGCCTGAGCCGCGGAAAGACGTTGCGGGCGACGGGAAGGAAAAAGCGGAGGTGTGAGGATTGGCGGAGAAGAAGATCACCAAGGAGGAC
>JACVJH010000108.1 GCA_015711895.1 Candidatus Solincola tengchongensis | reverse complement strand
GTCACGTGCCCTCCCCGCTTGCCGCCGGCGTAGTCGAAGTACATGGGGCGCTCGGCCACCACGGGTACCTCGGAGTGGACCTTTATGGACACGTCGCCGCGCGCGGTGTCGTGGACCCCGATTCCCAGCGCGTCGCCGTGCACGGCGATGGTGAAGCGCGACTGGGGACCCACGTTCACGGTCTTGGTGTCCTTGAAGCCGTCCCCGCAGAGGTATTCCACGCTCACCTGGGCGGTATTGGATGGGTCGGGGTTCTGCAGGCAGAGGTAGGTGTTGAACCCGGGGCGCGTGCAGCCCTCGGCGAAGTACCAGTCGGTTGAAGGAGAGGTGGCGCCCAGGGAGTCGTGGCCGTCATCCCAGGAGGAATTGTACCTGAAGTACATGGGGCGCTCGGCGACGATGGGCTGTGAGGCCTCCACCTTCACCGACACGTCCTGTCCGGGGCGGTTGACGTCGTCAAAGAGCAGGCCGTAAAGTTCCGTTCCCCGATCAGGGTGAGGATCGTTGGTGCACTGCAGGTCCCCGCAGACCACGATGCCCGTGGGGTCCTTCTCCTTTATTGCCTGATAGGCCAGCTGCAGGAGCGGCAGGTATTCCGTCTCCACCTGGCCACCGAAGTGGTAGACGCCGTAGTTGTACCAGGCGGTGGAATCGCGGTCCCACCCCGGCTCGTTCCAGACCTCGTAGAAGTCCACCACCGATCCGTAGCGCTCGGCGACCCGGGAGCAGAAATCGTACCAGTCCCGCAGGTCGCGAGGGGGAGCCTTGTCCGCGAAGCTCCCGTAGGCGGGGTCTCGCGCCCACGCCGGGATGGCGCCGGTGAGGAGGAGCATGAGGGAATCCGTGCCGTCGGCCAGGCGGGCGTTTATCTCCTGGTCGAAATAGGCCCAGTTGAAGACGTCTTGCTGGGGCTCCGCCTTTCCCCAGGTCATGAGGACTTTGTGGTGGCGCACCCACTGCCTCTCGGAAAGGGGGACGCGGGGGACGATGCGGCTCGTGTATTCCCTGGCGTCCAGACCCAGGATGAGCCAGTCGGAAACGTTGCGCCCCTCGGCCGCCGCCGCCTTGCCGTCTCGCATGGACACCGAAACCAGGTTGGATGCGGATGCCAGCAGGAAGGCCATAAAGAGAACGGCGGATGCGAGGATGGGGCGAGGCTTTGTCCTCCTCCCCGATCTCGCCCTCCTCTCCTTTATCACTCTCTTGCTTGAACCCATGGCGATTACCGCTCCTTCGCTCTGAATGCCAGTCCCAATACCATCCATCCGCGCACTCTCCTACGTGGATGCGCGATCGGCGCATAGGGTTCCATTAAGACAAAAGGCGTGGGCGGAATAAACAATCTTCATAGGAATCGCCTCCGCCCGCCTATCAGCCTTTTCGCTCCCTTGCCAAAACCCTGCAACGGTCGAGCTCCCGCCTTTCTCTTCCCCACCCGACGCCATACTCCTCGCTGATTTTTTTCCACATCGTTTCCCCAACCTCGCGCTTTGGCCTCCAGATGCTCTCTTCAAACCCTGCTCCAGCATCCTTTCCCCGCGAGGTCCGATCATTGTCCGCATTCCTACCGCTATGCCCCGCAGGGATTTGCTGGAAATCGTTTTCCGGACCTGGTTCTTCCCTCTTCCGGTCAGCTCCGTCAGATCCTGTTCCCGCATCCCTTTCTCCGCGATGTCCCCGCGGCCTTCCTTTGCCCTCCAATGCCCTCCTCGTCCGTACCGTCTCGAGGTGATAGGAGGTCATTGGGAGGTATTATAACCCTCCCTTACCGTACTGGAGGCACATCCCTCCTCAATCGGCGTTGAAGGGGCGGGAAAAGAAGGGCTCTTCCAGCCCCCAGCCCCTCCCTTCCGGAACCGGAGGCACAAGGGTAAAAGAGACGAGAGCGACGACCGTTTCCGGAGCTCCTGACGGTCCGGTCACGCGGCGGAAACATCCCGCCGAAGGCAGCTCAACCTGCTGCCGAAGCATCCTCGACGAGGGAGCGAAGGAGGCGTTCATAGGCCTCCACCAGGACATCCCAATCCCTCTCGCGCCTTATCCTCTCCCGCCCGAGCATTCCCATCCGGGAGGACCTCTCCCCATCCGTGAGCAGTTCCCAGGCGTACCGGGCGTACTCCTCCGCCTCAGCACAGAGGTAGCCGTCCACGCCGTGTTCTATCTGCCCCCGTGCCGCGGCGCAGAAAACGTTGGCCAGCACGGGCTTTCCCCGCAGCCGTGCCTCGCTGAGCACCAGGCAGTAGCTTTCGTTCAGGGAGGGGAAGATGAAGAGGTCGCAGGCGTCGTAAGCGTCCAGTAACCTCTCCCGGGGTTGAGGGCCCGTGTAGACCACCTCCTCGGTGGGCAGCGGCTGCCCGTCATCGTCCGGCCCCACCATGAGGAGGACGGCGTCCATCCCCCACTCCCGGAGGAGGCGGACGGCGGCGATGGCGGTGGGGTAACCCTTGGAGGCGTTCTTGCGCCCCACCCAGAGGAGTACCTTCCTCCCCTCAAGCCCGTACTCCCGCCGGAAGCGGTCGCCCCGTATGGAATTGTCGGCAAATTCTTCCACATCTAATCCCGGCCCGACGGAAAAGGCCGGAAGCCCCCAGGCCCTCATCATATCCCTTATGGCCGGCGAATTGGCCTCCACCCTTGCCGCGTCCCGCATTGCACGGTAGTAATCCGGCCAGTAGTGGTTGTAGTCGCGCGGATGGAAAAGAGGTACGGCCAGGAAGGGTTTTCCCGCCTTGCAGGCCGCCTTCCAGGCCGTCACCAGAGTGGTCATGGGCACCATGGCCCCCATCACCAGGTCGCAGCGGCGCGCGGCGCGGCATGCCTCCCGCTCCAACCTTGGAGAGCGGGGACAGGACATAATCGCGCCACCTCCGGATCCGCCTCGGCCTGAGCCTCACCACCTCCCAGAGGATCTTTCCCAGGACCTCCTCCGGGGCGGTACGCATGAAATCCTCCCAGTCCCTCCGGAGATCGAGCTCCCTCCGTCCACCTCCCCCCAGGAGATAGGCCCGCCGCAGCGCCACCCCCAGCTCCCGGCCGTCCCCGGGCGGCTTTGCCGTGTGTCCGCATTCCAGGGTCACGTCCAGGAGCTCCCGGCGTGAGAAGCTGAGACGGAACTCCTCCCGCCTTCCCGGCGCCAGAGTAAAATCCCTGCGCTCCACCCCGTCAAGGATTATCCTGAAGGTCCCTCCCCAGGGGGAGTGCATATCCAGGCCCAATCCCTCCAGCCCTCTGCCCCCGGCCATCAGGCGGGCTCTCCTCCCGGCCCAACGCGCCGGTCCGTCCTCCCATTCCTCCAGGTGGTACCATCCGGAGAGAAAGCAGTGTTCATCGGTTCCCGCCAGGTTCTCGCCCAGAAGACGGGCGAAGGGCTCCCCGTTTCTCTCCTCCTCAAAGTAATCGCCGAGGCGGGCCGATCGGCGTGCCCCACCTCGCGGACGGGGATTTCTCGCTCCAAAACGGCGCACCTCCACCCCGCAGTCCCATTCCGTCCCCGGGGGGAGCAGGTTATCCCAAATCAGATACCCCCGGGGCGAAGGCAGCAGGCACATGGAACGGGTGGTGATCACCTCCACCCGATGACCCCTGGAGGCCAGGCGGGTCATGAGATCCCTCAGGAACTTCTCGCCTCCGCCATGTACCTCCGCCCCGTATCGATGGGTCACAAGGAGGATGCGCATGATTTTCCCTCCTCAAAGGGCCTCGGGCAGGGTCTTGCACCCAAAGGCCCGCTCACAGGAACCTGTCCGTTTTCAGACCTCGACCCCGCAACTCGAGGGAGATCACGGCGATGCCCAGATTGCGCAGGTCCTCCACCCCCAGTACCTCGCGGGGACGGAAGGGGTTCAGGGTCTCTATCTCCACCTCCCTCGCCACCCCCTCCTCGGCCCGGGGCAAGGGAAGGCGATGCAGGCTCACGCGATTGGGCACCTCTATTATCCCCACCTCGCATCCGTCCACCCGGACGACCGCCCTGGAACCTCCTTCGGGGTGACCCATGCGGGTACGGATCAGCAGCTCCCTCCCCCCGGCGCCCCTGGCCCTCAGCAGGGCACGGGCTCTCTCTCCCGTCCAGCGGTAGACCAGACCGTTGCCGTCCTTCTCCCTCTCGAACCATCCCTCGACCAGGCCCTCCTCGCCCTTCCGGCCCATCTCCACCCTGCGTGGATGGGAATCCCGAACGGGGGAGAAAAGACGCCCGTCCTTCCCTTTTCGGGAACCGTGGTTGGGAGGGTTGCCCACCTGGGGATACAGTAGTCCCCTCTGGATCAACTCCCGGTCCGAACATCTCCTTCCGGCAACCACCTCACTTCTCCGGCGCAAGGTGTCGGGCAGAAAGAGTAGGTTCCAGGCCACGGCCTGCGCCATACGCCCTCTCATGGCCCACCTTTCACGCAGTGAAAGAGCCTCCCTGCCCTCTCGGCCCACCTGGGCCAGGAACCAGTAAAGGTACTCCCGGTAAAGCCAGGCGAGGGTGCCGCCCTCCAGGTTCTTGATCCACGAACGCAACCTGCCGCGCTCATAATGGTATTTGTTGAAGGGCCTTCCCCGGCCCAGGGTGGTGTTCAGCCGGTGCCAGGCGGCGGCGCGCGGCTCGTAGACGACCCGGTATCCGTAGATGTTCAGGCGCCAACCGAGGTCGGCATCCTCGTAAGCGTAACGGAGTCTCTCGTCAAAACCGCCGACCTTCCGCAGTGCCTCTCCGCGCACCATCATGGCCGCGGTGCAGGCATAGATGACCGGCAAGGGACGAGAGTGGACGCCCGCCCCTTCGTCCCGGAGTCCCCGATCCCAGGCATGGCCCAGGAGGTTTATCATTCCCCCGGCACTATTCAGCCTAGCCGGATCCTCCGGTGAGAGCAGACGCGAAGCGCAGGCAGCCAGGTCACCGCCCTCCCGGGAGAAGCGGTCCAGCATGACCTCCTCCCAGTCGGGAAATAGCTCAACGTCGTTGTCCAGGAAAGCGATGAAGCGCCCTCTGGCCCTCGCTGCACCTACGTTCTTGGCTCCAGCAGGACCCAGGTTGCGCCGGTTGACGATTACCTCCACTCCGGGGAAGGCGTCGCGTATCAACTCCACGCTCCCGTCGCAAGAGGAATCGTCCACTACGATGACCTCCCGCGAGGCCTTGGAGGTCTGAGACAGCACGGAGCGCAAGCAGGCGGGGAGGATGTCACAGCCCCGGTAACTGGGGATGACGTAACTCACCTCCACATCCCCGGCGGTCATGCCTGTCCTCCTCTCCGTAAGAACGGCGTCGGAGCGGATCTCATCCTTGTAGTGACCACCCATTCGATCAATCTTTAAAGCACGAAAACCGACACCGTAATATATCATCCATTATGACATGTACGAGTGAAGGAGGGCCCTTGAACGCTCTCGTCCTTGATCCTCCTATAACCTCCCCGCGAAGGAACTGAGTTGGCCTTTGTTAGCGCCGCTCCGGCCTCATGCGCCCTCCTACCGGCTGGTCCTCTTTCCCCCGACGGGGGCAAGGGACGGCCCCGGCACCCCACGGCAAGGCAAGAATACGCGTGAAGTCCATGCTCGTGCACCGCATGCATTGTTCTTCGAAACCCGCGAAAGGAAACCCGCCAGCCGGCGACCCTCGCTCAAGTCGCCCGTTGAAGGGGACGAAATCTATCTCGAAGGCTTGCCGGTGCTCCCGCGCCCGCTAGAAAAGCAGGAAGTGCCGCGGAGGCAGGGTAAAGTTCGCCTGAAACCGCCGGCTCACCGCAAAGGGCCAAGGCGCCCGATACGGCGTGAGCGCCCTATATGGCGTAGGCGGAATGAAGGCGAGTGAAGGCCGGGCGGCGCATCAGTTCCGAAAAGGGCGCGGATTCCGAGGTCATACCTTCGCGTCGGGCCGTCGATAGCGCCGTTCAGCAGCTCGTCCGATAACGGGATGCGAATAAGGAGGAGGCGAGAGAAGATGAGGACAGGGAGGGCCGCCGGGTTCCTTTCCCCAATCCTGGTCGTGTTCTTAATGTCGGCATTTTTAGCCATAGCATGGCTATCGCCCCCTTTGCTCCTCTTCCACGACACTTCCGGGCGGGCATCGGCCAACCCGCCGGGGTGGACCCAGGTCTGGGCCCTGGACGTGGGGAGCATGTTCAAGCACGCCTCCCCCACCGTAGCGGACATAGACGGGGACGGTACCCAGGAGATACTGGCGGGGAACAACAACGGGGTCTTTTACTGCGTTGACCTGAACGGCAACATCCGCTGGGCTTACAACACCGGGGCCACCATCCAGTCCACCCCACTGGCCGTTGACTGCGACGGCAACGGGACCCTGGAGATATTCTTCGGGAGCCATAACGGCTACGTCTACGGGCTGAACTACCTGGGACAGCCCCTCTCCCACTGGGGGTGGCCCAAGTTCGCCGGCACGGCCTACGGCTACCGGGAGGTCTTCCCCTCTCCCGCCAGCGGGGACCTGGACGGCGACGGGAACCTGGAGATCGTGGTGGGCAACTGGGGGACCTTCGTCACCGCCTGGCACTACGAGGGACCCCTCATGTGGCAGTACCAGAACCACGACTCCATCTGGTCCTCCCCGGCCTGCGGGGACATCGACCTGGACGGGAAGGACGAGGTGGTCATCGGGGCCGACTGCTGGAGCGGCCCCTATTGGCCCTGGCCCCGGGGCGGCCTGCTCTACGTCTTTGAGGAGAACGGCTCCATCAAGTCCGGGTTCCCCAAGACCCTGCCGCAGGTGATATGGTCCTCCCCGGCCATCGCCGACCTGGACCGCGACGGCTTCCCGGACATCGTGGTGGGCACCGGCCTCTTCTGGCAGAACACCAATCCCGGCCAACCCACCTATCTCTCCTATGCCGACGGGAAACACGTCTACGCCTTCAACCACCGGGGGGAGAACCTCCCCGGCTGGCCGGTGAACACGGGGGACAACGTGTTCTCCTCCCCGGCGGTGGCCGACCTCGACGGAGACGGCTACTTCGAGGTGGCCTGCGCCTCCATGGACTCCTGGGTCTACTGCTGGGAGCACGACGGGAAGGAGAAATGGAAGAACCGGCTCTTCGCCGTCCAGAAGATGGGCTCCCCGGCCATCGCCGACATCGAGGGGGACGGGGATATGGAGGTCATCATGGGCGAGGGACAGCACCTCGCCGCTTACGAGCCCTCCGGCAACCGGGTGCTGGAGGTGCATACCGGTCAGAACGTGTTCAGCTGCCCGGCGGTGGGAGACCTGGACGCCGACGGCCTGACCGACGTGGTGGTGACCAACGGCATGGACGGGGAGACGGGGCGTATCATCCGCTACGAGTGCGGCAAGTGGAACCCCTCGCTGGCCGCCTGGCCCATGTTCCGCCGCTTCCCCGACCACCGCGCCTGCTACCCCCACCAGGAGGTGCCCGACCTGTGGTCGGCCTCCGAGGTGCGCAGCCGCTCCTACCTGGCGGAGGGCTACACGGGGAGCGGGTTCCAGGAGTTCGTCCTGCTCATGAACCCCAACCCGGAGGCGGCCACCGCCCAGCTCCGCTATCTTTTGGGAAGCGGTTTATCCGTGGTCAAAGTGGTGAACATCCCCGGACGGTCCCGTTGTACGGTCTACGTCAACGGCTCCGTGGATGGACAGGACGTGAGCACGGTGATGTTCTCCGACCGCTCGGGGGTCATCGCCGAGCGGGCGCTCTATTACCGTTATTCCGGGAGCCACGGTACCTGGGCCGGGGGGCATGACGTCATGGGCACGGACACGCCACGTCAGGAATGGTACTTCGCCGAGGGGTGCACGCGCCCCGGTTTCCACACCTACCTTTGCCTGCAGAACCCGGACAGGTCCCAGTCCGCGGCGGTGACCGTTGAGTATCTGTGCGGTGACGGGGCCGACATCGTACGCCAGTTGAACATCAGGCCGGGCTCTCGTTTCACCGTGGCCGTGCACCAGGACGGGCTGGGCATCGGCACCCACGACGGCCCCCACGGCGACGTGTCCATCAAGGTGACCTCCAATCTGCCCGTGGTGGCCGAGCGCCCCATATACTTCAACTATGCGGGCGTGTGGGACGGAGGGCACGACGCCATGGGCGCTCCCTCCCCCTCCACTCAGTGGTATTTCGCGGAAGGCTGCACGCGCCCGGGGTTCAACACCTTCCTCTGCCTGCAGAACCCCATGAACGACCCGGCGGATGTGGTCATCGACTACCTCTGCGGGGACGGGGCCAACATCCGCAAGAAGCTGACCGTGAAGCCGCGCTCCCGCTACACGGTGGCCGTGCACGGTGATGCGGAGGGCATCGGGGTGCAGGACAGCGCCAGGGGCGACGTCTCCATCCGCGTCACCTCAGGCGTGCCCATCGTGGCCGAGCGGCCCATGTACTTCTCCTTCAACGGGATGGTGGGAGGCCACGACACGGTGGGCTCATTCCTCGAATATTGAGCGGGCAGGCCATATGGGGTCGTTTCCATGCCGGTACCCGGCGGCACGAGCGTTCTTCCCCCATACCTGTACAGCGGACGGCCCTGACAACTCCGCTTCCCGTTGAACAGCGCTCGCAGTTCCCTTCCGAAAACCATAGTTTCGGGCAAAGAGGAGGGCCAAAAAGCCCTTTTTACCCGCTCAGCCGAAGGGAGCGCGGCCGTGGCGCCACGATCATCGGGCGTTGGCGCCTCCAGACCGCGCACGCCGCACTCGCCGAATGAGGGGCGCAAGGCCTTCGGGTCGATGACGTCTCCCGGTAATCATGCCGCACCGACTCAGTCGCGGTTGCCGCGGGCCGCACGGGAGTACTGCAGATAGGCCCGCAGGGCCAGGACGCAGGAGCGCAGGTCGGTGTACACGGGGATGCCGAACTCCCTGAGCCTCTCTTCGTAGTGGCCGAAGAAACGCAGGTCGCCGAAGACCCAGGAGACCGCCGCCTTGCCGCTCTCCCGGATCAGCCTTCCCACCTCCTCGAAGGGAAAATATTCCAGGAGGCGGGAGGCGAAGGGGAGGAGGATAACCCCGTCCACGCGGGCATCGTCCAGAACGTGGCGCAGGACCTCGGGGAAGACGGTCAAACCTCTCTTCTCGACGGCCGGCCATATGTCCACCGGGTTGGAGGGGGGCATCCACTCCGGGAAGATGCCGGAGAGGGCCTCCAGGGTGCGCTTTTCAAGGGCGGGCACGGAAAGGCCGGACTCCCGCAGCATATCCGTGGACACCACGCCACCGCCCCCGGTCACGGTGACCACGGCCACCCCGTCCCCTCGGGGGGAGTTCAGGCGGAAGGGTTCGGGGTGCAGGGAAAAGGCCTTCCCCAGGTTCATGAGGTCGTGAAAGTCGTGCACCCGCACCACTCCGGCCTGGCGCAGGGCGCCGTCCACCACCTCGTCGGAGCCGGCCAGGCTGGCAGTGTGGGAGAGGGCGGCCCGGGCCGCTTCCTCGTAGCGACCGCCCTTGAGTACCGCCAGGGGCTTGCGGCCGCGCATCCCCCGGGCCACCTCCAGGAAGTCCCGCCCCCTCTCGATGGACTCCAGGTAGGCCACCACCGCCCTGGTCCTGGGGTCGCGGGAGAGGTAGTCGAGCACCTCCACCTCGTCCACGTCTATCTTGTTGCCGATGGCGCAGGCCTTGCTCACCTGGAAAAAACCGGAAAGCACGTACTGGAACATGAAGCCCGCCGCGAGCATCCCGCTCTGGGCGATGATGCCCAGGTTTCCGGGCTTCAGGCGCTCGTGGGCCTTGGGAGCGCGCATGAAGGGGGTGAAGATGAAGGGATCGGTGTTCACCAGCCCGGTGCAGTTGGGCCCCCACAGCCGCAGGCCCGTCCGGGAGGCGATCTCCAGGCAACGCTCGGTCAATTCCTTCCCTTTCTCCCCCACCTCGGCGAAGCCACCGGACTCGATGACCGCGGCCTTCACCCCCGCCGCCGCGCAGTCCTCGAGGACTCCGGGCACAGCCGCCGCGGGGACGAAGACGATGGCCAGTTCCACTTTCCCGGCTAGGTCCCGCACCGAGGGGTAGCACTTGACCCCCAGTATCTCTTCCCTTCCCGGGTTGACGGGGTACACCGGGCCGGAGAAGGACTCCAGCATGTTGGCGATGAGGTTGTAGCCCCCCTTGGTCTGGTCGGCGGAGGCGCCGACCACGGCCACGCTCCGGGGGGAGAAGAAGTAGTCCAGTGTGTTGCCGCTTCTCATGGTCTTATGCTCCTCCCTCTCCTCTTATCCACCGTATCCGGGGTCGAAGCGATTAAAGCATAGGTGATTATACGTCAACCGATCCTCCACCCCTCGGCCTAATCCACCGGCCAAAAGGCGGTCTTTTCGACCCTCCACGCGCCCTCCAACCCGCGTCCCTCACCCGGAGCCGTCCCCCACCTCCACGTCCAGCACCAGCACCTCGCCGAACCAGTTGAAGCCCTCGTCGGTCAGGCCCACGAACAACTTATATCGGCCCGGCGCGGAGGGTGGCCTGACGAGAGTGGGAAGGACGGCCGACTGCCCGGGGGAGAGGTCGCAGGGCAGGGTGCCCCTCTGCTCCTCCCAGACCGGGCCCTCCCTCTCGAAGCGCAGGGCCAGGTGCACCAGTCCCTGCGGCCGGGTGAGCTCCTCCTCACGGCTCTCCCGCGCCGCCAGAAGATAGGTGTCCCCTCCGGAGGTGACCCGGAAGGCCAGGGGGAACAGCCCGTCGGGAGTGGGGATGCGTATCACGTCCTCCCCGCCGGCGTATTCCACCCCTCCCTCCAGAAGGGAAGGCTCCTCGGAGGTGGCCATCTCGCCCACCCGCAGGGACAGGGTGAAGTCCCTCTCCCCGAGGACCCCCCTTTCCAGCTCGAGATGGAGAGAGTAAAACCCCGCTTCGGAAGGGGCCTTCCGGCAGCGCAGGGGAAGGACGGCCATCTCTCCGGATTGCAGGAAGAAAGGAGGCCGGCAGGAGGTCTTTTCCTCTTCTATCGCCCTGCCCTGCGCGTCCACCACCACAAGCCGCACGGGCTGGGGTTCCTCCTCCGTCACCACCGCCGGCAGGGGGGTGGGGTTCCTCACCAGCAGGCCCAGGTTGAAGGGCTCCCCCGGGCGCACCTCCTCGGGGGCCTGGGCCTCCACCTCCAGGTCACCGGCCGGGGTGACCGGCCCCTCCTCCACCCCGAGCACCCACTGCTCACCGAGGTCCTCCTCCAAGGTCAGGCCCTCGGTGGAGAGCAGCCGCCGGCGGT
>MU158598.1:9588-18238 GCA_015711895.1 Candidatus Solincola tengchongensis | reverse complement strand
CCAGCTCCTCCCGGTTCGCCGCCAGCCGGGCGGTGGAGCGCTCGAGGGCGGCGAGGGCCCGGTTCAGCGCGGAGATTACCGCGTCCCGGACCTCCTCGGGAGGCCTGCCCTCCCCCAGGAGCAGACGGCGCAGGAGCTTCCCGTAAATCTGGGGAAGCTCCCCCAGGCGTTCACGGTCTATACCCGCGCCGATGCGCCCCAAGATGTCCCGGAGCAGCGGCTCGGGGAGGCCGTTGAGCTGGCGTCCCATTAATAGCAGGAACTCCAGCAGCCAGTTGGCAGCGTCAGGCAGGGCCCCGAAGAGGCTCATGGAGACGCCCGGGTCCCCCCAGAGCAGGGTCTTGACAAGACCTGACGCCGTCTCCGGCCTGATGTCCTTTAACTGGAGGAGGAAGACCTCCTTCAGGGCGGGAGTGGCGATGACCTCCTTGAGTATCCTCTCCCCGAGGCCCGGGTTTACATCCCGGCGTTCCATGCTCTCACCCCCTTACCCTTCCTTCTTGGCGGCTGGCTTGCTGGCGTCCGGTTTGGTCTCACCGGACTTCGGTGATGCCTTCCTCGTCGAGGATTTGGCAGGTAATTCCAGAAGGGGCTGTAAGACGTGCTTCACGAAGTCCGGGTTCTTCTCCAGGGCCTTCCTGAGGGCCTGGACGAAGGCGTAAGTGGACGACTCTTTGTCCTTGGCCCTCTCGCCCGCGGCGGCCATCCAGGCGCTGAGGCGCTCGGCCAGGGAGGCATCCCCCATGGCGGCGGAGAAGGCGGAGGAGAAATCGCCGCGCAGGGAGGAGAGGCTGCGGCGCAGTCCGCTCCCCTCCTCCGATAGCCCGAGGGAGAGGCGCATCTTCGCCAGTCCCCCCGCCGCCACGCCCAGGGCCTCCCCGTCCAGGCCCTCCACGATGCGGTGCAGGAGGTCCTGGAGGAGGGGGGCAGGCATGGAGTTCATCTGGGCGGCTGCCTCCGCCAGGGCCTGGAACGCGGTGTTCAGTATCGCCGGCAGAGTCCCGAGCACGGACATGAGCAACCCAGGGTCCTGCCAGAATATGGTACGCACCAGGCGGCGCGCCGCAGGCGGGTCCACCACGTTGAGCAGGGTGATCACCGTCTCCTTGAACTTGGGGGTGCTGATGAGCTGACGCAGGATGCGGTCCAGGGCGTCCACCAGCCCCCGCGTCTCCACTTCCGTCCGGGTACCCGTTTCCACGGCCATCTTCATCACCTCAAAGCGTCTCGCACTCGAAGAACCAGCGGGCCACCTCCATCTGGCTGAGCTGTTTGCCGCCCAACCAGAGCTGGACCATCTTGATGTCCCGCCAGTGCTTCTCCACGTCCCAGTCGCGGTCCGGCCCGAAGCATTCCATGAGGTTCATCACCTTGCCGATAGCCTCCAGGGCGCGGTCAGCGGCGAAGTAACGGTGGGCGCGGGCCCGGGCCACGATCTCCGGGGTCCAGCGCGGCCCGTAGAGGTCCTGGCGGTCGCACATGCGGGCACACTGGTAACCGATGATGCGCACCGCCTCGATGGTGGCGGCGAAGTCGGCCAGCACCCCGGCCACGGCGTCGTTCTCCTTGAGGGGCATGCCGCGGTAGGTCTTGCGGTTCACGTACTCCTGCAGTTTCTCATAGATGTTGAGCATCACCCCCACGGCGAAGGCGATGCTCCCCATGTTGCCCAGGGAGACCACCTCGCCGTAGTACTTGGCGTCGTCCCCGGGGCCGCAGGCCCGGTACCACAGGGGGACGCGCACGTTCTCGAACCAGATGTCGCCGTTCTTGTCCGCGGCCATGCCTGCCTTCTCGTAGGCCGGGCCCTGGGTCACGCCGGGGCGGTCGCAAGGCACGAAGATGATGGCGATGTCCTCGGGGTTGCGGGAGCCGGGATTGGTGGTGCAGACCACGGCCATGAGGTCGGCCACCCCGCCGGTGTTGGTGGGCCACAGCTTGTGGCCGTTGATGACCCATTCGTCGCCGTCCCGCACAGCGGTGGTGCGGATGGTGCTCCCCTTGAGCACCTCCACGTTCTCTATGTCCGACCCTCCCTGCGGCTCGGTCATGGCCAAGCAGGAGAAGACGGGCTCCGTGGTCCCGGTGAACATGGGGGCGAACTCCTCGCACAGGCGCCGGTTGACGTGGGGCTCGCAGCAGATGAGCACCAGGGGCCAGAAGACCACCCCGAAGGCCACGGCCATCCCGGAGTCGGCGCGGGCGATCTCCTCGAACATGCGGAAAGCGGCCACGCAGAGGTAATCGGAGTGGCCCAGGCCCCAGCCCCCCAGGTCCTCGGGGAAGAGTATGCGCTGGATGCCGTACTCGCCCAGCAACTTCTTGAAGGGCGGGAGGATGAGGCGGTGCTCCAGGTAGTCCTCGTCGAACTCTCGGCGGTAGGGTATGACCTCCTTCTCCACCCACTCCCGGATGATCTCCCCCACCTGTTCGCCCAGTGGGGTGAGGTACTCCAGGGGACGGCTGAAGACGTCGATGCCGCGCACTTTGATCACCCCCCCCTCAGAGGGTCCTGGCGCCGTAGAACCAGCGGGCGAAGTCGTGCTTGGCCAGTTCGTGGGAGCCCACATAGCACTGCACGGTCTTCAGGTCCCGCCAGTACCGCTCCAGCTGCCACTCCTTGGCGTATCCCGCCGAGGCCATGAGCTCCATGGTGCGATGGATGGCCCGCTCCGCGGTTGCCAGCACCTGGTGGACTATCATCAGGGCCGCGGTGAACACACCGTCCGAGCCGGCGTCCCCGAAGGAGGGGGGGTCGGCCAGCATGCCCGCCAGGTCATAAGCCAGGAGGCGGGCCATGGAGATGTCCTGGGCAATCTCCCCCATGAGGGCTCCGGTGAGCGGGTTCTCCTTGAAGACGTTGCCGGTCCCCTTGATGACCCGGTTGTCCCCCCATTCCTTGAGGATCTGGTAAGCGGCCAGGAGGCCACCCACGGCGGTGGCCGAGATTCCCAGGTAGAGCCAGGAGAGGAGGCGGCGGTATTCGGTCTCGCCGCGGAAGAGGCAGTTCTCGAGAGGCACCTGCACCCCGGAGAGGTCCAGGTCGGCGTTACGGCTGGCCGCCAGCCCCGTCTTCTTGAACTCCGGCCCGCGGGAGAGTCCGGAAGCGTCACCGGGGACCAGGATAAAGGCCGGTTGTTCCTCGTTCTCCACGGCGCACCAGGCCCCGAAGAGGTCGGCGTCGACACCGGAGCAGGTGGGCCGCACACCCCTGCCGTCCAGGATCCATGAGCCGGACGCGGCTCTGGCCTTTACCTGGAAACTCTTGCCACGCCAGGTGGGGGCTTTCCCGTCCTCGCCGAAGACGGGGAGGAGGAAGGACACGATCACCGGTCCCCGGCCGTCGCAGAAGAGGGGAGCGAAACGGGCACAGGCCTCCGTGTCTAGGTTCTCACGCATGGCCAGCGCCGCCTGCAGGGCCAGGTTGTGCGCCGCGAGGTATGCCAGCCCGGTGTCCGCCCGGCCCACCTGTTCCAGGGCGGCGGCCACGGTGTAGGCGGCCTCGGGGCCGTTGTGCTCCTCTCCTCCCAGGCTCTCCGGCCAGAACATGCGTTGCAGGCCAATCTCCACCAGGAGCTTCCTCAGGTTGGGCTTGAGGAGTCCCTCATAGTCCTCCTTGAGCTCCAGGCGCTTGTCCACGATCTCCTTCTGCACCAGGTTCTGCAGGCTGGCCGCCAGATCCAGATCGGTCTTCTGGAGGCGGTTCTTCGGGTAGGGAAAAAGTTCCAGATCGTTCATGAGCACCCCCTTTCCGCAGTCTCTCGATGCCTGCACGGCTTAAGGCTTCTTGCCGGACCGTCCGTTTCCTCATCTCCTACCCATCCACGAAGAAGGGACCGTCTTCGGGAACGGGAACCTCGTCACCCCACCCACGATGATGCTCTTCTTCCATTTGCTCCCCGCACCCCTCCTTGCACCCCGCTGACGCGCTCGCCGATCACAAGACCCAGGAACCAGGCGCTGAAGTCCCTTCACCGAATTTCCTTCACCCCGCAAACATGCTCGCGGATCACGTGACCTCTACCGGCTTTATAAACTCCTCGTCCGCAAGCCCCTTTCAACGGGCCCTCCTTTAGGCTTTCCGCTGCGTCAAAGAGTCTGGCATTCATAAAACCAGCGTGCCGTCTCGATCTGGCAGAGCTGCTTGGATCCCTCCACCAGCTGGAGGATCTTCAGGTCCCGCCAGTGTTTCTCCACGTCCCATTCACGGTCGGTCCCGAAGCATTCCATGAGGTTCATCACCCGGCCCGTGACCTCGATGAAGCGGTCCATGGCCAGGTAGCGCTGGGCGCGCATCTTGGCCACCAACCCGGGGTCCCACAGGGGACCGTAGAGGTCGTGGCGGTCGCACATGCGCGCGCACTGGTAGCCCACGATGCGGATGGCCTCGATGTTGGCGGCGAAGTCGGCCAGGATTCCGGCTACGGCGTCGTTCTCCTTTAAGGGCAGGCCGCGGTATTTCTTGCGGTTTACGAACTCCGTGAGCCGCTCGTAGATGTTCATCATGGCCCCGGAGATCCAGGCGATGATGCCCATGTTGCCGGTGGACATGATCTCCCCGAAGTACTTGGCGTCGTCCCCGGGTCCGCATGCCCGGTACCAGGAGGGTACGCGGACGTTCTCGAACCACACGTCGGAGTTCATATCCGCGGCCATCCCCGCCTTCTCGTAGGGAGGGCCTTGGGTCACCCCGGGCGTGTCCGAAGTCACGTAGATGACGGCGATGTCCCGGGGATCGTCGGATCCCGGGTTGGTGGTACAGACCACGGCCATGAGCCTGGCCAGGCCGCCGGTGTTGGAAGGCCACAGCTTGTGGCCGTTGATGACCCACTCGTCGCCGTCCAGCACGGCTGTGGTGCGGATGGTGCTGCCCCTGACGATCTCGATGTTCTCGATGTCCGAGCCTCCTTGCGGCTCGGTCATGCAAAGGGCGGCGAAGACCGGTTCCGTGGTCTGGCAGAACATGGGGGCGAACTCCTCGAGGAGGCGCCGGTTCTCGTGCGGCTCAAGGGCGATGAACAGGAAGGGCCAGAAGAGGGCCCCGAAGGCCAGGGCCATCCCCGTGTCGGCGCGGGCTATCTCCTCGAACATGCGGAAGGCGGCGGTACACATGTAGTGGGAACGGCCCATACCCCATCCGCCGAGGTCCTCGGGGAAGATCATGCGCTGCAGGCCGTACTCGCCGAGGAGTTTCTTAAAGGGCGGGTGGATTAGGTGATGCTCGCGGTAATCCTCGTCGAACTGGCGCCGGTAAGGTATTACCTCCTTCTCCACCCAGTCACGGAAGATGGAGCCCAGGAGACCGTCCATGGGGGATACGTATTCCAGCGGTCGCGTGAAGTCGTCGATGGTCCTCATCCGTGCCTCCTTCGTCCGCTCCCTCGTCCCCAAAGACCCGCCTTGCGGCTCTTTGTTTCACCTCTCGACGAGCGCCTTGTTCAAGACCTCCGTTTCTCCCCGCGGATGCGTAGGGGACTGAATGGAATAAAATACCATCTTATGGTGCCTCATCCAATCCGGTCCCCGCGGCCGGAGCCCCTTATGCAAGACTCCGCGGCGTACCTCGATCTCATGTGCTCCACGCTCTTTTCTTTCCGCACCTGTACTCGTGCCCTGGAGACACGGCAATCGCCACGCGGAAATGGCCCCGGCTCTTATAAGTCGCTGCGCTCTTCGGGCTGCTCGTTTTGCCGCCTTCCGATGCCTTTCGTGTCCGGTATGCACACCTCACCGCGTGTGGGTGTTTTGAATGGCCTTGTCTCGCCTTCACGCTGCTGGAGATGGTAAGGGCATGAAGACTTTTCTCCGCATGAGCAGCTTCCGGTGTTGGCGATTACTCCCTCCCCTGGAATGAAGCCGGACTTTTAACCGATATTTGTATGATATGACCGCGGTCATTTTTTGTCAACCTCTGGGTTCGCTCGACCGTCTTTCTGGTCCGCGAACGATTTGCGTTTTCTTGAGAGCGATTCTATGTTGGAGACCTCTCCGGAGTACCGTTGCCCCCCTTAGATCGATGCGCCTTTTATGTTTTTATTTATCCAACCCACTCGACTTTAAACCGGGCTGCAGGAGGGTGAGTGGAGAAGGCGGATAGGGGTTCTTAGGATTTCCGTGAGGATTTGGAAGGGAATATGGGGCGGTGTGAGGATGACGGCCCTTCGGTCTCACATGTTGCCCGGCTGTTCCGGAAGCCGCTTTATTCCCCGCAGGAGGATGTCTATGGACGCCTCGAAGAGATTCTCCAGGCTCGCTCTCTCGATGACTATGGGGTCCTGGAGGAGCGCCAGCTCCACCAGGCCGGTGGCCGTCCTCCAGGCCAGGACACTGAAGTGGTAGGGTTCGAGGCCCGGGTCAAAGAGGCCCTGTTCGATGCCGTCCCTGACCAGCTCGCTCTCGTTTTTCAGCCAATCGCCGATTATCGACGAGACCTCCTTCATCGTGGCCGGGGAGAGGTTCTTCCGTACCTGCTCGAGGAACGTGTCTCGCAGCACGCGGAAGACGGAAGGTTGCTTGAGCGAATGTCTTATATAGGCCAGGTACACGGCCCTGATCTTCTCCTCCACCCCCTTGGCCGCGGCGCGCGCTTTTTCCAGGTTTTCCCCGAAGCCGGAGACGCCCCGCACGCACACCGTGAGGTAGAGTTCCTCCTTGCTGCGGAAGTAGAGGTAGAGGGTCCCCTTGGCTACCCCGGCCCTCTCCGCGATTTCCTGCATGGTGGTTTCCCGGTAACCCTTTCCGGAGAAGAGTTCCTCGGCGGTTCGCAGGATGGCCTGACGGTTTTCGGCCTTCTTGCGTTCCCTTTTGGAGGCGTTCTCAATCATTGGGGCGGCTCCGTTCATGCTCGCTGGTTCTGCTTCCCGTGGCTCAGCGTGGCGACAGTTCAACATGATCCCGGAGCGGGTTGCTCCATTCACCTTGATACGCCTGGAGCTTTTAAAAATCCTCCTATTCCGGCACCGTGGCCGACGTTAAAGATTGTTAAATGATTGGTTGATATACACGGGACTTCTAACGATCCTCCTATTCCGACCTAAAGGTCGATTCCAGTGCCGGCTCTCCGCTTGAGCCCGTTTGTCTCGCCCGCACGGCACGAACCGCCGGATTCGCTCCGCGGGAGGATCTCGAAAAGCATATCCTCGCCAAGGAGCGATTCCGGGATATTCCCATGGTAGAGCTTCATATCTCACCTGAGATGCTCACCCCATAAACTCGCCCTCAATCACGATTCCGCTCATTTATGGTAATTGTTGGTAACTATGTATTCTTGGGATCGCCCTTCCTAATAGACCGGTCAATCGTCCACCCCCTGGATTGCCCGTTCTGCCTTTCGAGAAACCTCCAGACCTGTGCCCCGATGGTCGCATTCCTCACTGCAGGGCTTCTTCTAAAGGAGCTTACCACGACATTCCTCTTCTTTCCACGGGCGAGGCCTTGAGTATGGCCCGTCCCAGCTCGAGGACAAGTCTGGTAACCCTTTCCTCTATCTCCTCCCCCTTCGTTCCTTCCGCCGGACGCAAAAGGATTTCATTCGCCAAGAAAGATGACCTTTTAATTCTGTTGATTTGCTTGTTTTGTAAGGATGACGGGTTGGCCTCTCGACACATTTCAACTTAAAGCGTCTACCGAAACGATACAGCACCTGTCTTCATACCGAACTCAAAGGCTCTTTCCTCGGACCGGATGGTGTGCCATGTCTCTCAGATCGAGAGAAGAAATAGCCTTTCATCCGGTGAGCTTTCTGGCCTGCCGGAATGACGGAGTGAAACACAGGCCTCTTTCGACCCTGCAGGACCCGCTCCGACGGCATGGCCTCCGTGGCGCTGTCTTCAGGAACTTTTCATCCCGGAAGGCTCTCAACATGGATTTCCAACCGTGAGAACCCCTCCTTTCATGTGCCGACCATGTCGGTTGATTTTCAACGCCATGTTTTCAATCTTAATCGGAAGATAAACGCTTACCTTTCATGTCCCACCCTTGTCAGCTGGCCTTGGGCCATGTTCTCGGCCTTGGTCGGGAGCGAGACCGGCACATTTCAAGGTGCCGTCCCTGTCCGGAGGATTGCTTAAAAGGATGGAAGAGGCCGAAAGGCTTGAACGAGGACGCCCGGACGGGCGAGAATAGGAACATCTCTCGGCAGGCGAGGAACCGCGCTCCTGACGGACGGTAAGGGGATGAGGGGCTCTGTGGCGCGATCAATACCTGCGGAGTCCGCGCGGTTAGAGGTGGAATCGGGCTTCGGAAAACGGCGAATCAGTCTATCCCCTGCGGTAGACGTTTGATTCTCAGGCTGGCGATGCTTAGCAGGTAAAGGCGGGGAGGCAGGAAATGGGTTCGGTTCGAGACTTGATGTCCGCCGTCCTGGAGGGGGACGAATTGAGGGCCGAGGAGCTCACCGTGCGGGCCCTCGAGGAGGGAGTGTCTCCCGTTGAGATCCTGGAGATGGGGGCGGTGGCCGCTATCCATGAGGCGGGAAGGTTATGGGAGGATGGCGAGTTCTTCCTGCCTGACGTCATCCTGGCCACCGAGGCCTTCAAGGTGGTCATGGAGAGAGTGGAGCCTCTCCTCGAGCCCGGGGAAACACCCCGAAAAGGTTTGGTGGTCATAGGGTCCGTGGAGGGGGATGCGCATGACCTGGGCAAGAACATCG
>MU158598.1:0-9578 GCA_015711895.1 Candidatus Solincola tengchongensis | reverse complement strand
CTACGAGGTGGTCGACTTGGGCGTGGACGTTCCCCACGCTCGGTTCGTGGAGGAGGTACGGTCACGAGAGGCAGACATCCTCGGTCTTGGAGCCTACATGACCACGACCATGCGGGGAATGAAGGAGGTCATCGACCTCCTCGTCCAAGCCGGGGTGCGGGAACGGGTGAAGGTGGTGGTGGGAGGGGCGGCTGTTACCGCGTATTACGCGGCGGTCATCGACGCCGACGGCTACGCAAAGGATGCAGCGGCGGCCGTGAGGTTGATGGACTCGATCCTGGGGGTGGGTTGAATGGCCTCCTTCGAAAAGATTGGGATGCTCATGGGCAACGCGGCCAAGCTGGGTAAAGCGGTCCTCTATTCCCGGGGGCTGCACATGGGAGGTCTCGACGGCTACCAGCGCGTCATCGCCGGGATATATGGGACTCCCGACCGCGTGCCGGTCATCGTCCAGCCCTATACCTACGCCATGGCCATGCACGGCATACCGGCGCGGATCTTCTTCACCCGGGCCCAACCTTTCATCCATGCCTCGTGGAACATGGCCTCTTATTTCGGTTTCGACTTCTGGTCTCCGGTGTTCGATTTCTACAATATAGAGCTGGAGGCCCTCGGCCAGAAGCTCATATGGCGGGAGGGCAGCGAGCCCGACGTGGACTCCGCTCACCCGTTGATCGGGAGCGAGACCGATTTCCGGCGCCTGAGGCCCCCCGTGCCCGGCAAGGACGGTCGCATGCCTTTCGTCCTGGAGGCCTACAAGAGGTACATGGAGATAATGCGTGTCCCGCCCATGGTATATGCCTGTTCTCCCTTCACCATGGCCGTGCTTATCCGGGGTTACGTGAACATCATCCGCGACATGCGCCGCAACCCGGGTTTCGTCCACCGGATCATGGAATTCCTGAGCATGGAGGTGGTTGTGCCCTGGATACACAAGATGGCGGAGGTCACCAACACGTCCCTGGTGGTCATGTCCGACGCTTGGGCCTCACAGCCCAACATGACCACGGAGATGGTGAGGGAGTTCTGCCTCCCCTATGTGGAAAAGGTCATCCGTGCCACCTCCTCGCCCCTGCGTACCGTCCTGGACACCGGGAGCTGGGGAGAGGGTTCGGTGCGCGACCCGCTTGAGGTCCTGGAGATCAAGATGCGCATGATTCTCCAGGGCAACCCCTTCCCTTCCCTTCGGCCCCTCTTCCTCCTGGTGTGGAACGAGGATTACGAGGCGGTGGGGATCCCCTTTTTTCGCCGTTACGCCGATAGCAACAAGGTATGTCTCATGCTCAACTTCCGGCCCGAACTTATCGAGACGATTCGCCCGGAACACATAACGGATAGGGTCTGTGCCATCCTTAAAGAAGGGGCGGGAAAGGGGAGGTTCGTCCTCCTTGTGAACCTGGTGCCGGTGGAAAGCCCGGTTGAAAACGTGCGCGCCCTGGTGGAAGCCGTCCGCCGCTTCGGGGCCTATCCCATCCGTGAGGACCTAGAACCGGGGGAGCTCCGCCTTCCCCCCGCACGTCCCTTCGCGGAGTGGGTCAGGGAGGAAGGATTGCCGGTGTAGGAAGCATGTCCGACGAGATTGACGATGCGGGCTCGAACACGTCAGCCGGCCCGAAGGCGCGGTGGTTTCCTTGCGGGATCCAATCCCAGACCGCTTAAGGGAGGCCGGTATCGAGGGACGGCCCGGAAAGCGAGGCGATGGGAAGAGCGTCCTGGCAGTCCGGTCGGCGAAAAGCGGCTCCATTGCGGGCAAAAAGAATCGGGCCAGAAACGAGCCGCAGGCCATCCCCAATCACGGATTGGCCGGGAAGGCTCAGGAACTTAGGCAAGACATCATGACTATTGATGAGCCAGGATGAGGGGAGGGATGGAGGATGAAGGAATCGACCAAGAGGATATTCAAGTTGCATGGGTGGCGTGTGGACCGCGCCGTGCACAACTACCTTTATTTCGTCTTCTACGACCTTTACGTGAAGGGAGCCCTCTATCTCACCAAGGCGGTGGTGGCTTTGTTCTCCCGCCTGGAGGCCACCAAACACATACCCAGATTCATATTCGAGCGCTATCACGCCAAGGTGCTCTCCCGCAGAGACCTCAACAAGATACTCAGCCTGGAGGAGACGGTGATGCTGGGACCGGACACCAGCAAGCGCATCATCCCCTTCAAGTACGCCAACAAGATAATCCTCCGCGAGCCGACACACCTGGCGGTGATGGACTGCCCCTGCAAGCTGGAGCTGGACGACCCCTGCCAGCCGGTGGCCTCCTGCATCGCCGTGGGCCGCCCGCTGGTGGATTTCTGGCTGGAGCATTGTCAGAAGTATCACGTGCGTCGCATAACCCGGGAGGAGGCCCTGGCCATCATCGACGAGCACCGGCGCAAGGGGCATATCAACCAGGCCTTCTTCAAGGTGGCCACCGGCGGGAGCATGGGGGTCATCTGCAACTGCTGCCCGCGCTGCTGCGTGAGTATGCGGGCTACGGCGCTCACCAGGAAGATAAAGGGAGCGGAGAGCTTCTCGCAGTACGCGCCTTCCGGGTACAAAGTCAGGCATGAGGCGGAGAAATGCCGCCTGTGCGGGAGATGCGCGGAGGTCTGCAATTTCGGCGCCGTGGAGATGAGGGACGGAGAGCGCGTCTATCGCGCGGAGAGCTGTTACGGGTGTGAGCTCTGCGTGGAGAACTGCCCGCAGGGAGCGTTGTCGCTGTACCTTGAGGAGGGCGGCCTACTCCCACTGGACATCGACCTGGCCAGGGAGGTCCTGGGGGGCGGGCAAGGGCGGTGAACGAGGCTTATCACGCGTTGTGCGCGACGGGATCGGCTCTTAGAGTGCCTGCGTTGCTGGTCGGAGACGATTGGCTTCGTCCACCGGAATGGTAATTAATCCCAGTTCGCTGCCGTCTTCCTCTTACCTCTTTCCCCAGCTCCATGCCCGGCGTTTCCGGATTAAAAAGGATCGGAGCGCTGAGATCAGGGGTGAAACCTGCGTGTGGGTACATCGCTTTAAGGCCTTGCGTGGGAATCGAAGCAGGTCGGAGCGAACAGGCGTGACCCCCCGCATCGTTCGCGCTGGTTATCAAATCTGCATCGCGACGCTCGCCAGAAAAGGAGGCGAGAGGAGGATTCGGCGCTCGTCGTCAGAAGGCGTCAACTGCGGGATGAAACCGAAACCGCAGCGGAGGCGCCTGAGAGTGCGTCTCCGAGATGTGCACAATATCCGCATGGGGCAGGGAGAACCCGCGTTTGGCCGGGTCATTCTCCGCGGCGCGGGCTGTAGTTAAGGAATCGTGCGTACTGGGCCTGGAAGGTCAGCCTCACCGGACCGATGGGGCCGTTGCGGTGTTTGGCCACCTTCACGTCCGCCCTCCCCTTGTACTCGTCGTTGTCCGGGTCGTAGACCTCCTTGCGGTGGATGAAGATTATAAGGTCTGCGTCCTGCTCTATAGCTCCCGATTCCCGGAGGTCGGAGAGGATGGGCTCCCGGTTGTGCTTCTCGGGCTCGCGTGAGAGCTGCGAGACGGCGATGACCGGGATGTTGAAGTCCCTGCCGATGACCTTCAGGCCCCTGGATATGGCGGCAATCTCCTGTACCCGGTTCTCCAGCCGCCGGTCGGAGCTCATGAGCTGGATGTAATCGATGATCACCAGGCCTATGTCGTGCTGGGACTTCAGCCGGCGCAGCTTGGAGCGCAGCTCCATGATCCCGATGTCCGCGCTGTCGTCTATGAAGATGGAGGCCGAGGCGAGGTCCCCGGCGGCTTCCGAGAGGCGCTCCCAGATCTCGTCGTCCTGGAAGCTTGATTTCAGCTTCTGGCTGTTCACGCGGGCACGCGAGCAGAGCATGCGCCTGGCCACCTCCTGGGCGCTCATCTCCAGGCTGAAGATGGCCACCGGTATCCCCTCCTCAACCGCCACATGGTCGGCGATGTTAAGGGCCAGGGAGGTCTTGCCCATGGAGGGGCGGGCGGCGATGACGATGAGGTCCGAGGGCTGCAGTCCCTGGGTGAGCTCGTCCAGGTCGGTGAGGCCGGTGGGAATACCGGTCTGTTTTCGGCCTTCGGCGATCTGCTCCAGGTCCTCGAAGGTGGCCTCCATGAGCTCTTTCATAGGCTTGATGTTCTCCCGCCTGCGTCGCTGGGCGACGTTGAAGATGATGTCCTCCGCCTCGTCCAGGGCCTCCACCAGGTCCTCCGGGGCGCGGTATCCCACGGCGGCGACCTTCCCCGCGGCCTCGATGAGGCGCCGGTACACGGCCAGCTTGGAAACCACCTCCGCGTAGTATCTGGCGTTGGCCGGAGTGGGCACGGTGGACATGAGGTTCATAATGTAGGGGCGATCGCCCACCCTCTCCAGGTTCCCCTGGGCGCGCAGGGCCTCGGACAGGGTCACGGGGTCCACCGGTTCCCCGGAGGCGAAGAGCTGGAGCGCGGCCCGGTAGATGATGGCGTGGGCTTCCTTGTAGAAGTCCTCCGGGTCCAGTATCTCGGATACCTCCATGACGGCATCCGCTGAAAGGAGCATGGACCCGAGCACCGATTGCTCGGCCTCCAGGCTGTGCGGGGGAAGCTGATCGTGTCGGTCGAAGGCCTGCACAACCGTGCTCATGACATCCCCTTTCCCCCATCCGCCCCTCGCGTCGAGAGGAACGGTAGCCGGCTCACTCCGGCACGACCTTGAGGTGTATTATGGCTTCCACCTGGGGATGCAGCTTGACGCGGGCCTCGTGGAAACCCAGGCTCTTGATATGTTCGTCCAGGTGAATCTTCTTGCGGTCGATCTCCAGGTCGAGGTCCTTCTTGATCAGCTCCGCGATGTCCTTGGGAGTTATGGTCCCGAAGAGCTTCCCCTCCTCCCCGGCCTTGGCCGTAACCTCGAAGGTCCTCCCGGAGATGAGCTGGGCGGCCTCCTCCGCCCGGCGCAGCTCCCGGTCGGCCTTGGCCATCTTCTCCTTGGCCAGCTGCTCCGCCTCTCTGGCCTTGCCCTTGGTGCGGCGGACGGCAAGGCCCTTGGGGATGAGGTAGTTGTTGGCGTAGCCGTCCTTGACCTCCACGGTCTCCCCGCGGCTACCCAGACCTTCGACGTCGGCGATGAGTATGACTTTCAAGGCTGCTCCTCGACTTCCTATGTATCACGGCCTCCGTTATCCGGGGCGGCACATGCGGCCGCTCATCAAAGGCATGGGAAGGCATCTCCCTGCTGTGGCTACTATTTTATCTCCCCCTGGCGCGAGGTGTAGGGGATGAGGGCCATCTCCCTGGCGTTCTTGATGGCCAGGGCCAGGCGCTTCTGGTGCTGGGCGCAGTTGCCCGTCACTCGCCGGGGGCGTATCTTGCCCTTCTCGGAGAGGAACTTCTTGAGGAGGTTCGTGTCCTTGTAATCGATGTAATCCACCTTCTCCGAGCAGAAGTAGCAGACCTTCTTGCGCTGTTTGCGGCCGTAGCCCTCCTTGGCCTTCTTGTCCTTGGAGGACGATTTCTTGCTCTGATTGGAACTCATTCCACTCCTCCCGATGAGATTTTTCGTGTGTTATTCTACTCCATCCGCGACGCTTTTTCAGTGCCTCGGGAGATCCTCGCGGATCAGAAAACCACCTCGTCCTCCACCCTGGGCTCCAGGTCGGCATCCAGGTCGCTGTCCTCGGAGAGGCTCACCTCGGTGAGGTCGGCGACCATGTCGTCGGCGCGGTCCCTGCGTCCGAGGAAGACCACGCGGTCGGCCACTATCTCGATGGTCGACCTCTTCTGGCCGTCCGCGCCCTCCCAGCTGCGGCTCTGCAGCCTTCCGGTGACCGCCACCTGGCGCCCCTTGGTGAGGTACTCGGCGCACTTCTCCGCCTGGTTCCGCCAGACGATGACGTTGAAGTAGTCCGCCTCCACCTCGCCCTGCTGGTTGGGGAAGTTGCGGCTCACGGCCAGGCGTAGGGTGCATACCGGTACCCCGCTGGGCGTGTATCTCAGCTCGGGGTCGCGGGTCAGGTTCCCTATCAACACAACGCTGTTCAATCCGGCCATGATCTCCTCCTTGCCGTACTTTCCCGACGGACAAGGTGATTGTAGGACGAGGCAGTGACAAGTCCCGCCGGTGACTACTTGCGCACGTCCAGGCGAAAGATCTTGTGCCTGAGGATCTCGTCGGTGATGTACAGCACCCGGTTGAGCTCCTGCACCAGAGCCTCACCGCCTTTGAAGGTGAGGATGACGTAGTAGCCGTCCGTCTCGTGCTTGATGGGGTAGGCCAGTTTCCTCTTGCCCCACACCTCAAGCCCGGTCAGCTCTCCTCCGTCCCGGGCGATGAGGCCGGTCACCCGCTCCTGGAGCGCCTCGTACTGGGCGGTCTCCAGGTTGGGGCGGGCGATGTACATGAGTTCGTACTCGCGCATGATCACCTCCTCCGGTCTGAGCGGCTCCCGGCCCGTCCGGGAGCAGGAACGGTCCTCGCGCGCGAGAAGAAATTATAACATTTACGGTCCCCGTAAGACAGGCGCGCCATCAACAGCCTGGTTATCATCCCCCCGAGTCTTCTGTCGCCTTCGCCTCCGACGCCGGACTTGTTATGATTTCGTCCAGCAAAGATCACCCCCTTGTTCCTTCGAATTTGCTTGCTTTGCCAGGATGCGGAGCGGCTTCTTTACCTTTTCGGTCCCTGGAGTGCCTGACGAAACGAGACGGCGTTCTCCTTAAAAAATTCCTTTTCGGAGGGGAGCGGGGTCCGCCCCTCGACCGCAGAACTTCTTCTCCATGTTCGCCACATTTCCGTCGAAAGAGCGTACTTCCCATGAGTTTGGTCTGCATCAGGGAGTCGGGAAGGTCTCTTCCACTGCATGTCGAGAGCTCCTTAAACCTGTCAATTGCTTGGGGAGTGTCCAGGACATGTCCGTCCGGTTTCACATATTACCGTCCATGCCGGTTTGACCCGCCGCGTTATGGGCTCTTGTCGAAGGGGTAGCTGGCCGTCTCGGCTAGCCGGCTTCGGGTCCGTTCTAACCGTGGAATTATGAGCGTCTTTTGGAGCCCTCGCGACGAGTGAAGACGGTGAACGCATGGCTCCTGTTCGGCAGAGGAGACCGTAGCTTGCTAAAGGCGAACGCGGTCATCGCATGTTCCATGGCGAATCTCACCGATTTTCACGACCGCTTGTCCGGGGTGGGAAAGGTGAGCGGCGGGAGAGTCGGGGAATGACTCCGGCTGAGCAAGAGCGATGACAGGAAACGGATAGTGCTGATCTCGGGGGCCAGGTGGTGCTTTTCCGGGAGGCGTGGGGAATGAAGGCCCTTAGACTTGAAAGGGGTGAGACGGGATGGTTGACGAGGCCGGGTTTGTGTATCTTTATGGGGCAAAAGGCGGAGTGTGGAACGGAGGATGGAGATGAGAGGCTCGAGAAGCGGAGATCGTACATGCCGGGTCGAAGAAGAACGCTCCGGGCTGCGGTGGGACCCTGAGGATTACCGTCGCCATTCCATACCGCAGTTGAAGAGCGCCCTGGAACTCATCCGGCGGATGGAGATAAGGGGAGACGAACATCTCCTGGACATAGGGTGCGGGGACGGGAAGATCACCGCCGTCCTTTCCTCCCTCCTTCCGGAAGGCAGGGTCTTGGGGATCGATGCCTCCAGCGAGATGATAGACTTCGCGCGCAAAAGATATCCAAAAGAGAGATATCCCAACCTTTCCTGGGAGGTCGTGGATGCCTCCCGGCTTCCCTTTAACGGCGAGTTCGACGTTGTTTTTTCCAACGCCTGCCTGCACTGGATCCCCGACCAGAGGCCGGTTCTCACCGGCATCGAGCGCAGCCTTCGGCCTGGCGGAAGGGTATACCTCCGGATGAGGGGGAGAGGGGAGCTGGGGCGGCTGGAGATGATCCTGATGGAGCTTATCATGAGCAAGAGGTGGCGGGAGCATTTCTCCCGTTGGTCGGGAGGGTTCGGGTTTCACGATCCCGAGGACTACCGGGCCTGGCTTTCGGAGGCCGGTTTGCGGCCCGTGCGGGTGGAGCTGGTGAAGAGACCCATCGCTTTTCGCGGCCGGGAAGGCCTGGCCGGGCATATCCGTACCACCTGGCTTCCCTTCACCCTCCGAATCCCGGAGGAGGAGAGGGAGGAGTTCATATACCGGATGGTGGACCGCTACCTCGAGGAGTGCCCTCCCGACGCGGAGGGCATGGTACATATTCCCAGTTACCGCCTCGAGGTCGAGGCCTGCAAACCGGGTCGGGCGAACTGAGCCGGCACCGCTTGTGCCGCGCAACCGGCGATGCGCGTTTCGACCGCCGGAGGCTTCCGCTTGAGGGCCGGAGCATGAACATGGCGGTAGTCCAATGGAGGTCGGAAATCGGGGTCGGGCGGACGGGGCGGAGGCAGCCCTGCCTTTCGCGGCCGGCGGTGGAGGAGAGACGCTCTCCCTTCAGTAAGGCGCAAGCCCTGCTCGCCTGCGCCGTCCCCTTCAGGGAAGGGCTCCTCTACCGAGATCGCGCCTTACGGTTGAAGGAGTTCGAGCCACTGCCCGAAAAAGCGTTATACTATCATCTAAAGGAAGATCGGCAAGGAGGTTCCAAGGTGCTCTTTAAGAACTATATGGAGGAGGTCGTCGATACGACCCTGGAGGAAATACTTTCCCGCCGGGACGACGTCTGTAAATGCGAGCGATGCAGGATGGACATCAAGGCGCTGGCCCTCAACCATCTGCCCCCCAAGTATGTGGTCACCGACAAGGGTTATGTCTACACCAAGGTCAACGAGCTGGAGAGCCAGTTCAAGGCCGACGTCACCGTGGCGGTCACCAACGCCATGAAGGTGGTGAGGAAAAACCCCCGCCACGACCAGGAATAGAACCCGGGACGCACGGTTTTGCTGCCGCATCCCGGGGCGAGCCGGGCGGCGATGCCCACGGGCTCAGGGGGAAACGGCGTACCGCAGCCGCGGCATCCGAGAAACCCATAAATCCGAGAAAAAGCATGAGGGCCTCAAACTCGGTCAGGAGCCCTTCTCGGATTCGAAAGGCCTTGTCCGTTAATGGAAATGCGGATGCCTTTTGGGGAGGGGGGAAGAGAGGACAGGGACAGCCGAGAAATCGGTACGGGCCTCAAACTCGGTCGGGAGCCCTTCTCGGGTTCCGAAAGGCCTTGTCCGTTGATGGAAATGCGGTTGCCTTTTGGGGAGGGGGGAAGAGAGGACAGGGACAGCCGAGAAATCGGTACGGGCCTCAAACTCGGTCGGGAGCCCTTCTCGGGTTCCGAAAGGCCTTGTCCGTTGATGGAAATGCGGTTGCCTTTTGGGGAGGGGGAGAAGTCCGGCAAAGACCCCAGTGGTTTTTCAGAAGGCGATCGAGAACGCCATCGAGGCTCATGTGGCTTCCGCTACGAAGGGCCGGTGAGGAGGACGGGTACGCGAGACGCCAAAAAGGGTAGGAATGCATCCGTTCCTTTGGTCGCTCAGATGGACGACGAGGTAAAAATGGGAAATCCCCCCAAGAAAAGTGAAAGGCGCATTACGCCGCGCCATTCCCTGAAGGTCAGTGTGGCCGAGGCTCGTATACTCCAGGAACGGCTGCGAGATGAGGTCCGCTGCGACGTCCCCCTGGAC
>JACVJH010000105.1 GCA_015711895.1 Candidatus Solincola tengchongensis | reverse complement strand
TCGAAGTCGAAAACCCAGGGAAACAGGGACCGGCCTCCCCACCGCAGCTCTCTCTCCGCATCCACGACCCGCAGCAACGGATGGAATATTCTTCCTTTCCTTCTCCCCTCGGGCCGAAAGTGGACCTCCAACCTGGCTCCCGCCCTGACCTCGCCCTCCGCCCGCCTTATCATGGGGTTCCATTCCGTATAGGAGGAAAGGTCCGTGAGCACCTCCCAGACCCGGCGCGGAGAGGCCTTGATGACCACGCTGGTGACCATTTCCTTTTCCGGCATCCGCATACCTACACCTCATCCGGAAATCGCCTCGGGAACGGGGCTTTCGCCCATATCGATCACCGCCTCATCCTAATCTAGGGGACGGCCGAACCGGCTGCGGTACTCGAACTGGTCGTGAGAGGCCACCAGCGTCACGTCGCCCACCAAGTCCCTGAGCCTCTCGAGGCGGGACAAGGCCCGGGGAAGGCTCATATGGGCCACGGCGCGGAAACCCGCGACCCCTACGGGGGCCTTTCCTCCTTCCCTCAGTTCTTCCATCACGTAATAGGCGTCCCCGCAGTGCAGAAGCCATCCCTCTCCGGTTTCCACAAGAACGCCGCAATGCCCGCAGGTATGGCCCTGCAGGGGGACCAGGAAGAGGCTTTCCGGTAGGCCGCGCAGGGGGATGCGCATCAGCCCGCGCCACTCCTCTCCCTCCCTCTCGTCGTAGGCCACCCAATGCGGGCCGTGGGCGAAGTGACAGGGGCGGTATCTCTCCCTTTCCCGCGCACTGCGCGGGGAGAGGGCCGCCTCCATCTCCTCCCGCAACACGTGAACGCTGGCGCTGGGAAAATCCGGAAGCCCACCCGCGTGGTCGCGGTCCAGGTGGGTGCAGACGATATCGCACACCCGATCCGGATCGTAGCCGAGCCGCTTCACCTGTTCCCTGGCCGTAAGGCGGACATCCATACGCGGGTTAAGAAGCCAGGCCCCGAACCTGCCCAAGCGGGTCGGGTCGCTCACGTCCCGGGTCCCAAAACCGGTGTCCACCAGCACCAGACGGTCCTCTTCCTCCAGGAGAAGGCAGAGGCAAGGGACCCTGTCCAGATGGGGGACGAAGAGCGGGGCCAGGCGGGGATGCATGAGGCCGCAGTTGAGAAAGCGGACCTTCATTACCACCACCCCTTCTCAAGCCGGCGTTCCCGCCGCCGCAAGCTGTTCCTGCAGCCACTCGAATGTCAGGTCCAGCCATTCCCGGTAATGGCCCATGGCGCAGTGGTCGTCACCCTCGTAGAGCTTCAGGAAGCCCCTCCTGGCCCTCATGGACAGGAGCACGGAGTCCCTGGTCCCCAGAAGGGTGTCCTTCTCCCCGTTGATGACCAGAAGGGGTATCTCGATCTTGCGGCAGAGGTCCTCCTTCACCAGGGAGAGCTCCCGCAAGCGGGAGGCCATCTCGGACACGTTCCGCGCCCCGGTGACCTTGAAGAGCACGGAGACGATTATCTCCGGGGTCCCCAGGGCGTTGCCGGGGCCGAAGGCGTGATGCACGGGCGCCCCGCAGGCCACCGCGCAGCTCAGGCGCGGGCTCCTCGCCGCCATCCTGGCCGCCCAGTATCCGCCGAAGCTGGTCCCCACCATGGCCATGCGCCCGGCGTCCACGCGGGGATGGGAAGCGAAGTGCTCTATCACCCCGTGATAGACGGCCTCGGACCCCGGGGACATGGGGTTCCGGTAGGAATAGGTGCCGGGCATCTCCATGAGGAACACCCCCATGCGGGCATCCCGGTACCTGAGTAGGGGGAGGGCCAGCTCCTGGACCGTACCCTCCAGGCCGTTGGTGACGATGACCATGGGGACGCGATCCTCGCCCTCCGGGAAGCGCTGGTACCCGGTGACCTCCTCCCCTCCCACTTCCAGGGTCACCTTCTCCAGGCGGTCGTCGAGGAGCGCGGCCAGCCGCTCGGAGAGCTCGCGCGCTTTGTGGTAGGCCTCCATCCTCAAGGGGGTGGTGCCCGGAAAGGCGCTCACCGTGTAGTAGGTGACCGCCTTGATAAGGGCATCCTTTCCCCGCTCCCGCTCCGCCGCCTCGTCCTTGCCGAGAAGTCCCTCGGCCTCCTCCTCGTACCCGGCGGCGATGTCGTTCCAGTAAGCGCACCACGCCTGTTCGCGGAAGGACCTCAGGCCCTCCAGCTGGGCGGCGAAGACATCGGGGTCGAGGCCCCCCATGTTTGCGTAGCGCAGCCGGAATAGCTGGGGCAGGAAGGGGCGCACCCCCAGGCGGTTGGCCGCCCTCTCCGTCTGCCCCGAGACCAGGCATAGGGTGGTGAAGAGGTCCTTCAAGATCATGCTCGCCTCCTTCTCCAGAACATGGCACCTATACGGGAGGGCTTGTGCCTTGTTACCGCATCTTGAATCATCCGCCCTCCCTTGCCGGGACGGACAACTGCCCCGGCGCCTTTCGCCCATGGCCTCTCAACCCATGACACCCTTTAGCCACTCCGCGATGGGCGGCACGATCTCCTCCACGTAGTCGATCACCACCAAGTGGGGACGGTCCGGTAGATAGAGGAACTCCTTTTCGCAGTTGAGGCGGTCGTAAACGCGTCGCACGTAATCCTCGGGGAAGATGTTGTCCTTCCCGGAATGGACGACCATGACCGGCGTTTTGATCTCCTCCACCCTCACCGCCAGCGGCGTGGTCCCGAGCGAGGCCAGGGCAGAGAGGCTCACGGCGTTCACCACCAGGGGGTCCTCCTTCAGGAACCTCATGACGTCCGGGAAAATCCGGCAGGGTTCCTCCTTGAGGTTCAGGTAAGCCCTCACCGGGGTCATGAGACTGCCCAGCGGCGTGCGCAGCGCGGCCTGCACCGGCGAAACGCGGGACAGGGCCAACAGCGGACGGAAGAGGGCGGGCCACCGGGTCATGCGCTCGTTGTCCGGCTCGTCGGGAGCGATGACGTTGTGGCACACGGCGGCCTTCAGGCGGGGCTCGGCCGCCGCACAGTAAAAGGCGACCATGCCTCCCTGGCTGGAACCGGAGACGGCAACGTTGGGGTTATAACTGGTTGCGGCATGGGCGATGACCGCCCGGGCGTCCTCCACCAGTTGCCCCAGGGTGTACACGCCCCGTTTTCCGCTGCTCATGCCGTGGCCGCGGGGGTCGAACCCCACCACGTTGAAGCCTCGCCGGCTGAGTTTGTACATGAACTCCACGTATAGGAGGGCGTATACGCTGGTCCCGGGTACGAAGACCATGACGGGGTCTCCGGGATCGCTCTTGAAGTGATAGAGGGCCAGCCTGCGGTCTCCCAGGTCAAGCCATTCCTCCTCCCACGTCCCGTAAAGATCCCCCAGCCCCACCCTTTCCATGAGGGAACGGGCGTAGGCCCTGGCCTCGTCCTCCGTGGGAACCGGCTTATTCATCATCCGGTAGCTGTAAGCCGCCCAGGCACCGATCCCCAACACCGTTCCCGTCGCCGCGAATGTCCTGGATTTCAATCACGACCTCCTTTCCCTCCGGAAAACGACCCGGGTCCAGCCACATCCCTCAACCGAGAGACTCAAGACCGGGTTCCCCGCCTCCGCCTTCTTGTTCCACTCCCCCGCCTTCTCGATTGGGGACATGCCATAAGCAGCACCAACCGTAGGCCCCCCTTTGACTCTCATGTCCTCGCGCGGCCCTTCTATTGATTGAGGCATCGCCCGCCCGTGAGTGCCTGCCCCTATGATCGCCGGGATAAACCGCGCACCGTCGCCCGCGTGACCCGGCTCCCGATAACCGAAATCGCCGGCTCTTCCGCTTCCGCCCCACTCGCGTCGATCCCACCTCGACCCCGGGCCGGGAAGGAAACGGGTACCCATATTTAATTGAGTGAAGTATCATTCATTTATCAAACGAAAACATATAAAAACAACGGGCGGATTATGTCAAGGAACGAGTAAGGAAAACCGAAAACGATTCAGTGAATATTATTCATGGGATCTGCGATTAATCTCCTCCGTTCTTGCGCTTCCGCGACTTCATATGTTGTTATTGCTCTGTCACTATTAATATTGTTGATTTTTTAACCATAATTCATATCCGACAAGACGAGCGAGGTGGCACTTATGAAAACGGATGCCAAGGTCCTGAGGATGAGCGACCTGGAAAGGCTTTCCGGCGTACCTCGACATACCATCCACCAGTACATAAGGCACGGTCTTCTCCCGCCTCCGGTAAAGACGGGAAAGACGTCCGCATATTACGACGAGGCTCACCTTGAAGGCCTGAGAACCATCCAGGAGATCAAGGGAGGGCTGCGCCTGCCCCACTCATACCTAAAGCGCCTGCTGGAGGAGCGCGGTCCGGCGAGCGAGGAGAGGGAGGAGGCAAAAGCGGGGAGCAAGGAAGAAGGTTCAGGGTTGGAGGCGAAAGAAAAGAGGCGGCAAGAGATCAGGAAAGCCGCCCTGGAGCTCTTCGTCCGGAAGGGCTACGGGGGGACCAAGATCCAGGACATCACCTCCCGCGCCGGTATTTCGGTGGGGACTTTTTACCTCTACTACAGGGACAAGAAGGAACTGTTCATGGATGCCGTCGATGCGCTGATACAAAACGTCGTCGAGGCTGTAGAGGAAACGGCCTCGCAGGACAGCGATCCCTTTCGTAAAGCCATCCGTACGGCGCGTTTTTATCTGGACAATTATTCCACTTTCTCGGTGATCATCAACCAGCTGCGGGGCATGATGGTGACCGAGAACCCCGACGCCCGCCACAAGTACATCGCCCTACATAAACGCATCGCCGAGCCCATCGTCCGCGAGCTGCGCAACGCCGCCAGACGGGGGATCATAAGGGACCTGGATCCGGAGCTCCTGGCCCGCGCGGTCATGGGAATAGTGGAGTTCACGGCCATCTTTCTGAGTTTCGACGACCGCTACGACTCGGGGAAGGCGGTCGCCTTCATCGTGGACCTCCTGATGAACGGCCTGAGGCCGACCGGGAAATAATAACGCCTGTATGCTCGGGCGGGAAAATCTCTGCTCGTAAACTCGGTATGATGCCATCAAAGCGCGGAAATCCGCATGTTTCTCTCAAACCGGCCCTTGTGCTTTTACGCATGAAGCCCTTGTGATACACAAAACATCGAGCAGGCCTTCGGCCGCAGCCCCCGGCCTGCCCTTTTATCCTGGTGGGGGAGGGTGGATTCGAACCACCGAAGGCTGCGCCAACGGATTTACAGTCCGTCCCCTTTGGCCACTCGGGTACTCCCCCGTGTCAAACCGTTAACCTTTAAAGCCAATCGGCTTCACTTGCTCCGCCTTCGCTCCCTGCCGCAGGGTCTGCATACTTATCCTCCGCTCCGCAAACTCATGGCCTCATCCCTGCGGCCCGCAGGCCCGGTCGTCCATACACCGCTGCAGATTATCGTAAATCGGGAACACTTTGTCCAGACCGGTTATGGAAAAGACCTTCATGATGCTCCGCTTGCTGCATACCAAGCGGATGCGCCCGCCCTCCATGCTGGTCCTCTTGAGGACCGCCACCAGAACGCCCAGTCCGGTGGAGTCCATGAAGTCCAGGCCGTCGAGGTCCAGTATGATGTCCCGCTTGCCGGAGTCTATCAAACGGTAGACAGTTTCCTTAAACTGCGGGGAGGTGGAGAGGTCCACCTCGCCCTCCAGCTCCACCACCGGTATTCCCCGCTCTTCCTTCACCCGGGTCTGGAAAAAGACAGTCCCCTTTTCCTCCACTCTACCTCCTTCCCGGACCGTCCCGCACTCCTCGGCTTCACTTCCCATTTAACATGAAAGCCTCGCGGCTTATCAACCCGACCCCGGGGAAAAGAAGGAAACAGCCGGCGGTCGTTGTCCATCCCAGTCAATCACGTCGCCGCTTCCTC
>MU158597.1:2670-15717 GCA_015711895.1 Candidatus Solincola tengchongensis | reverse complement strand
GGGAACCCTCGAACGGAGTGGGGAAAAGGGAGGAGAACGGCGATTGAGCTCCTGGGGTAGACGGGTTTTCGAGGATTTCATCCGCCGCGACCCCACCCAGTGGCACATGTTCCAGCCCATCTTCGGGAGGAATGGAGAAGGGGCCGGGCGGAGGGAAGAGGAGAACCCTGGGGCCGGGCGGGGAGGCGGGAGTTGGTCGACGGTTGGTGGCCGTCGGGCCGGTGCGGTCGGCCCTTTGAGACATGAATCTGCCCCTGACACGGATCGCCGGGATAGGACCGACCGGCGGGAGAGGGAAAAAGGGCGGCCGGAATAACGGGCGAGGTTGGGAGAAGTTAGAGGAGAACATGAACATCTGCCTGGTTTCCCCGTACTCATGGGATGTTCCGGGAGGGGTCAACCGCCACGTGGGACAGCTGGCCGCGTGCCTCAGGGAACGAGGGCACCGGGTGACCGTCCTGGCCCCCGGGGGCGGGGCAAAAGAGGGATTCTATTCCGCCGGCCGCTCCTTTCCCGTTCCCGCCAACCGCTCGGTGGCAAACATCTGTTTCGGGCCGGGAGTGGCGGCCCGGGTGAGGAGGTTCCTGGCCTCCGCGGATTTCGACCTCCTCCACCTTCACGAGCCCCTCATCCCCAGCGTGTCCATGCTGGCCCTTCTCTATTCCCGGGCGGCCAACGTGGGGACCTTCCATGCCGCCCGGGAGGGCGGGAGCCTGGGTTACTTCCTGGCCCGCCCCGTCCTCAAGCCCCTGGCGGAGCGCCTCCACCTGCGGACCGCGGTGAGCCGGGCGGCAGTGGAGCTGGTCTCCCGTTATTTTCCCGGGGAATACAGGATTCTACCCAACGGGGTGGACACCCGCCGCTTCAACCCCCGAGGTGTCAACCTTTTCCAGTTAACGGAGAAAGCACACCTAACCGAGAGAGGGTTTCCCGGAGCCGCCGCAGGAGAAGGGGGGAGCACCGCCTCGAGAGATGGGGGCAAGGGAGGGGAGAAAGGGTTCGCCGGAGGGATGGAGGGCTGCCTGCCCGAACCGAAGCTCCCCCAGCTGGACGGCGATGCCTTCTACCTCCTCTTCGTGGGCCGGGAGGAGCCGCGGAAGGGGTTGCAGGTCCTCCTCGAGGCCCTCCCCCGGGTGAGGCGGAACCATCCCGAGGTGCGCCTCCTGGTAGTGGGGGCGGAGGGTGGCGGACGGAAGGTGGAGGGAGTGACCTGGCTGGGACGGCTGCCCGACGAGCTTCTCCCCGCCGCCTACCGGACGGCGCGGATCATGGTCGTCCCCTCCCTGGGACAGGAGAGTTTCGGCATAATCCTCCTGGAGGCTATGGCCTGCGGGGTCCCCGTGGTGGCCTCGGACATCCCGGGGTACCGTTACGTGGTCAGGGAGGGAGTAGAGGGCCTGCTGGTGCCGCCCGGAGATGCCGAGGCCCTGGCCTCATCCATCGCCGCCCTGGTCACGGACGAGGGTTTGAGGAGTCGCCTGGCGGAAGCGGGCAGAAGGAGGGCGGAAGAATATTCCTGGGAAAAGTTGGTAACAAGTGTCGAGGAGGCCTACGGAGAGGCCCTCAGGGTCAAGGCCTCCCGGTGCGCATGAACCCCGAGAGGGCGGTTGGCGGACGGGGCTGGGATGGGATGAATCCCTATGCCTTCCAAGCGACATGACCAGCGGAGGGGTTCGAGGAAGCCCGCAGTGAGGATCTCAGCGCGGGGATTACCCGTATGAGAGGGGAGCGCGAGCCCGGAGCGCGACCAGTGTGGACGAGTTACCAAGCTTCCTGTAGAGGCCGACGGCTGGGCGGGCAGGCCAGGCGGTGGCCCTAGAGGCATGGCCTTCGGAGATGCGGAGCGGAAAGAGGGATTTCGGGGAAATACTGTGATAAGAGCCCGAGGAAGGTCGGAACGAAGAGAGGCAGGAGATGAGGCTGGACGAGGTCGAGGCGATCAGCAGGGAGATGGCGGAGGAGATCCGGGGGTTGGTGCGCCCGCGGTTGGGGATGAAGGCCTCGCGCAGCATGGAGGGCAGGGGGGCCAGCGGCGATTCCACCTTCAGCATAGACGAGGACGCTGAACGACTGCTGGAGGACAGGCTGCGGGAATACCCCGAGGTGGCCTTCTTCTCCGAGGACCGGGGGCTGGTTGGGGAGGAGAGGGCGGAATGGGTACTGGTTGTGGACCCCATCGACGGCACCCGCCCGGCAGCCGCCGGCCTGGAGGCCTGCTGCGTCTCCGTGGCCGCCGCACCCTTCCGTCCGGGAGGGAGGGAGTCGGCGACCCTGGGGGACGTGGTCTACGGTCTGATAAGGGAGATAAAGAACGAGGCCCGCTTCGAAGCCTGGAGGGGAGGCGGGGCCGCCATGTACCTGGAGGGGGAGAGGCGGGAGATAGTCATACACCCCCACCACGACCTCTCCACCCTCTTCTGGACCCTGGGTTTCCGCGGAAGGCCCGCTCTTCCCACCGTGCTCGTCCTGGAGGAGCTCATCGACGTCTCCAGCGTGGACGGGGGGCTGTTCGACCTGGGAAGTGCCACCTTCTGCATCACCCGGCTGCTCACCGGGCAGCTCGACGCCTACGTGGATGTGGGAGACCGCATGCTGCGCGAGTTCCCGGAGCTCGAGGAGATGTTCCTCCGCGTGGGCCACGGCCATCCCCTCAACAACTCATCCTATGACCTGGCGGCGGCCAACCTCGTCGCCCGCGAGGCGGGCCTGGTGATAACCGACGCCTTCGGTAATCCCCTGGACGGTTATCCTCTGCTGCTCTCGGGAAGAGCGGGACAGCTCTCTTGTGTGGCTGCCGTCTCCCCCGACCTGCACGCGGCGATACTGCGATGTATAGAGCGGGGGATGGAGCGCATGCGGGCTCACTACGGATGGTGAGGTGGCCGCCGTGAGCCTGCTCTCCATCTTTTTCATATCCCTGGGGGTGGGCCTCTCCGGAGCCCTGATGCCCGGGCCGCTGCTCACGGTGACCATCACCGAATCCTACCGGAGGGGCTTCATGGCCGGGCCCCTCCTGGTGGCGGGTCACGCCGTGCTGGAGGGCACTCTGGTCGTGCTCCTGGTGCTGGGCCTGGACAGGGTGATCGGGAACGGCGTCTTCTTCTGGATGGGGCTGGGGATGGCCATCGAGGTGCGGGACGGAAAGCTCAGCCTCGATCTCAGTGACCGGGGGAGCGCGCGCTTGGGCCCCTTTGCTGCCGGGCTTACCACCAGCCTCTCCAATCCCTACTGGTCGCTGTGGTGGGCCACCTTCGGGCTCAGTTGGCTCCTGCGCTCCATGGAGAGGGGGCCCGCGGGGGTCCTTTCCTTCTACAGCGGCCACATCATGGCCGACGTCCTCTGGTATTTCCTGGTGGCCTTCCTGGTGGTCACGGGAAAGAGGTTCATCTCCGACCGCGTTTACAACTACGTGATCCTGGCGTGCGGTGCCTTCCTCATCGTGCTGGGGGCCCGCTTCGCCGGGGACGGGCTGGCCCACCTGCTCTGACGCCCCGCTCACCGTCCTCAGCGTTCGCTTCTGGAGAACGTCACCCACGAGTCCTTCGAGCGGCGAGGCGATGGGAGGAGTTCTTACCGCGCGAGGGCGGAGGGCCTCGGAGCCATGTATGGCATAAGGGAACCGTTAAGGCGCGCGAGAGCGCGATGCGGCCACCGCGGATGACGGAACTCGAACGGGGGTCTAGGCGTCACAGCGGAAGGAGTATCGGGAAGAACGGTCCAGTGTATGGTGGTAAAGAATGGTCCTGACTCTACCGAAAAGGTTGAGTGTGATCGTTCGCCGGCCCTGTCGGCGGGGGATATTATAATTGCAACGGCCGTAAGAGGTTTTGGATGGCATCGGGGCCGGCAGGCTTTGGGACCGGCTCATCGTGCGAAGCGGGAACAAAGGAGGTCTCTCATGGTGGCTTTCCTAGTGGTCATCGCCGTCCTGGTATTTCTGGTCATAATGTGGTTCGTGTACTACTACAATAAGCTGGTGCGCGAGCGCAACCGGGTGGATAACGCCTGGCACCAGATCGACGTGCAGCTGAAGAGGAGGTACGACCTGATACCCAACCTGGTGGAGACGGTGAAGGGGTACGCGGCCCACGAGAAGGAGGTCTTCGAGAAGGTCACCCAGGCCCGGGCCATGGGCATCAACGCCCGCACCGTGGGCGAGCAAGCTCAGGCGGAGAACGCCATCACCCAGGCCCTGAAGACCCTCTTCGCCGTGGCGGAGAACTATCCCGACCTCAAGGCCAACCAGAACTTCCTCATGCTCCAGGAGGAACTGGCGGGGACGGAGTCCAAGATCGCCTTCGCGCGACAGTTCTACAACGACAGCGTGATGGCCTACGACACGGCGCGCCAGAGGTTCCCGGGCAACATCGTAGCCGGGATGTTCTCGGGTACCTTCACGCCCCGGGAATATTTCGAGATAGATATCGCCGCGGAGCGGGAAGCCCCAAAGGTGCAGTTCTGAGGCGAGACCGCGGCGCGTTGGCCGCCAACCCGGGGTGGGGAGGGCGGTGTTCGGAAAGGGGCCTTATGGGTCTCGAGCGGGTCCGAGGTGATGGAGGATGACCTTTTACGACCAGATAAGCAAGAACAAATGGAAATCCGCTTTCCTGGTGTCCCTCTTCATAGCCTTCATCCTCCTGTTGGGTTTCTTCGTGGGCTATATATGGGGGCCGGAACGGGCGCTGGTGGGGCTGATCATCGCCACCGTGGTGGCGACCATCATGGCATTTACCAGTTATTACCACAGCGACAAGATAGCCCTGGCCGCCGCGGGGGCCAGGCCGGTTACCAAGGAGGAGTTCCCTTATTACGTGAACACCGTGGAGGGACTGGCCATCGCCGCCGGGCTTCCCATGCCCCGCACCTACGTAATAGAGACCCCGGCCATGAACGCCTTTGCCACCGGAAGAGACCCGGAGCACGCGGCCATCGCCGTGACCACGGGCCTCCTTGAGAGGTGCAACCGCCTGGAGCTGGAGGGGGTCATAGCCCACGAGATGTCCCACATCAAGAACTACGACATCCGCCTTATGAGCATGGTGGTGGTTCTGGTGGGGTTGGTGGTCATCTTCTCCGAGGTGCTCTTCCGCATGTTCCTCTTCGGGGGAGGCGGAAGGAGGCGCCAGGGGGGCGGCGAGGGTGAGGGAGCCGGGGTGATCTACCTGGCCCTCATGGTCCTGGGGCTCATATTCCTCATCCTCTCGCCCATCATTGCCCAGCTCCTGCAACTGGCCATCTCCCGCCGCCGCGAGTTCCTGGCCGACGCCAACGGGGCCATGCTCACCCGCTATCCGGAGGGACTGGCCAGCGCCCTGGAGAAGCTGACCCGGGAGGCCAAACCCTTCCCGCGGGCCAGCAAGGCGACGGCGCACCTGTTCATCGTCCAGCCCTTCCGCAAGGAAGGAGGGGAGCGCATCCACCGCCGCTCCAGCATCTGGGATACCCACCCGCCGGTGGAGGAACGCATCCGGCGCCTGCGTGCCATGGCCGGGATGGAGGGCATGTACACCCAGGCCCAGATGGAATCCCGGGCCTGACCCTTCACCTCAGGTGGTATCCCGCGCCTCGTCCTCACGGGCGGTTCCCGTTTCCGAGGACGTGGCGCGGGAGCGGGCTCGCCAGGCGGAGAAGAGGATCCCTCCCGTATCCATGAAGGCGTCGGTGATCTGGTCTTTGAGGTTGGTCCATACCAGTGATTTCAGCCCGGGAATCAGCTTCTGTATCTCCTCCTGGATCCCGTTTCCCATGCACAGGACGAAAGACGCCGTTGTGGGATTCACGTATTTGCCCACCCTTTCGGGAAGTCTTCTGGCCAACCTGTCCAGATAGGGGTAGTACTCGTTGGAGAGGGTCAGGAGCTCGCGGGAGAGGTAGCCGAAGAGGAAATGGGAGAGGGGGTTGAAGGGGGTAAGGTTTATATCCCTGGCTCCCAGCAGGTTGGAGAGGAAGACGCTGCATCCCACCGTGGTCCAGAGAAGCGCGGACACGGTCCTGTTCCCCCTGAAGAGAGTGTAGTGCAGCATCCCTCCCAGGCGGCGGAAGAAGGAGAGGTTTCCATCCCTCACCATCCTATAGGTACCGTACAGGATCAGGAAAAGGGTCACGCCGAGGAATATGAGCATCCTTGACCTCCCGGTGCGCGTCCGCTGTTGGTCCGGTGCCGTTTGGCCGGAATCGCAGTCCGGGCAAAGCATACACGCGTATGGATGGTACTCCGGCCCGGCCGCCCGCAAATGTCGTCCAACCTGACGGTGAATATTTTACACGATTTTGTCCACTACAAAGGAGCCGGTTACCGCGGCGTGAAGGTTTAATCGGTCTCCAACCGGGATAAGCTTTTCGTTGGCGGGGATGATGGGGTGAAGATCGGCTTTCAGGAAAACAGGTGGTTTCCGACCTTGCGGAAGAAGGGGGGTGGACGGAAGGACGCCAGCGATATTTTTCGGCTGATTCGGGCCTTATAAAAGAACGTATGGACATGCGGTGACGAGGTCCTCCTCGGTATAGCGAGGAAATATTCTCTGAATGACCTGTAGGTAGGGGTAAAAAGACCGTCAAACTCGCAGAGGGCCCTTCTTTGGTGTCTTAATGGCGTTGCCGGGAGAGCTTAACGGTTTTCGAGTAACCACCGCAGCCATGCGCGGACGTTGGTCCATCGGAGACAACGAGTTGGAGCCGGGGGAGGTATAGAGAAGTTTAAAAAAGGGCTACCGCAGACATCCGGGGGCCAGGGAGATGATGAAGGAGGTCGGACATGAGAAGGAAGCGACGTGGGTTCGCGCCGGCGGGTGGGCGGAAGGAATGGCCGATCACGGCATGGGTGTGCCTCCTGTGCTCACTCCTGCTCCTGTGGAGCGCCGCCCTTCCCCTACTGGGCTGCGGAGGAAAGGAGAAGGAAGCGGCCACGGAGGAAGAGGCCGTGGAGGAAAAGCCGACGGAGGGCGGTGAGGAGGCGAAACCGGAGATCCCCGTGGAGGAGGAAGAGGAAGAGTCGAGCGTGCTCCCTGAATCCGGAGGAGCCACGGAGTTCAAGCTGCAGAACCAGTCCATAGGTTCGGGTGGGGTCATGACCAATCTCCAGTTGACGGACATATACTGGCAGGACCACGGCGACTTCTTTCGCATCGTTTTCGAGTACCGGAGAAAGGACGGTAAGGACCCCGACCAGGTCCCCAACGTGAGCACCTTTTACGGGGGTGTGCCGGGCAACGAGGAGTACTGGAACATCTATATCCACCCGAACGACATCCTCATCGGGGACATGAAGGTGCCCACCTTTGCCGCCGAGGGCGTGCCGGTCAGCCTGGGGAATCCCATCGTCCAGACCATGGAAAGGGTGCCTACCGCGGACACGGAGAACGTGGCCTTCCTGGTGAAGTGCACCTATAATCCCGCCCATCCGGGGATATCCTCGCGGCCCCATCGCCTGCGCTACCAGACCCACCCCATGCGGATCATGGTGGACATCCTAAAATACTGATTCCAAGCGTCGTTCCGATTTTCGCGAGGAGGCCAAGAGTTCCCGGCACATGGTGTGGAGCATTATGATCCATCTCTTCTGTAAGTACATCGACATGGTTTAAGGGAGGTGGCGTTGATGGCCCCCCCACTGTGATACCATGGACGGCCCCGTGGTGACCGCCGCCCGCAGGGCTCTTGAGGAGGAGAGGGTAAACCTCGTGCTTCCATGGGTAGAGGAGGAGGAAGAGGAGCTCGGGCAGGCCTTTGAGAGGGCATGCAGGATAAGGAAGGTGGGAGGTGAAGCGGCGGAACTGGCGGACCCGTGGTTTTCGACACCGCAGTGCGTCTTCACTGAAAAGGCGAAGGGGCCCCAAACACGGGCCTGAAGCCAGCCGGATTGGACCGGGGTCCGGTCATACCACTTGCCGAAAGGGCGGTGGAGAGAGGAGACCCAATAGAGCTCATAACCTTAATCCTCTCCTCGGTCGAGGAGGAATTGCGGAAGAGGTCCAAACCCTTATGGACGCAAGAGGCCATGAAGAGGACGATGTGCCGGCGGCGAGGGCTTATGTGCGGGCGATGCTGGGGTTTGAGCTCTACGCCGCACATCTCTTTTCCTTCATCACGGGATCGGAAGAAGGGGGCGAGGGCAGCTAGATGCCTTGCGAGCGTTGAAAAGAAGTCAGGATTCTTAAAGCGGGCACGTGTACAGTGCGAGACCTCGGCAATGCGGGGGATAAAAAAGATTGCTGTGTTTGCACCGTTTTGGCCGGACCCTGGCCTTCACGCGGTTCATGAGCGTACATGCGGCATTTGGGCTTGCCTCTCCCGCGCCGATTAGCGCTTCGAGGGAGGGACATCTTTTAACTTCCCCGCGATATCCGCCGACGCCTTGGCCCGCGAGCGTGTCGCTGGCCGGAAGCGTGGCCTTGGGCCAAGCCGCCTCCGATGATCCACGGCCCTGGAGAGGGGACGGGTGTTGTTCCCCCTCCGTCAAGCCTTTCCACCGGATGTCCGTACATGTCTGTTCGTTTCATCGCACGGGCAGTTGTCCCTCAGGCAAGGATAAGGCGGCCGCCTTTCGGATGGACTCGCGCATGGTTTATATTTAAATCGTGGACGCTCGAGGAGTAAGTACCCGGAGGGGGCTCTGGGGATAAACCTGGTCTGGAGGGACCTGAGAGATGGTGGAAAAGGGAACCTTACGCGTGAAGACCGGCCTGGCGGAGATGCTCAAGGGCGGTGTGATCATGGACGTCACTACCCCGGAGCAGGCCAAGATCGCCGAAGAAGCGGGTGCCGTGGCGGTGATGGCCCTGGAGAGGGTCCCCGCGGACATACGCGCCGCCGGGGGCGTGGCCCGCATGGCCGACCCCAGCGTCATCGAGGCCATCATGGAAGCGGTGACCATCCCGGTGATGGCCAAGGTGCGCATCGGCCATTTCGTGGAGGCGCAGATACTGGAGGCCCTCGGCGTGGACTACATCGACGAGAGCGAGGTGCTCACCCCGGCGGACGAGAAGCACCACATCGACAAGTGGCGGTTCACCGTCCCCTTCGTCTGCGGGGCCATCAACCTGGGCGAAGCCCTGCGGCGCATCGGAGAGGGAGCGGCCATGATCCGCACCAAGGGGGAGGCGGGCACGGGCAACGTGGTGGAGGCCGTGCGGCACATGCGCACCATCAACGAGGAGATAAGGCGCCTTACCGTCACCCCCAAGGAGGAGCTCATGTCCGTGGCCAAGGAGATGGGGGCTCCCTACGACCTGGTGTGCTGGGTGGCGGAGAACGGGCGACTGCCGGTGGTCAACTTCTCCGCCGGGGGTATAGCCACACCCGCGGATGCCGCCCTCATGATGCAGCTCGGAGCGGACGGAGTCTTCGTGGGTTCGGGGATCTTCAAATCCGAGGACCCGGCGGCTCGCGCCAGGGCCATCGTCCTCGCCACCACCCATTACAACGACCCCAAGATATTGGCCGAGGTGTCGCGGGGCCTGGGCAAGGCCATGGTGGGCAAGGAGATCTCCGAGATCGGGCGGGAGAACCTCATCCAGTTCCGCGGTTGGTGAGCGTCTGTCCCGAGGGGAGAGAGCCACGGGGCTCCCTCACCGAGCCGGGCGAGCCCTCCCTGGAGGAGTCGATCGCGGGCGGGCAGAGGGAAAACGGGCCGGGATGGAGAATGCCGCTCGAAGGGTCGATCCCGGGAAGGCCTTTTCCCAGCTTGGGAAAGAGGTCCTAGGGGTGGCGGTGAGGGGCCGCCTCCCCGGCGGCGAGAGTTGGTTTACGGTGAAGGAACAAAAGGAGTGGCGATAGGTTGACGAAGAAACCGACTCTGGGCGTCCTTGCCCTCCAGGGCGCGGTGCGCGAGCACCTTCAAATGATCGAGAGATGTGGAGCTCGAGGGATCCCGGTGAAATATCCCCCCGAGCTCCACCTGTGCCAGGGATTGATCATCCCCGGCGGCGAGAGCACCACCATGGGGAGGCTGATGACCACCTACGGCTTCCTGGAGGAGATAAGAGCCCTGGTCGGCGAGGGCATGCCCATCTACGGGACCTGCGCGGGAATGATCATGATGGCGCGGCGGCTGGTGGAGGGCGACCAGCCGCTTCTGGGGCTAATGGACATCACCGTGCGGCGCAATGCCTACGGAAGGCAGGTGGACAGCTTCGAGGCTGATATACCGCTCCGGGACATCGATGAGGCGGAGAGGCCCTTCCGGGCGGTGTTCATCCGCGCCCCATGGATCGAGTCCGTGGGTCCCGGGGTGAGGGTGCTGGGCGAGTTCGACGGGCGGGCGGTGCTGGCCGTCCAGGACCGCATGCTGGTCTCCGCCTTCCACCCCGAACTGACGGGGGACGACAGGATACACCGCTATTTCCTCCGGCTGGTGGAGGAGAGGGTAGCGGGTTGAGGATGCCGGGATAGGAGGAGGAGATGTCGGGACATTCCAAGTGGTCTACCATCAAGCATAAGAAGGCCGCGGAGGACGCCAAGCGGGGACAACTCTTCAGCAAGCTCTCACGGGCCATCATCGTAGCCGCCCGGGAGGGAGGGGGCAACCCGGAGACCAACATAGCCCTGGCCAACGCCATAGAGAAGGCCAAGAGCTATTCCATGCCCAAGGAGAACATAGAGCGGGCCATAAAGCGTGGGACCGGGGAGGGCGCCGCGGAGGAGTTCGAGAAGATAACCTATGAGGGATACGGCGCCAATGGGGTAGCCATCATGGTGGACGTGATGACCGACAACCGCAACCGCGCGGCCTCGGACATCAGGCGCATCTTCAGCCGCACGGGGGGGAGTCTGGGCACCACCGGCTGCGTGGCCTGGATGTTCGAGAAGAAGGGAAACATCATCGTGAACAAGGACAGCGGCGTGGACGAGGACGCCCTGCTGGAGACGGCCCTGGAGGCTGGGGCCGAGGACATGAACACCGAGGACGACCACTACGAGATCATCACCGACCCCGAGTCCTTCCGGGGAGTGGTGGAGGCGCTGGAGAAGGCGGGGGTGGAGATAGCCTCCGCCCAGGTGACCATGCTCCCCAAGACCACGGTGAAGCTGGACAAGGAGGCGGCCAAGAAGGTCCTCAAGCTGGTGGACGCCCTGGAGGAATACGAGGACGTGCAGGAGGTCTACGCCAACTTCGATATCCCGGACGACATCCTGGCGGAGATAGCCGAGGAATAGGGCCGGTATCTCATGATCATCATGGGCATCGACCCCGGCCTGACCTCCACCGGGTACGGGGTCATCGAGAAGCGGGGCACCCGCCTCCGGGCCCTGGGCTTCGGGGCCGTCACCACCTCATCCCGAGACGACCTTTCCGCACGCCTGGAAGAGATATACCGCCGGGTCAAGGAGCTCATCACCGAGTACCGGCCGGACCTGGTGGTGGTGGAAGAGCTCTTCTTCAACACCAACGCCCGCAGCGCCATGGTGGTGGGAGAGGCTCGCGGCGGGATCATCCTGGCTGCGGCACACTGCGGGGTGCCGGTGGAGGAGTATACCCCTCTCCAGGTCAAACAGGCCCTGGTGGGGCAGGGGAGAGCGGACAAGCGCCAGGTCGAGTACATGGTCAGGGCTCTGCTGGGCCTGGAGGAGGGGGTGGGCTCCTCGCACGCAAGCGACGCCCTTGCCCTGGCCATCTGCCATGCCCACCGGGAGAAACTGGAGCGGCGCTTGGGCGGACGATCCCCGAGGAGGAGAGGGGAGCGGCGCGGGGAGGGCTGAGCTTACGAGCCGCTCCGGACGACGGTGCATCCTCCGCGGGACGGACGGAGAGGTCCAACGGCGTATCTTAAATAAAACGACGCTTTAACTGACCGTTTTTCCCCACGGGCAGGAAACCGCGGGGGATGACCTCCGGGATGTCGGGGGCGGGCGAAAAGGAGATGGCGGGACACCGTGCCACAAGGTGAGCAGGCTAAAGGGGTGAGTGACGGAACGGCGCAGTCAGGTCGGAGAAACGGCACCGCGAAGGGCGCAGGGATAAAGCGCCTCTTGAGAGGGGCATGGAGACGAGACGCGAGGGACACGGGACGAGGCGGGTGGGGAGTGGATGGCGTGAAGGTGCGGGCAGGCTGTAGGGACGGTACCCCGGGGTGCGCGCGGAGAAGGCGTTGTAGGGAGATCCTGGCATGGGCCGGCGAAGGGCATAGGCCTGGTGGAGGATGAAAAGCGGATTCGCGAAAGCAGGCCGGAGGGGTTTGGCCGTAGAAATAAAGATATAGTTTAGGGAGTTTAGGGATGCGAGGCGAGAGAGAAAGGCCGCCGGGAGGCGCCTTGCCCGGAGACGGAAACAGGCCGTGCCGGCGGACCCGTGCCCCCGGAGGGCGGGAACGGGTGGAGTGACGGGCGGCCGTCGGAAAGCGGTGTGTGGGATGATAGATTTCGTCGAAGGCACCCTGGTGGAGAAGGGAGAGGACCATGCGGTCATCGGAGTGGGTGGGGTTGGCCTGACCCTGTTCGTCTCCGCCAACACCCTGAAGAGCCTTCCCCCAGCGGGGAAAAGGGTCCGCCTTTACGGGCACCTCTACGTCAAGGAGGACGTTCTGCAGCTCTTCGGCTTCCGCGACCGCCGGGAAAGGCAGCTCTTCCTCTACCTCCCGCGCGAGACCGGCGCGCACTCACCGCGGTCTCCGGGGTGGGGAAGAAGAGCGGGCAGCGCATCATTCTGGAGCTTAAGGACAGGCTGGCCCCACTGGCCGGTGACCTGTCCGGGGTGGGGAGCGGTGCGGAAGGATCGGACCTCCTTCGGGAGGCCCGCGAGGCCCTCAAGGGGCTGGGGTACACCGCCGCGGAGGCCGGTCGTGCCCTGGAGGGATACCGTTCCGAGGACCCGCGGCTGGAGGACATGATAAAGTACGCGCTCCGCCGCCTGGGAGGTCAGGAAGCTTGAGGAATAATTTACCATCCTCGAAGGAAGTGAGGCGGTGAGGGGAGGAGAAGGGCCGAGATTGTCCCGGAAACCGCCGGCAAGCTCGGGATTCCCGCTCCAGTGTCTTTCGTGACTGGGGCTTTTCGTGCAACGGCGATGGTGTCCCCTACCCTCGAGGAGTTCGATGATGGACTCTTCTTCCA
>MU158597.1:0-2660 GCA_015711895.1 Candidatus Solincola tengchongensis | reverse complement strand
CTCGTGCATCTTGGCGGCGGTCTTGGGGATGTGGAAAGGGCGGGACAAGAGGCCGATGGGATTGCAGGCGGCGGAAAACGGCGCGCGGGAAGAGGGCGCCTCGCCTTCCCGGCGTGCCTGTCGTCGGAGGGCTTTAAATTAGGGAGAGGCGAGGCGGGAGCGAACCCCATACGGATGTGATGGAGATGGCGAAAAGGGAAGACGACAAGGGCGCCGTTCCGGGTGAGGAGCGCCTTCTGGACCCGGAACCCCGGGAGGATGAACGGGAGCTGGACCTCACCCTGCGGCCGCGCTGGATAAGCGAGTTCGTGGGCCAGGACCGCATACGCGAACACCTGGAGATCTTCATCCGCGCCGCCAGGGAGAGGAAAGAACCCCTGGACCACGTGCTCCTCTCCGGCCCCCCGGGTCTGGGCAAGACCACTCTGGCGGGGATAATCGCCAACGAGATGGGAGTCTCCTTCCGCCAGACCTCCGGCCCGGCACTGGAGAGGGCGGGGGACCTGGCCTCCATCCTCACCAACCTGGAACCCGGAGACGTTCTCTTCATCGACGAGATACACCGCCTCAACCGCGCCGTGGAGGAGGTCCTCTACCCGGCCATGGAGGACTTCCAGCTGGACATCGTCATCGGCAGGGGCCCGGCGGCGCGCTCCATCCGGTTGGACCTCCCCCCCTTCACACTGGTGGGGGCCACCACACGGGCCGGCCTTCTGACCTCCCCCCTGCGCGACCGCTTCGGGGTGCAATGTCGGTTGGACTATTACGGGGTGGAGGAGCTGAAGGCCATCGTCCTGCGCTCGGCTCGCATCCTGGATGTGGACATCGACGAGGAGGGGGCCTACGAGCTGGCCCGCCGCTCGCGGGGCACCCCGCGCATCGCCAACCGACTTCTGCGCCGGGTGCGGGATTACGCCCAGGTCAGGGCGGAGGGGAGCATCACCTACGAGGTGAGCCGGCGCGCCCTGGCCCTCTTCGAGGTGGACGAGATGGGGTTGGACAAGGTGGACAAGCTCATCCTCACCACCATCATCGAGAAGTTCAACGGCGGACCGGTTGGGGTGAACACCCTGGCCGTCTCCGTGGGCGAGGAGATCGATACCCTGGAGGAGGTCTACGAACCTTACCTCATGCAGATAGGCTTCATGCAACGAACGCCCCGGGGGCGGGTGGCCACCGAGCACGCCTACCGTCACCTGGGCTTGGAATCCCGCCGCGGTGAGACCCTGTTCTGACGGCCGCGTTCCTGAGGGCCGGAGGCGCCACTCCTGACATGCGCGTCCTCCTTAAGGTAAGCTTTTGTCGGAAAATGCGGGACGGCGTGAGCCTTGGAGCCCGTTCCCGTCACGGCCATCCGCTATCCCCTTCGAGGGACTCGCGGTGAGAGGGGGATCCCGGTCCGTGGAGAAAGGGGTTCGAGGAGAGATGGCTTGGGGAGCATCACAGGGAGGAGGCTCCACGACCTCCTGTGTCGGTACGGGGTTTGCCCCGGCCAGGGGGAACGTGCCCGGGGGTCGACGGGGGTGTGGAAGACATGAGCGGGAGAAGGCTGCTCCTTGATGCCTGTTGCGGTCCCTGCGCCCTGGCGGCCCAGCGACTCCTGGATGCCGGAGGCCGCGAGATACACTATCTCTTCTACAACCCCAACATCCATCCTTACCGCGAGTATCGCAACCGGCTGGAGGCTTTCGAGGCGCTTATGGCGGAGACGGGCTCCGAATACACGGTCCTGGCCTACGAACCGGAGGAGTGGATTAGGGCGGTGGCCTACAGGGAGGAGAGCCGGTGCGAGATCTGTTACCGTCTGCGCCTGAGGAGGGCGGCGAATTTTGCCCTGGAGGAGGGGATGGAGGCCCTTTCCACCACCCTCTTCGCCAGCCCTCACCAGGACCACACCCTCCTGGAGTTCCTGGGCACCTCCATATCCCGCAGCCGGGGACTGGAGTTCGTGGTCTGGGACGGGAGGGAGGTCTACCGTGAGGTGCTCACCGAGGCTCGGGAAAGGGGCATGTACACGCAGCCCTACTGCGGCTGCCTCCTGAGCGAACGCGAACGTTACGACCGTTCCCTGCGGGAAAGGCTGAAGGGAAGGCGGGATGGAAGGGAGGGTGGTGGAGGTATGAGCGGAGGCCCCTGCCCCGGGGCGTGAGGGGAGAAAAGCCCACCGGCCTCGTGTTTCATGAAGGCCCGCCCCGCTTTTCCGGGGAGGCTTGGCGGGGGCGGGCCGCGTTGTGGCCCGCTCCATCCCCGACGCCTTGAATATACAGTGATGCTGGTGGGGAGGGGGCGAGAAAATCGATATGCGCGTTGAACTCTTCGACTACCGGCTGCCGGAGGAGCTCATCGCCCAGAGGCCTCTGGAGGACCGCGGGGCCTCGAGGATGCTGGTGGTGGACTGCGAGTCGGGGTCCATCGAGCACCGGCTCTTCCGCGAGTTCTCCACCCTGGTGGAGGAAGGGGATTGCGTGGTCTTCAACGAGAGCCGGGTGCGGCGGGCGCGCCTGCGGGGGTTAAAGGAGGGAAGCGGGGGAAGGGTGGAGGTCCTTCTCCTGCGTACCAGGGAGGACGGCACCTGGGAGGCACTGGCCCGGCCGTTCCGGCGTTTGCGCGAGAGGACTCGCATATCCTTCGGCTCCGGCGAGCTGGTCGCGGAGGTGGTG
>JACVJH010000102.1 GCA_015711895.1 Candidatus Solincola tengchongensis | reverse complement strand
GAGATGTTGACCTCTGGAATGTTTCCTGTCCATCCCCCCCGCCCCTGGCGCGCCCTCTCCTTCCGGGCCGGTGCCGTCCGGCGCGCTTGCGCCATCCCCGCCCCGACCGGGGCTGCCCGGCTCCTCCGGCTCACCGGCTCGAGAGGCCATGCGCGGGCGCAGGGCGAGCACCGCCTCGCCCGCATCCCTTCCCAGGGACTGCAGAGCCTTCTCCGCAGCCTCATCGGATTCCCCGGCCTGCGGGTCGGCGAACACCAGCGCGCCGACCACCGAGTCCTCCGCCCTGAGGGGGAGCAGGAGCAGCGAACGCCACCGCCTCTCCCGGAGAAGTGAGACAAGTGTTTCCGGCCTCTCCAGCATGGAGGACATGTCCTCCCATCCCTCACGGGGAACACCCCCGTGGATGCCCAGGCGGAACATGGCGGCCTCCCGGCATACCCGCGTGTAACCGGGGCGCAGGACGATCCTCCTCAACCTTTCCCGGTCCCTTTCCCCCAACCCGCGGGAGGCCTCGAGTGAGGCCTGGCCTTCCTCCAGCAGGAACGCCGCTCCCGCCTGGTAACCCACCACGTCCTCCGCAAGCTCCAGGCAATGGTCGAGAAACTGTTTCCAGTCCTTGCTCCTCGCCGCCCTTTCCATTATCTTCCAGCGCATGTCGAGCGAGGCCATCCTATCCCGAAGCGCCGCCATCTCCTCCGCTTCACCGGCCTCCTCCTGCAAGAGGAGCGCGTACTCGCGGATCTTGTTTCTCACTTGGTACGCGGGACGGGCGGTCAACCTCAGGTTCTTCTTCCCCCTCTTCGTCCTGACCGTTACCGTCTTCTCCATCTCCTCCCCTCGGGCAACGACGCCCTCCGCCAAGGCCTCCACCTCACTCCTCGCCTCGTCGGGGAAGAGCTCTCCCAGGAGGGCCCCGATGGCCCTGTCCCGGGATACGCCCAAAAGCTCCTCCGCCCGGGCGCTCATGAGGGTCACGCGGTAATCCGGCGTGAAACAGATCAGTGGCGACCGCGTGCTGTCCAGCAGGTTCCACACGCGCCGCAGCTCCTCGTTCCGTTCCTTCTTGAGCCGTGCCTCGGAGGTGACGTCCCGTCCCAGGCCCAGCATCACCGTCTCCCCGGCTTCGCTCCAGAGGATGACCGTTACCGCCAACACGGAGAGGGTCCCGTCCGGGCGCTTGAACTCCAGCTCGCCCCTCCAGGGGGTGGCGTGCACCGTTTCCGCCAGGTACTCGAGGGTCTTCTTGGCTTTTTCGTGGACCAGGAAGAAGGAGAGAGGTCTTCCCAGTACCTCTTCCGCCGTGTGTCCCAGCGCCTGGCACAAGGCTGCGTTGGCGTATACGAGGCCAGTCTCCCCGTCCAGGAGAAAGGCCGGGTCCGCCAACCGGTCCAGGAATCCTCTGATCTCTACCGCAGCCTCCGGTACGAGCATGGTAAGCTGCGCGCCCTCCGGGCGGCGCGGCGGCGCGGCGGCGCCGGGAAGGGTCGTGGTGATGCTGACCATGCTCCCCGTGCTCCCCAGCGCCTCCAGCGGATAGGGGGTTATGGAGACGTTGAGGCGCAGGAGATGCTTTCCGAGCCTGTAGGCCATGGCGTAGTTCTCCACCCCGCGACCACGCCTGGTCTTGGCCAGCAGGTCCTTCAGCGCGCTGTAAAGAAGGGGGTTGACCTCCCGGAGGGGGGTTTTCCGCGCTTCCTCGAGGGGCCGTTCGAGGAACACCTCGGCGTCCCGGTTCCCCTCCAGAACCCGGTCTTCCCCGTCCAGGAGAAGGGATGCGTGGAGGGCGCCCCGGTCGCCTTTCTCCATCTCCGTCCTCCTCTCCTCCTCTCCAGCAGCCTATGGACATCCTCTTCCTCGATGATACCGGACAACACCGGGCGGCACGAAGGAAACGAAAAACCTCCGCGAGCAATCGTCCCGCCGCGGTATGCCCAAAGTGAATATTCGATTACCGCCGCTTTTCTACCTTCTCCCACGCTCCCGGGAAGCCATGCCGTACCCGGTGAGCGCGAGCGCCGCCTAAACCCGGCGGCGCGCCAGGACGATAACCTCAATGCCGTGCGGCGGAGGTGATGGTATGGCGGTTCACCTGCTCCGTTTCCCCGTTCAGGTGGTCTTTGGAGAGGAGGCCATCAGGGAGATTCGCTCCTTTGCCCGGAGCTTCGGTAAACACGCCCTTCTGGTCACCGGGGACGGTCCCACCGCCTCCCTGCCCGCCGTGGAATCCATACGGAAGATGCTGGCCGAGGAAGGCATCGCGGTGTCCCTCTTTTCGGAGGTGAAATCGGATCCCGACGTGGAAACGGTGGAAAAAGGGGTGGCCACGGCACGGGAGGCGGGCTGCGACTTCGTCATCGGGTTCGGCGGGGGAAGCCCCATGGACGCGGCCAAGGTCATCGCCGTCCGCCTGAACAACGAGGGCGACATCGCCTCCTGGGAAGGGGTGGGAAGGGTCCCCGGCAGGGCCAAGCCGCTGATATGCATCCCCACCACATCGGGAACCGGAAGCGAGGTGACCTGGGTGGCGGTGATATCCGGAGGGAAACGGGGGCAGAAGATGTCCATCGTAAGCCATCACCTCTACCCCGTGCTGGCCATCGTCGACCCCCGCCTCAGTTACACCATGCCGCCCGAGCTCACCGCCGCAACGGGGATGGACGCCCTCACCCACGCCGTGGAATCCCACGTGGCGCGAAAGTCCTGGGAGCCCACCAGGGCCCTCTCCCTGAAGGCCGCCGGCCTGGTCTTTTCCTACCTGGAGAGGGCGTGCCAGGACGACTCGGATGCCGAGGCGCGCCGCGGCATGTCTCTGGCCTCCATGATGGCCGGGATGGCCTTCACCACATCGGGGCTGGGGCTGGCACACGCTCTCTCTCATGCCCTCGGCGCCCACTTCAAGGTCCCCCACGGCGTGGCCAACGCCGTCCTGCTTCCGCACGTCATGCGCTTCAACCTGGCGTCCGCTCCCGAAGCCTATCGTGAGCTGGCCGCCGCCATGGGGATGGACACGGCCGGGCTTTCCGCGCCCCAGGCGGCGGAAAAGGCGGTGGAGGCGGTGGAAGGGCTCCTGGCCGTGCTCCCCCTCCCGCGGACCCTGCGGGAGCTGGGAATCCCCCCGAGCAGCGTGGAGTCCCTGGCCGCCGAGGCCTTTCTCAACAC
>JACVJH010000101.1 GCA_015711895.1 Candidatus Solincola tengchongensis | reverse complement strand
CGGGCTGCCGGCGCCCCGGTCCACCGTATCCTTCAAACGAGGTCAGTTTCCCATCCTCGAACAACCCGCGTCACGCCGCACACCTTTACCCCCCATCCGCGCTGAGGTACGCAAAGGGGAGGGGGCGTATCGCCCCCTCCCTTCCTTTCGCGCCATGTCCCCGCCCTGCGGGGAGCATCGCCCCCGCACCCGGGCTCGTCTTTACTTGAGCTGCTCGCGGGAGAATCCCAGGATGCGCCGGGCGGTAACCAGGAGCTGTATCTGGCCCGTGCCCTCGAAGATGTCGTTGATCTTGGAGTCGCGCATCCACTTCTCCAGGAGGTACTCGCGGGAATACCCGAGGGGCCCCATGAGCTCGACGGCCTTCTGGGTGATACGGGTCACCGCCAGCCCGGCCTTGGCCTTGGCCATGGAGGCCTGGAGGTCGTTGCGCAGGCCGTTGTCCAGCATCCATACCGCCCGCCAGGTGAGCAGCCGGGCCGCCTTGAGGTCCGCCTCCATCTGCATGATGTCCCTCTCCAGGGAGGTCATGCGGTTGGGGTTGATCCCGTAGCGCAGCTCCACACCCTCCTCCTTGAGGGTCTCCTTGATGAAGTCCAGGGCGGCGCGCCCCACCCCGATGGCCATGGCCGCCACCAGGGGCCGGGTGGCGTCGAAGGTGGCCATGACCTTCTTGAACCCCTCGGTCTTGGTCTTGTCCACCACCTCCGGGCTGCCCAAGATGTTCTCCTTGGGGATACGGCAGTCCATGAAGGAGATGGAAACGGTGTCGGAGCAGCGGATGCCCAGCTTATCCTCGATCTTGGTGATCTGCATACCCGGGGTGCCATGCTCTACGACGAAGGGCTTGATGCCCGCCCTTCCCGCGGAGCGGTCCACGGTGGCCCAGACCACCACGAAACCCTCCGAGTCCTCCAGGGCGCTCTTGCCCGAGGTCACGAAGATCTTCTCCCCGTTGAGCACCCACTCGTCACCGTCCAGCACCGCGGTGGTCTTTATGTTGGCGGTGTCCGAACCCGCTTCCGGCTCGGTGATGGCCATGGCCCCCCACACGGGCTTGTCCCCCGAGAAACGGGCCAGGAACTTCTCCTTCTGCTCCGGGGTCCCGCTGGCCTGCACCGCCGCCCCTCCCAGCCCCGGGCCGGGGAAGGAGAGGGCTATGCCCGCGTCCCCCCAGAAGATCTCCTCGATGGTCACCGCTCCGGCCAGGTTGGTCTCCCGGGGCTTTTTCTCCTTGGGCTCCGCACCCTCGGCCTTCTCTTCCTTGCCTCCCGTACCGAAGGCCCCGGCCATGCCTCCACCCATGAACTTCTGAACCATGTTCAGGAGGTCCCAGGGCTTCTCGTGCTCGTTCTCGTCATAGTGGCGGGCGATGGGCCTTATGGCCGACTCGGCGAACATGTGGATCATGTTCTTGGTGGCCTTGATGCGCGGCGAGAGCTCGAAATCTATGGTCATCTTCCCCACCTCCTTAAACCATGACCATGCCCTCGAAGGTGGCGAAACCGCGCGCGTTGCGGAACCACAGCTCCACGGGATTGTCGCGGATGTAGCCGTGCCCGCCCATGATCTGTACCCCGCGGTCACAGACCATCATGGCCATGTCCGCCGCGTAGTTCTTGGCCAGGGCGGCCTCCTTCTCGAAGTCCATGTCCTTGTCGCAGCGCCAGGCGGCCTCCCACACCAGGAGGCGCGTGGCGTCCACCTCGATGGCCATCTCGGCGATCATGAAAGCGATGGCCTGGCGGGACCCTATGGGCTCCCCGAAGGCGATCCTCTGGGTGGCGTAGTCCCGCGAATGCTCGAGGGCCCTGCGGCTCATGCCCACCGCCAGCGCGGCAAGGGCCAGGCGGGAACGGGAGAGCAGGCGCAGGAAATCGCACCCGTCTTCCTCCCCCAACCGGCATACCAGGGGTACCCGGCAATCCTTGAAGTTCACCGGGTAGGTGGCCAGGGCCTTGATGCCCATGTTCTTCTCCCGGTCCCCGATCTCCACGCCCTTGGTCCCCACGGGAACGATGAAGGCGTCCACCCCGGAGAAGCCCATCCCCGGGCTGGTGGCGGCGAAGACCAACATGTGGTCCGATTCCTTGGCCAGGGGGACCAGGCACTTCTTGCCGTTGATGACGTACTCGTCACCGTCCCTCTCCGCCACCGCCCGCATAGCCGAGGGGCAGAAGTTGTAGTAAGGCTCCACCAGAGCGCTGGAGGCCGCCTTGTACTCCTCACCGCAGAAGGCCGGGAGGTACTGCTTCTTCTGCTCCTCGGTCCCCTGGTCGAGTACGGAGATGGCCAGTACGGAGGGGGCCATGAGATGCATGGCCATGGACAGGTCTCCCCACCCCAGCTCCTCCAGGGCGATGACCCCCGTGAGGGCGGAGAGCTCCTCCCCGAATCCTTCGTATTCCTCGGGGATGCAGCCCCCCAGAAGGCCCAGCTCCCAACCCTTGGCGATGACCTCCTGGGGAATCTCCCCAGACTCGTCGCTTTCCCGCATGGCCGGCTGCATGAGGTCGGCGGCGAAGGAGGATACGGTTTCCTGGACCAACTTCTGTTCGTCGTCCAACTCGAACGAAACCATACGCTTCACCCCTTACTTCTTTCCGGCTGCCACAACTGACTCGTCCCGGCTGCGGAAAAGGCCGAACGTGTCCGCCACCACCGGCCTTTCCCGGTCGCACTCTCGTCCGCCTTCCTTTCCTCTCTCCACCTCCTCTCGGAGAAACCTATGGCTTTTCGACGACCTTACCTTAAAACGCGCTCTTTAGGAAGGGCCTCATCACGGTCTCAGGGCGCTGCGCAAGGCGCGCCCCACGTCCCCTTCCGCCGGAATGAGGGCTCTGATGTGGTATTCCACGATGGTGTCCGCCAACTCGTCGACGTCCATCCCGTTGCCCTTGAGCAGGTGCTCCATTATGAGGTAGACGGTGGACCCCATGACTATGGAGGTCACCACCTCTATGTCGCAATCCCGCATCATCCCCTTCTGGGACATCAATCGGAACTCCTCCCGGAGCCATTGCCTGGCCAGGAGGGAGAGCTCCTCCACGCGCTCCGAGAAATCCTCGTCCCTCCCCAGCGCCTCGCGGTAGACGATGCTGGTGAGGTCGGGGTTCTCGCTGTGATAGCGCAGGACTCGGGCCATGTTGTCCCTCCAGGTGCGCAGGACCCTTCCCTTCCCGGAGAGGGCCTCCACCAGCCGCCGGTGATTCTCCTCCAGCACCTCCGCGTAGCCCTGGAAATAGGCCTCGATGAGCTCTCTGAAGATGTCCCGCTTGGATTCGAAATAGAGGTAGAAGGTCCCGCGTCCGATGGAGGATTCCTCCACGATGTCCGAGACCGAGGAAAGGCGGTACCCCTTTCTGGAGAACACCTTGGCGGCGCTGCGCAGGATATGCTCACGGCGTTCGGAAGCCTTCATCCTTCTTTTTGGAACTGACATGTCATTACTTTATCCGGAGCCGCCTCTCAAGTCAACCGGGCTACCGCCCGCTTCCCCGCCAAGGGCCCTCAACGCAGCCGCCGGTTCCAGTCGTTGAGGATTACGGCCGCGTCAGCGACACCGGATATCATGGCCCCCGGCACCCCCAGCCCGGGGTTGGTGCACTGGCCTGCCAGATAGAGTCGGGGCACCAGCCGGGATCGGTAATTGGGCCGGAAAGGCCCCAGGTTGGTGAGGCTCATCTCGATGCCGAAAAAGGCTCCCTCGGCCACATTAAGCCGCCTCTCGAGCTCCGTGGGGGGCACGGAATCCAGCCACTCCACGGCATCCGCCAGGCCCGGCAGGCACCGCCCGTCCAGGAAGCGCACCACCTCCCAGGCCCACTCCTCGGCGATGCGGTCCCAGTCGTGGTAGCGGAGCCGGTAGGGGGCGATGTAGAAGACGGAGAGGACGTCCTTCCCCTCGGGCGCCAGGCCGGGATCGTCGAAGGTGGGGCACACCAGCAGGTAGGCGCCGTCCGCCGGTCGGTAGAGGAGGCCGCGGTCGTAGTAATCCACCCAGATGTTGTCCACTTGCTCCCTGGGGTTGGCCACCAGGGACATGTGCGCGCGGATGCCCTCGAGCTTCCTGGAGAGCCCCATGTGGATGAGGGGCGCGGGTATGGAACAGGGCTGCCTGCGCACGGTCCGCGCCGCCCAGGAGGGGAGGTTCTCCTCGCCTACCAGTTTGAGATAGGTCACCCTGGAATGTGCCGTGGACACTACCACCCTGGAGGTGAGGGCGGTGCCGTCGGTAAGCCTCACCCCCCGCGCCTCGCCCCCCTTGATGATCAGGCTTTCGACCTCGGCTCCCAGGCGCACCTCCGCCCCGAACCCCTCGGCGATGCGGGCCAGGGCCGTGGGTATGGCTATCATGCCCCCGCGGGGGTAGTAATAACCCATGCGCCCCATGTGGGCCATCATGGTGAAGAGCCCGGTGCAGCGGTGGGCGGGGAGCCCGGCGTAGAGGTTCTCCCAACCGAACATGAGCTGGAGGCGCGGGTGGCGGAAATAGTCGCGCACGCAGCGGTCCATGTTCCTGAAAAGGAGCTTCAGGTTCACGGGCAGGGCGTAGAGAAGCTCCCGGTTGGCGGCCAGGCGGGCCAGACTGGTAATCTTTGTCAGGTCCTGCAGCGCGGGGAGGGGGCGGCGCACGAAGGCCAGGTAGGCATCGAAGAGTTTGCCCATCTCCCGGCAGTAACGGTAATAACCGTCCACGTCGCCCGGCGAGATACTCCGCACCACCTCGGCCATGGCGTCGATGTCCCTGGGGAGCGGGTAAGCGCTCCCGTCCTCGAAGTACACGTGATAGACCGGGTCTATGACCTTCCAGTCCAGGTAATCCTCCAGGCGCAGGTCCAGGAGCTCGAAGAGCTTGTAATAGAACTCGTGCCCGATGACGAAGATGGCTCCCACCTCGGGGCGGAACCCGTTGACGTCGTAATTGGAACAGCAACCACCTAGCCTTTCCAGGCGCTCCAGTACCGCCACGCGCAGCCCGTGCTTGGAGAGCAGAGACGCCGCGGTCAGCCCGCTCACCCCGGCGCCCACCACGATGACGTCGTACCTATCGGACATGCCCGCCACCCCCTAGAGGAACACCCGGAAAGGTAACTCGCGGAGCTCGAAGATGGTTTTACGCAATCTGCGGCGGGCCTCCTCGTCCAGCCTGAAGGCCAGCACGAACCCTACAACGAGGCCAGCGGCCAGAGTGATGGCCAGGAGTGCAGCGCGCCCGCGGGTCACGGAACCTGGTTCCATTGCTTACCTCCCGAATCCCCGGTACCCCTCCCAGGGCGCGCCTTCATGTGGGTAGGCGTCCAAGGGAAGTTTAAGCCTTTATCCCCCGCCGCACAACCCGGCTCGGGTCAGGATGCGCGGGGCTCCGAGGCGATCTGCCCCATCACCTTTTCCAGCCTGTTCCTTGCCTCCGTCAAGGCTCTCCGCTTCTCCGCCAGCTCATCCTGCACCGCCTGGAGCGCCTCCGCCCCTTCACGGATTTCGCCCAGGGCTTTCTCTATCCCCCTCTCGATGGCTTCAAGCGTCCCTTGTATCACCTCGTCCACCCGGTAGGAGAGGGCTCCCACGCTCTTCTGGAGACGGAGGAAGAAATCATAGCGTACCCTGCCGCAATGGCGGTCGAAGAGGGTCAGCAGCTCCTCCCTCCGCCTCTTCCTTATCAGGCGCCGGGAAAGGCCCCTGGGCAGCATGTTGGTCAAGGCCCCTATGAACACCTCCAGGTCCGTCAGGGGGTCCTCCATCTTGAACCAGAACTCTCCCTCGTCGCTCAGGACGATCTCCGCCTCCAGGCGGGGAAGCGTGAGGCCGAAATGCTCACCGGCTATCTCCAGGATGCGGTTGGCGATGGCATTGGCCTTCTCCATGTACAGGCTGGCCATGGACCGGAAGGCCTGGGAGAGGCGTTCCTCCTGCGTGTGCCTCCAGGAGATGAAGGTCTCCATTATCTCCGTACGGATGAAGTCGGAGAGGGCCGCGTTCAGGGCGGAGCCGGAGAGCGCTGCGTTCCTCTCCAGGAAGGCGTCGAAGCGCTCCAGCAGAGGCTCCGTCTGCCCCCTCCTGAAGCGCTCCACCTCCTCGTCCAGCGACTCCTTGATCAGGCGTTCGTGATCCCCACGGATGAGAAAACGGACCTCCTCACGTTCCCTGCTTATCGACCCCATCTGCTCCCGGAAGGATTTCACCTTCCCCTCCAGCTCCTCAAGGGGATGTTTGAGAAGCGCGAACTCCAGCTCCAGGGAGGCGTATTCATCCTCCAGCAGCCTCCTGAGTTTCCTGGCGCAGGATTCCAGCAGCAACCTCCCCTTTTCCCTCATCAGGAACTTCTCCAGCACGGCCGTGAATCCCGGAAGGCCACTCCTTTCAAGCAGTGCCGCGTCCCCCGCCACGGCCGCCTTGAGGGCCGTCTTTGCCGAAAGGGGGTGGATCACCACCTCCTCGAGGTCCACGGCCTCCGAGATGACCCTGTGGTTGAAGGCCAGGGACTCATCGAGGTCCTCGCTCCCCAGATAATCGACCTTGTTCTGGACGAAGAAGACCTTGCGGACGCTGCTCCGTATGCGGTGGAGGAACTCCAGTTCGGAGCGACTCACCGGCGGGTCCGCCGAGAGCATGAAGATGACCGCGTCCGCGTGCTCCAGGAAGGAATACGCCGTTTCGTCGTTGTGGAGATAGGTGGAACCGGTTCCCGGTGTGTCCACCAGAGATACCCCGTCCCTCAGGAAAGGTGAGGGGTAGTGGACCTCTACGTATCTCACCCTCAGGCGGTTCTCCGGGTTTCCCTTCTCGGTCACGAAATCCGGAAGGGCGTCAGCCGCTATTTCCTTCACTCCCCCGTCCAGAAAGTGAACCGTTGCCCCCAGCTTTTCCCCATAGCGAATAACGGTGTTGATGGAGGTGAGGGGCACCACCGAACTGGGGAGGACCTCCGCCCCCAGGAGACTGTTGATGAAAGTGGTCTTGCCCCGCTTGAACTGCCCCATGACCACAATGTGGAAGTTCTCCGCCTCCAGCTTCCGCCTCACCTCTCCCAGTCCCTCGCGGAGCGTCCCGGAAACGGGGTAAGTGGTACTCGTTTCCAGATCCTGGATGATGGCTATGAGGGATTCGCGGATCTCCTTGTACGAATTCATCCTGTCTCACCTGCCTAATAAGAAAAGCTCCTACCTACGCGGTAGAAGCTATCAGCCCCACCGGGGCAAAGGGCGAGCTTCATCGCCGTCTCTTCCGCCTCCGTTCGAAGGCGGCATCCTTTTCGATTATAGCCCTGCGCATTGGGGCGTCAACCTCGGGGCGTCAAGGGTTGCTGTCTACAAAAAGTAGGCACCTCATCCCGACAAAACCTCAACACGCTATCCTCTCGTATCCCGCAAGAGCTTTAAGGACGTCCTTGACCCAGGGGTCTCC
>MU158596.1:3820-6874 GCA_015711895.1 Candidatus Solincola tengchongensis | reverse complement strand
CATACCCCGGGAATGGAGACGCTCTTCCCCGCCACCCACCGCGTCCTCCGCGCGCTCCTGGACCTGGAGGCGCGCCTGATACGCCGGTTCGACCTCTTTGGCGGCACCTCTCTCGCGGTGCTGGCGCAAAAGGGATAGGCGGCGCGCGGCGTTTTCCGCCCGCTGCAGCCTCCCCGTGCGGCCAAAGGGAGATGCCGGGGATGAACACGCGGAGATGACCCCCCTCCCTTCGTCCCTTTGCCCCCGGGCCTCTTCGGGAGAATCGGCGCCTCACCTGGACCTGCAGAGCATGCGCAACCAACGGCCGATGGCCGGAAAGACCTCCGTGGGAGCGTTGAGCCCCGCCACAAGGTCGACATGGGCGGTGTTGGGGACGCGTAGGAAGTAATCCAACCGGTGTCTGGACTTGCCGAGGAAAAAGTTCCGTATGTCGTCGGGATGGGTGATGTCCACCGTGTCGTCGGCTATGACCAGGACCGGCAGGGAAACGAGGTCCAGGTGGTCGCTGTAGTAATAATACCCGTCGCCGGGGGCGGGCGGCGGCGGGATGGGGACCGTGGAGTCGTCCACACCGTTGTACCAGTCCTCACGGAACCTCTTGGTGGCGTATGCGGAGGAGAACTGCGCCACGGTACGTGTGCTCATCCCGTCCACGGCGTGTTTGAGCAAATAACGGTGGACCTCCTGATGGATGTTGTCGGGGTTGGTGGAGAGCAGGAGGTTCATGGGGCCGAGATCCGGCCAGTTGAAGAGACGGCAGAGGAACCATAAGAACCTGTAAAGCTGGTATGTGCAGGGCGCCAGAAGGTCAAGAACGGGGTTGAGCCACCTGAGGTCCATATACCAGCGGTCGCGCAAAACCAGGAATAGCGAAGGGTCATAGGAGGCGTTCATCCCCACCGTGCCCATGGGGCCGTCCAGAACCACCAGGCCCTTAAGAGATTGTTCGCCGCGGCCTGAGTTGCGCTCCTTCACCAGGGCGGGATCGGAGTGCACGTGCGGGTCGGGAGCATCAAGATACTCGGCGCCCTCCAGAAAGATGTAGGCCATGCTCGCCCCCATGCTGTGGCCGATGTACACGGGATGCCTGCCGGTCTCCTCGTAGACCTTTTTCACCACCGCCGGGACGTCGTATATGCCCAGGTCGTCGAGGGAATAACCCCCCTGCCCGCCGCTCACATAAGGTCCCCTGCCCTCTCCCCGGTAGTTGGCCAGCCACACGTCGTAACCCTGGTTCCAGAGGTAATGGGCGAGGCTATAGTAGCGCATCGGGTCGCGGGCGACATACGGGTCGTCGCGTGCCCAGGGCGCAAGGGTGGAGGGCAGTCCCACGGCGAAGGACTCGCCAGGCGGGGTATGTACGTCGAATTCGTTCATGTTGCTCATGAGGCCGGGCATGAGGATCACGGGCTGCCTCCCCTTGCGGAAGGGTGCCCCGGGATCCGGGCGGTAACGCTTGAGGGCCAGCTCGACTCCGTCAGCGGTCCGCGCAGCGTAACGATCGTTTTCCGGCGGTACGTCCGCCGCCGAATAGGGAAGGACGTAAAGAGCGAGAATGAGGACGATAAGTAACGTGAAACAAAGCGGACAGCCCTTTTTCATCGTGATCCCCCTCAGCAAACCGAAAGCGGTGAAACCCCCAACGGTAGCATTTCCCCATCCGTGGTGTGGCCCTGTTCGCCGTTGTTTGATGAACAAAACAGGTTATTAAATACGGATTCGATTTTAATTATAAGGCTGCTGCACGGGTGGACAAGATCTTCGCGGGGCAGGCGCTGAGCAGGGCCGGAAAAGAACCGGGGCGATAGGTGAATGGCGAAACCACCCACTCACTTCAAGGCCGCGGCATGGGAAGACAAGGTGTTCGCGGTCCAGGCGGTGAGCGCAACGAAGGCGACGAAAAATTATAAAGTAGCAATCAATAGTAAAGATATTTACAATCCATCGCAAAGGGTATAGGATTGCATTGTTCGGACAAATCCCGCCACCGCTGACGTCGAACCATGAGTCGTCCCGTGGGAAAGGAGGGAGTTATGGGAGCGACGGAGGAGACCTTTCTGACGCCGGTAGTCCCCATGGACTATACCTACAACTATCGCATAGGGCCATACATGACCCGCTACCTGGAAGGTTTCAAGGAGAGGAAGATACTCGGCTCCAGGTGCCCGGACTGCAAGAAGATCGCCGTGCCCCCTCGCAAGTATTGCGGGGTGTGCAACAAGGTCATGGAGGAGATGGTGGAACTCCCCCAGGAGGGGACCCTGGAGAACTTCACCGTGGGCCACGTGGTCATGGAGAAGGGCGGCAGGTTGAGTCCCGCCGAGAGGCCCTACGTGCTGGGTCTCATCAAACTGGACGACAACGCCTCCCTGCTCCTGCACAGGGTGGAAGGGGTGGACCCCGGCAAAGTGGAAGCGGGGATGAAGGTCAAAGCGGTGTGGAAGGACCAGGTCGAGGGGGACTACGAGGACCTCGACCACTTCGAGCCGGCGTGAGGGAGGTGAGTGGGATGGACAAGAAGGTCGCCATCGTAGGGTTCCGCATGAAGTGCGCGCCGGACCTGGTCACCACCCGTGAGCGCCTCACCTTCGAGCTCACCCGGGGCCTCTTCGACGACCTGGGAATAGACCGCACCGCCGTGGACACCACCATCTTCAGCACCAACGATTTCCTGGACGGGAGGACCATCTCCAACGTCTTCCTCGACGCCCCGGCGGGAGCCTACATGCGAGACGAGAGCAAGGTGGAGATGGACGGTTTGAACGCGGTGATGTACGCGGTGATGCGCATCCTCTCCGGGCAGTACCGCACGGCCATGGTCGTGGCGCTGGGCCTCACCGGGAGCCAGGTCAGTCCCTACCTCCACGTGGAATACCAGTTGAGCCCGATCTACGACCGGCAGATGAAACTGCTCAACGAGATCAACGCGGCGGCATTCCAGGCGAGGAGCTACCTGGCGAGATACGGTTACTCGGATGAACTCCTTCACGAGGCGGCGGCGCAGGCACTCTCCAACGCTGCCGCCAATCCCTTCCAGGCGCGGAGGCTCCCGGG
>MU158596.1:0-3810 GCA_015711895.1 Candidatus Solincola tengchongensis | reverse complement strand
TACCCGCCCACAGACGGCGGCTGCGCCGTGCTCCTGGCCTCCGAGGAACGCGCCAGGGAGCTCACCGAGAAACCGGTATGGATACTGGGCATGGGGCAGAGCATCGAGACCTTCTACATCGGGGAACGGGACCTCTCCAGATCGCCCTCCACGTCCCAGGCCGCGAAACGGGCCTACGACATGGCGGGCATCAAGGACCCCAAGGCCGAGGTGGACTTGGCGGAGGTTTCCGCCCTCTTCGCCCACCAGGAGCCCCTGCTGGCGGAGGCCCTGGGCCTGCTCGAGGAAGGGACGGCGGAGGAGGCCTATAAATCCGGCGACACCTCCATCGCCGGGAAGATGCCCGTCAACCCCTCCGGCGGGGCCCTGGGAGCGCATCCCGTGAGCGCCACGGGCCTGATACGGCTCGCGGAGGCCGTCCGCCAGCTGCGCGGCGAGGCGGGCGAGAACCAGGTGGGCAAGGCGGAGGTCGCCGTGGTGCACGGACAGGACGGTCCCTGCGCCCAGCAGAACGCGGTTCTCCTCCTGGGAGTGTAGGAGGTGGTGGAGATGCGCAACGTGGCCATAGTGGGCATAGGATATACCCCGGTCTTCGTCAGCAAGCGGCGGGACGTATGCATCCCGGAGATGATCTCCGAGGCGGTGGAGAACGCCTTCCGGAACTCCGGCCTCACCCCCGCGGACATCGACGCCGTGGTCTTCGGCAACATGCAGACCTTCGAGGGGGTGAACCTCCCCCACCTCTGGTCGGCGGATTACATCGCCTCGCTGGGGAAGCCGGTGATGCGCATAGCCACCGGCGGGACCACGGGCATGTCCGCCTTCCACGCCGGCTATTACCACATAGCCTCCGGCCTGCATGACGTGGTCATGGTGGTCACCTACGAGAAGCAGTCCGAGGGCGATTCCCAGGTGGGGCTCCTCGGGATCATCACCCCGGAGATCATGGCCATGCTGGCCGCGGGCATAGACGTCACCGGGCAGAAGGGCATGGGGGCCATCGGGGGCGGAAGCGCGGGCGGCATCTCCTACCAGGCCACCTCCTACCTGCACCATTCCGGGGCGGGTATCGAGCACATCGATGCCATCGCCGCCATGGAGAGGCGCAACGCGGCCAAGAACCCCTACGCCCACCTCAAGGACCCCGAGGCCACGGCGGAGAAGATAGCCCAGACCCCGCTCATCTCCTGGCCCATCCGCTTCGGCCACGTCTGCCCCACTTCCGACGGGGCCACGGTGTGCATCCTGGCCTCGGAGGAGAAGGCGGCCAAGTTGGCGGACAAGGCGGCCTGGGTGTGGGCGGTGGCCAACTGCGCCTCCGACGCCACCACCGGGAACCTCATCGAGGGCATCATCACCGACCCGGCGGAGCAGATGCCGGCGCAGATAGCCGCCAAGCAAGCTTACGAGAGGGCCGGGATCCAGGATCCCAGGAGGGAGATCGATTACGTGGAGATCTACAACGGGTTCGCCCACCAGACCCTCATGTTCCTGGAGAGGATCGGCATGTGCGAGGTGGGGGAGGCCCATAAGCTCCTGGAGAAGGGGGAGCTGGAGATGAACGGGAGCCTCCCGGTGAACGCTTCCGGAGGAGTGGTGAGCACCAACGCCATCGGGACCTCGGCCCTCAACCGGGTCACCGAGTGTGCCCTCCAGATCATGGGGCAGGCCGGGGAGCACCAGGTGGAGAAAGAGGTGCACAAGGCCCTAGCTCACGGCTGGGGAGGGCTCATGCAGTACGTGACCATCACCATCCTGGCCGACAAGCCCAAGAAGCTGTAAGGAGGTACGGGGATGGAAGAGACCAGGCAAGTGCAGGGCACGTGGGACCTCTCCACGTTCAAGTTCCGCATCGAGGGCATGGGCATCAATAGCATGCTCAAGGAGATGAAGGAGGCCAAGCTCATCGGGAACCGGTGCCACCAGTGCGGCACCGTGTACCTGCCGGCCAACTTCTACTGCCGCAAGTGCCACATCGCCATCCACGAGCCGGCGGAGATAAGCGACCACGGCGAGGTGATGAGCTACACCATCGGGTACGCGGACGTGCGCGGCAACCCGCTGGATGAACCACGCGTCTCCCTGATGGTTAAGCTGGACGGCTCGGACACCTGGATCATGGGTGCCGGCGAGGGCATGAAGCCCGAGGACGTGCACATCGGCATGCGGGTCAAGATAAAGTGGGCCGAGCAGAGGGTCGGCAACCTCCAGGACATGGAGAGCTTCATACCCGAATAATGGGGTCAGGTCTTGAATCGTGATACCCCTTCGGGTATTCGGTTCCGGCAACGGGGCAGGGAGAGGAGTCGCGGGGCGCGGTAAGCCGCGCCCCGAACGCATCCCGGCGAACAACCCCATGGATCACAAGGATAACGCTGACGGATGGGCTTGATCCTCCAATCAAACCGGCGCCCCCGATGCTGTTTTTGGTAGGCGCTTCTTAGGTCGAAAAAGGTCGAGAGCCCTCCCTGTCATCCAGGAAAAACAGGCAAATCAAACGGAAAAAGGCGGTCTCTCCTGCTGAACGGCATCACGCTCCATCCGGCGGGAGAAGCGAAGCGGATGGAAGATTTCCGGGAGAGGATGGCCAAGCCGGCCTTTCTATCTTCCCGGTTGTGCCCACCGGTCGTCCTTCCTAAGATCTTCCTCCCTTTTTCCTTCCCGGCCTGCATTTTCCCACCTCTTCGCGCTGCGAGGGTGTGAATGTCTATGAATGCGATTCGAGTTCCGGTACAGACCATGCTCTTTCCTCCCCAATCCCTTTCGTCCACGGCAAACAGAGGGCCTTGAAGGCTCGTTGACCGGAAAGGAGAGTGCGCGCTGGGTCCAGAACGGCTTGGAGGTTTTCAGGATCGGCATCCAAGAGCGGTATGGCAATCCTAGAGGCCCCACCGCGAGATTTCCCTGAGAGCTCGGAGGAGGTACTCCACGTCCTCCTCGGTGTTCAGGTGGCTGAGGCTGGCGCGGACCACGCCGCGCTGCAAGGTCCCCAGGGTGCGGTGGGCCAGGGGCGAGCAGTGCAACCCGGAACGGACGCAGATCCCGTACTCGTCGTCCAGGAGGGACGCCAGCTCGGATGAGGAATAATTTCCCAGGTTGAAGGCGACGATGCCCACCCTCTTCTCCCACTCCCGGGGCCCATAGACTGTGGTCCCGGGTATGGCGGAGAGGCCCTCCAGGAGCCTTTCGGTGAGCTCCCGCTCGTGCCTCCTTATCTCCACTACGCCCTTCTCCAGCACATATTCCACCCCGGCCCGAAGTCCGGCCAGGCCGTGGGCGTTGAGGGTGCCGCTCTCGTAGCGGTCGGGGAGGAAGTCGGGCTGCAGGGAACTCTCCGAGCGGCTGCCCGTCCCCCCGCAGGTGAGGGGTTCGAGCTCCCATCCCGGGGCCATGTACAGGCCACCCGTGCCCTGGGGCCCGAAGAGCTCCTTATGGCCTGTGAAGGCGAGGTAGGTTATGCTCATCTCTTTCGGGTATATCTCCACCCGGCCCGCGGTCTGGGCGGCGTCGACGAGCAGCGGGACGCCCCTTTCGGCGGCCACCTCCGCGATCTCCCGGATGGGCAGCAGGGCACCGCTGACGTTTGAGGCATGGGTGCAGGCCACCAAACGGGTCTCGGATGTCATGGCCGCCCTCAATTCCGAGAGGTCCAGGCTGCCGTCCGCCCCGCAGGGGACGATGGTGTACGCGACGCTCCCCTTCCTGGAAAGAGCTTCCAGCGGCCTCCACACGGAATTGTGTTCCAGTGAGGTTATCACCGCGTGACCACCTTCGAGCAGCCTCCCCCGGATGACCAGATTAAGGGCCTCG
>MU158595.1:2960-3802 GCA_015711895.1 Candidatus Solincola tengchongensis | reverse complement strand
CCCATACCACAATAGCCGGGGAGCCACTCACCTAAGGATGTCCAGGGCCCTCGTGAACATGGACTTGGCCGCCTCCAGGGCGGTTGCGTTGGCCTCGTAGGCACGAGAGGCCACCACCAGGTCCACCATCTCGGTGACCGGGTTGACGTTGGGCATCTCCACGTAACCGTCCTCCCGTGCGTCCGGATGCTCGGGCTCGTAGACCAAACGGGATGGGCTCTGGTCTTCCACCACGCCCATCACCTCCACTCCGCGCCCCGCTCTTCGGCCCGTTCCATCCCCTGCCTCTTGTAGAGCGGAGAAGATGACTTCCTTGCGCCGGTAGGGCCCACCCTCCGGAGTGCGGGTGGTCTCCGAGTTGGCGATGTTGGAGGCGATGACGTCCATCCACAGACGATGGGCAGTCATGCCCGAGGCGCTGATGTTCAAGGCGTCGAAGAGACCCATCCTCATCCCCCCTCACACGACCTGACACATGACATCCGACCTCGTGCCGGCCCGGCGGACGCCGCCCCAAATCCCACCGTGCGACTTAGAACGGCTCCGCAGATAACCTGCCCGGCCCCGTGCCCATCCGGCGCTCGCTCTCGGCGCCGCCGCGAACCCGGAACACCGGCATTGACGGAAGTGGTATTATTTGCCATCTCTTAAAGCCTCCGTGGCTTCCGATGCTTCTTGCGGTGTCGCTGTGGATAATGCGATGAGGCACCTCAACGCTTGCCCTCCGATATGACGTAGCGGTACATGGACAGCCTCGTGCGCACGATGGATCCGGCAGCGGTATAGCGGAGGCTGTTCTTCACCATCTCCGCCATCTCCTGTTCCATGTCCACGTTGTTCCC
>MU158595.1:2251-2950 GCA_015711895.1 Candidatus Solincola tengchongensis | reverse complement strand
GGCCTCAATCCGGCGATGCCTTCCTCCTCCCCTTCCTGCAAGAGCTCCCTGAGCTCGGACTCGAAAGGGACGTAGGAGCGCTTGAAACCAGGGGTGTTCGCGTTGGCGATGTTGTCCGAAGCAACCTTGTGGCGCAGGGAATATACGTCCATGGCCTTTCCCAGGAGCAGGAAAACACGGTCGCCGAAGATGTCATAGAGCAAAACTACCCCCTCCTTCCCCCGAGCGCAGGTCGCCTTCCTCCCATCGCATAGGTTCCCACTCGTCCCGGTACTCCGCCGCGCCGTGCGCCTCCTCCGGGGCCTCCTCCTCCAGCATTCCTCCCGTCCATTGCCTGATCTCCTCAACGATGCGGGAGTTTATCCTCACCAAGTGCGGGAGCAGGTCGGCCTCGGTGAGGTGGAGGATGCGCAGGGCGGTACGGTCCACCTCCATGACCGCCTTGAAGGGCTCCTCGCTCCTGATCAGTTCGCGTACCATGGTATCCGCGAGGTTGACGATGGCCGTTCCCCGTGGCAGGTTGGCCGATTCCTCCGGCATGTGATGGCACCTGAGTATCTCCTCGAAACGCGGCGACAGATTCCATCTGTCGGCTATGAGGGAACCGACCTCGGCGTGGTTGATCCCCAGCAGCTCCGATTCCAGCTCCAGTCCCGCCCTTCCGCCGGTCATGAGCACCTCACGGTCCTCCACCACCTC
>MU158595.1:0-2241 GCA_015711895.1 Candidatus Solincola tengchongensis | reverse complement strand
CATCGAGGAAAGGGGAGAGTATCACCTTTCCCACATCGTGGAGGAGGGCCACCAGGCGCATCTCCTCCTGGTGGGGATAGGCTATCAGGTCGCATATCTCGGCCGTAGCCAGGGAAGCGGCCAAAGAGTGGGCCCAGAGACCCCCCTCCTCCAGCCCGTATCCCATGAGGTTCACCTTCATGAGGTCATAGGTGGTGATGTTCATCACCAAACGGCGCAGGGCGCGGATGCCGATCATGGACACGGCCATGCCCAGCGACTCCACCCTGCGCGGAAGGCCGTAATAGGCGGAATTTGCCAGCCTCAAGACACGGGCGGCCAAGGAGGCGTCGGAGGCCAGTATCTTCGCCACTTCCTGGAAGGAGTATCCGTCTCCGGAGGTTACGCGCAACAGCTCCAACGCCACGGCGTTCATTGCCGGCATCCTCTCTATGCGCTCCCTTATGCGCTCCAGAAGGGCTTCCGATTCCTCCACCGCTGTTTCCTTTCCGGATGAAGGCGCAACCTTCATGGCATCCGTTTGCCGATGCGTGACTCCGATCGACTACCGACTCCCGAAGGGCCTCCGTTCCCCAAACGAAGGAAGGACAACCCCGCGGCTGTCCTTCCCTGAACCGTCCTCGGATTCCCTTCCCTCCCCCTGACCGGGGGCGAGAGCCTATGAACACTCGTCAACCGGCGTCATGCCGACCCGTCTCATGCCGGGTCCACGAATCTTTCGCCTGAATTCCCGCTCATGCATTGCGGTCCACGGCGAACCCTGTATCCTTATAACCCGGTGGCGAATAAGCCATCGCCGCCTTCCTGCTCTCTCTCAGTCTGTGGATCTCCGAGCCGATGTTCACCATTCTGGCCCGCAATAGAGAGGCGTTCTCCTCCCGCCTGCGCGCCGCCCATTTGAGCACCTTCGCCGCTTCTAGAGGGTCCGCCCTGCGGACGGCCTCCATGAGCTCGACCAAAAGCTCCTCCACCTCGGAAAGCAGCCTTGCGATCTCTTCCGGGTCTGACTTGGATACGGCCTCCCTCTCATGGTCGAAGGCCCTCTCCAGTTCCTCCACAACCGCAGCGTATTCCCGATCTTCGGCCATGACATCCCCCTAAAGGGCGATGGTCTTCCCCTCCGTTAAGCCGTTTCTGGGCGGACTCACGCCTTTACCGCCCCCCGCTCTTCCGGAGAGCATCCTTGGAACCCTAGCAGTAGGAGGGCATGGGTGCACGCTTGAAGGAGCCGAGGACCGGCCGCGGACGTCCGTATGTCAGCCCCTCGGAGATCTCGCGACCGTCAGCAGTCAAAGCACCGCCCTCCTCTCCTCTCTCCTGGCCTCGGAACGGATCTTTCTCTCCGCCTCCACCCAGGCTTCCCGAAGGGAGGAGAGGTGCCCACGCACCTCCACAAGAGGTCCCGCATCCCTCCTTATCTGGGCCTGCACCAAGCGGTAGCCCATGTACTCGTAGAGCCGGAAGAGGTCCAAGGCGATGCGGCCCCCCTTCTCCATGTCCAGGCAGCCCATGAGTTCATAGACCACGTCCTGGGCGCGTCGAATCATGCTCTGTGCCTTGTCCCAATCCCCGGAACCGGCGCTCCGCTCCGCTTTGTCCAGAAAGGATATCGCCCCCTCGTAGAGCATGACTATCAGCCCCAAGGGAGTGGCCGTCTGCACCTGGTTGGCGCGGTAAGCGTCGGCCGCCCTTCCGTTTTCGGTTGCCGCAACCCTTCGGTCGTACATCACACACCCCTTACCGTAGGACCTGTATTCCGCTCTCCCTTACCTTCTTTCTTCGCCCATTCCGCAAACCGTGCATTGCGGGCCGCCGTTGTTTTCCGGTCTTCGCGCCTTTCAAGACCCGCCGCTTCCCCTCCAGTTCCGGTTGAGCCCTTGTATCTGGTTTGTCAGCCACTGGCTCTGGGTCTGCATGCGGGAAAGCAGCGTCTCCATGGCGGTGTATTGGGCGATGAGCCTGGCCTCCCGCGCTTTGATGCGTTCCTCCATCCTCTCCACCTGGGAGGCCAGGTCCCGTGAAGTCTCCTGAAGCGCATCGGTGATTCCCGCCAGCACGCCTCCCTTGGAAGTGATCCGGCTCAGATAATCCTCCAGGACCTTGAGGGCACCGGTGGCGTTCTCCTCTTTGCTGAGATAGCTTTCCCCCTCCCGCAGCGCCCCCGCCCGCAGGGTGACACCGGGGATGAGGTCGTCGTTGGCCCCGTAGGGCGCGATGGTCCCGGTTCCCACCAACTCCTCC
>JACVJH010000095.1 GCA_015711895.1 Candidatus Solincola tengchongensis | reverse complement strand
TACGTTGCCGTGGCTGTGGGCGCGGCGCGCGGCGGCGGGCGCAGGAGCGGCCGCAGTCGATAATCCAGGGCTCGATGGGGAGCTTGGACAGCAGCTCGTTGCCGTGCTCGGTGATGAGCAGGGGCCGCTCCAGCCGGAAGCCGGCCACCCCGGGGCGGTTGCAGACCACCGCCGCCATCTGGACGTATCCCGGCTCCAGGACGTAGTCCGGCTCGTTGTTCCCCGGAGACGGAGCCTCGGCCACGCAGGGGTACCACTCGTGCCCGAAGTGCCCGATGCCGTGCCCGAAACCGGGGAGCACCCACTCCGCCCAGCCCTTCTCCCGCACGAACTCGTTCACCCGCGCCGCCACCTCTCCCAGGGTGCGGCCGGGCTGCATCTCCTCCACCACCTTGTAACAGACGGCCACGTAGGCGTCGATGACCTCCCGCTGCTCCCGCGTGGGCTCGCCCATGACGGCGTTGTGGGCCACGTCCCCCAGCATGAGCCAGAACATGCCGTGGAGGTCGATCATCACCGGGTCGCCGCACTGCACGATCTTGTCCGTGGCCGGCGTGCACCCTCCCCAGAACCACCAGGTGCGGTACCCGGAGGCTATCTCCTGCCCACCGGTGAAGGTCCAGGCGAACTGGCTGCCCCGGTCGCGCATGACCTTCTCGGCGATGCCCGCTATCTCCTTCTCCGTGATGCCCACGCGCAGGTGATCGCGCACCACCTCGTGGGCGTAGTCCACCAGGGCCGTGGCCTGGCGCATGAGCTTTATCTCCTCCGGCTCCTTGACCAGGGTGAAGCGGTCCATGATGTGCGCGGCGTTGACGATGCGCGCCTCGGGGAAGGCCTCGCGCAGTTTCTCGTACTCGTAGAGGGTGATGAACCCGTCAGGAAGGTAGTTGGAGGTGCCGCTCTCGATGCCTATGGTGGACTTTTCCAGGCCGAGCTCCCGGATGCGCGCGGTTATCATGTCCATGAACTCCAGGCCGGGAAGGCCCCCGAAGCCCACCACGTTGTCCAGCCAGGTCTCGTCCTTGAGGCGGGCGGCGTCCAGGGCCGAGGTTATGAGCTGCAGCTCCCCCTCGGCGGGCACGATGATCGCGCTCCTCCAGGGGACGAAACCGCCGGAGAGGTGGACCACGGTCTTGAGCTTGGTGCCCACCAGGACGTCCACACCCTCTTTCTTCAGCTCCTCCTGGAAACGCGCGATGCGCCGCGGGAAGTTGATGTAGGTCATCATGATCGCCTCACCCTCCTTTCCTTGTTGCTCTCACGCTCATCACCGACGATCGTTGCCCTGCGGGGACCGGGCATGTCCTCTGTAGCCTTATTCCCTGCGGCATCGCCAGGGACGAAAACCTCGCGGGCCGCTCCTCTGTCCTCTCCTTTGCGGGCCTTGCGCCTACTGCAGCACTCATCCGCTCCCTGGAATCCCGGCGCGGTCGATCAAGAGAGGCGCTCCACACGGAAGGTGGTGCGCCAAGGCGGGGAACCGTGTCGCAGGTAGATGACCCCGCTGCCCCGCAGCCCCAGGCTCCTGGCCTCCCGGTAGACATAGATGACGGCGTCCCGGGCGCGGGCCCCCAGCTCCGCCCCGGCCAGGTGGCAGTGCAATTCCAGTTCCTGGGAATCCAATCCCGCCAGGCGGCCCACCTTGTAGGCGGAGACGCGGCAGCGCCGGGACTTGAGCATGAGCCAGTCCCCGGCCTCCCGTGCCCGCAGGTCCAGGTCCTCGCCCTCCTCCCCCAGGCACTTCCCCGCCGTCCCCACCTCCAGACGGCAGTGGGAGGCGCGGCGCAGGCAGTAGTCCCCTACTTCCTCCGCCCTGATGTGCAGGTGCCGTGCCCTCATGCCGGCGAAATTTCCCAGCCTTCCCGCTTTCACCCGCAGGGGCCTTTCGGCGGCGCCCTCCGCCTGCATGCCCACGTAGTCCAGGCCGTCGGGGACCTCGAAATCCCCTTCGAATAACCTGGAAAACGCTTCCATGCCCAGACTGGAGAGGTAGCCCACCGCCTCGCGCTGCCACTGCATGCGCAGCTTGAGGTAATCCTCGGAGGCCTCGCTCATCAGGCGCCTCGCCAGCTCCACCACCTCGCGGTCGTCCGTAGTGGGCAGGGCCTGGCGCACCCGGGCCTTGCTGAGACGGTCGCGGGAACGCAGGTTGAGGAAGAAGTCCTCCAGGGAGAAGTCCCGGAAGCGCTCCCGCCTGGCTTCCTCCTCTCGACGGCCGGCTTCCAGTATCTCCCTCAGGGCTTCCGGCCCCTCCCCGAAGACCGGTTTGGGCAGCTTCACCGGACCGCACCTCCCCCAAAGCCGGGGTCACGGACGCGGACAGGCGACGAACCCTCCCCCGGCGTCGTCATCGCATACGAAGCCATCGATCGGCGTTTGGCGACTGGTACATCGTACTTTTCAAGCCAAAGCCCTTGGCCCAATACCGGAATCCCGGGCCGTTTCACCGATAAGGCACGTGGCATCCCTGTGGGTAAGCCCCGACATGCCGCGTCCGAAAAAACCAACCCCCTCCGCAGCGGCCCGAGCCCTCCACCGCGTTTCCGCCGCCGTCCCCTCCCCGAC
>MU158594.1:7721-8464 GCA_015711895.1 Candidatus Solincola tengchongensis | reverse complement strand
GAAAAGGCGTCCGCGTCGCATTATATCTCCTGTCGAATTGGACTTGACGGCGTGGAACCCGGTTCCCGCCGCGACAGGCCTTGCGATGCCGCCTGTCAGGAAAATCTTTCCTTCAAGGCCTGGACCTGCTTGGGACCCAGACCCTTTACGCGGCGTGTCTCGCTGATGCCTATCTCCTCCATGATCTTCGCGGCGCGCGCCTTTCCCACGCCGGGGAGGGACTCGATGACCGATCTCACGGTCATCTTCCCGTAGGTATCGTCATCGGCCTTGGCCAGGACCTCGCTGACCTTCAGTTTGCCTTCCTTGAGCGACTTCTTGATTTCCGCCCTCTCCTTCCTGACCTTCGCCGCCTTCTCCAGGGCTACCTTCCGCTGTTCCGCCGTCAATTCCGGGAGCTTCTGGTTGGCCATCATATCCCTCCTCAGGTCACATCCTCCCTACGCCGATGTCCAGATAAGTATAAACCCCCTCCTCCGGCCCCACAACAGCGGTAACGCCTCACGTCAGGTGCCTGCTTCCGGGAGCCTCCAGCTCCAGGCCTTCCCGGCAGAGGGGACACGCATCGGGCTCCCACACCGGCGCCTCCAGGCGCAACAATACCTTCTTGGGGACCCCGAAATCGCGGTCCTCCCCCCTCTCGATAATCGCCCCCAGGCCGGCGGTAACGCCTCCTTTGGACTCCACGAGCTCCATCAGCTCCCGTACCGAGCTCCCGGTGGTGATGACGTCCTCGACGATGA
>MU158594.1:0-7690 GCA_015711895.1 Candidatus Solincola tengchongensis | reverse complement strand
CGTCCGTTCTCCCTCTCGGCGAAGACCATCCTCCGGCGCATGGCCATGGCCACCATGTAGCCGATGATGATGCCGCCAAGTGCGGGGCTGACCACCACGTCCACCGGTAGCCCCGCGAAACCCCGGGCCAGCTCGTCGGCCAGGCTCTCCGCCAGATGAGGATGCTGCAGGACGCGAGCGCATTGCACATAGGTGTCGCTGTGCAACCCCGAGGAGAGCAGGAAATGGCCCTTCTGCACCGCCCTCTCCCTCTCCAGGATCTCCAGCACCTCCCACTGGTTCATTTCCCACCCTCCTGTTCAACGGTCCTCCGCCGCTCCTTGAGATCCATGCCCCAAACGCATTGCAGAGGCGTGGAGCCTCACGGTCCCGGCCTTCTCGGTACCAGGCCTCCAATGTTTATCGGCACATTCAAAGGTTTCAGGCCGCTCCTCGTGACAAGTGCTACCGGTGCGCCTAGGTGAGGCCTCTCCGCTTCACATCCCGCTCCGGGCTTCCGCCGCCCTCATCCCTATTCATCCCTATGATAAACCAATCTCCCTCCGCAGGGCCCGAAGCGCCTCCAGGGGTCGGGGTTGTCCGGTGACCGCCCTTCCCACGACCAGGTAATCCGCTCCCGCCCGGAGGGCCGCGCCCGGAGTGGCCGTCCTGGCCTGGTCATGAGTTTCGGCACCTTGCAGCCGGATTCCCGGCGTGACCAGCAGGGGGCCCTCTCCCAACTCCCGCCGGAGCTCCGCCACCTCAGCCGGCGAGCAGACCAACCCGTCAAGCCCGCAGGAGACGCCCATCCTGGCAAGCCGGAGCACGATCTCCGACACACCGCCTCTCCAGCCCATCTCCTCGAGGTCCCCGTCCTCCAGGCTGGTGAGCACGGTGACCCCGATAAGCAGCGGGGTCCCTCCCGCCCTTCCCCCGTTCTCGTGGGCGGCGCGTACCGCGGCTTCCAGCATCTTCCTCCCACCGCAGAGGTGGACGGTTAGCATGTCCACCCTCCAGCGGGCCAGCGCCCTCACCGCCCCGCTCACCGTGTTGGGTATGTCATGGAGCTTGAGGTCGGCAAAGACCCGAAAGCCCCTCTCCCTCATCTCCCGGAACAGAACCGGGCCGAAGCGCGTGTAGGCCTCCAGGCCCACCTTCACCGTTTCCACCTCCCCCCGGACCATCTCGGCAAGCGCTTCCAGTCTTTCCCATTCCGAGACGTCCAGGGCCAGGATGAGCGGATCCCCAACGCGGCGCGCGGCCGTCATCCCCAACCCCTCCTGCGCAGCAAGCCCACCATGTCCGGGACCCTTCGGTAACCCTTCCACCGCATGAACCCCGCCAGTTCCTCCGCCAGGCGCGGCACGGCACGGGGATCGACGAGGTTCAGGGTGCCCACGGCCACCGCCGCGGCCCCGGCCATGAGCATCTCCACGGCGTCGCTGCAGGACCATATCCCCCCCATGCCGATGACCGGCAGGTCCACCGCGCCCGAGGCCTCCCAGACCGCGTGCACGGCCACGGGATGGATGGCGGGGCCGGAAAGCCCGCCGGTGACGTTCCCCAGGCGAGGGCGACACCTCTCCACGTCCACGGCCATGGCGGGTAGGGTGTTGATGAGGCTTAACCCGTCGGCTCCGGCCTCCGCCACGGCCAGGGCCGTCTCCCGCATGGCACCCGGCAGCGGTGGGAGTTTCACGAAAAGCGGGATGTCCACGACCTCCCGCACGCGGGCCACCAGCTCGGCCGCCTCACGGGGTCGGCGAGAGAAAAAAGCTCCTCCTTTCTCCACGTTGGGACAGGAGATGTTGAGCTCCACCGCGGCAGCCAGACCGGAGCGGGACACCGCCTCCGCCCACTCCACATACTCCCGGGCACTGAAGCCAGCCACGTTCACCCACACCGGGACGTCGAAGCGGGAGAGCCAGGGCAGGTCCTCGGCCAGGAACCTCTCCAGGCCCTTGTTCTCCAGCCCAATGGAGTTCAACATACCCGAGGGGGTCTCCCAGAGCCGGGGAGGAGGGTTCCCCGGGCAGGGCTCGAGGGTCACGGCCTTGGTCATCAGTCCTCCCAGGGCGTTGAGGTCCACCAGCTCGGACATCTCCCTCCCGTTGCCGAAGGTCCCCGAGCAGACCAGGAAGGGGTTCTTGAGGGAGATCCCCGCCAGTTCCACCCTCAGATCGATTCCATCATCCGCTTCCAATCCAGTTCCTCCGCTCTAAAGACGGGTCCGTCCCGGCAGGCCGCCAGGTAGCCCCCCGGATGCTCCACGGCGGGCACCGTACACCCCCGGCAGGCCCCGAGGCCGCAGGCCATCCTCTCCTCCACGCTCACCTGGAGGGAAGGGAGGCCTGCAGTGGAAAGACGCTCCGTAAGGGCCACAAGCATGGACCGCGGCCCGCAGGCATAGAAAAGGTGGGTCCCGGGGGTCATCTCCGGGGAGAGGAGCTCGAGCACCGTTCCCTCCTTACCCCTCGAACCATCCGCGGTGGCGATGTGGAGGTCGAACTCCTCACCCAGCGACTCGGGAAGGCTACCGTATTCCGTCCCCTTCTCCATTCCCCAGAGGAGGGTCACCTTCCCTCCCCTCTCCGTCAGCCGGCGCCCGAGGTAGGCCAGTGGCGCAACACCGATCCCCCCGGCGAGCAGCACGTGTTCTCCCCCTCCGGTGAGGTCGAAACCCCTTCCCAGAGGCCCCAGGATGTCCAGCTCGTCTCCTCGTCTCCTCCGGCGCAACCAGGCCGTTCCTCCTCCCACCTCCCTCACCAGCACGGAGGCAATCCCTCCCTCATGGCGGAAGACACTGAAGGGGCGGCGGATTATCCTCCCCCCTCCGCCACAGAGGATGTGGACGAACTGGCCCGGAAGGGGCGAGAAACCGTCTCCGACTCGGAAGATTACCTCGGAGGCGCAGCCGTAATCCCGCCTCTCCAGCACCGTCGCCCGGAAGGCCAGCGGGGGCAAGTCTCACCCTCCCCTCGCCGCCGCGAAACCCAATACCGGGCTGCCTTCTGGCCGCAAGGGCCAGCCCCCGTTCCCTGCGACACGCATTCCCCTCACCAGGGCCAGGGCCACCTCCATGTCCGTAAGACAGGGGATACCGTGGCGGGCGGCGTCCTCCCGTATGTAAAAGCCGTCCGAATGCGGATGCCTTCCGCGAGGGACGTTGACCACCAACTGTATCTCCCCGTTGCGCAAAAGGTCGAGCACGTTGGGCCGCCCCTCGCGGAGCTTGTTGACCTCCTCCACCTCCATTCCCGCCGCACGGAGGGCCCGAGCCGTTCCGCGGGTGGCTGCCAGCCGGTAACCGGCCTCCAACAGTTCCCTACCCAGAAGGACCGCCCTCCTCTTCTCCCGGTTGGCCACGCTCAGAAGGACGCGTCCACCGTGGGAGGGGCGCATCCCCAAGCCGCTGAGGATCTTGGCCAGGGCATCCCCCGGGTTCTCGCCCATTCCCATGACCTCGCCGGTACGCCTGCGGCAGGTGTTGAGGAGGAGGTCCTCCCCGGCTATCAGTCCAAGGGGTGAGATGGGATAGCGTACTGCGCTCCCCTTTCCCGCGAGCTCCGCGGCGGGCGCTTCTTCCCCGAGCCGGGCTCCCAGGGCGAGCTCCGCAAGGTCCAGGGAGGAGGCCCTGGTCAGAAAGGGCACCAGCTCGGACGTGCCCGGCGATAGGTCCCAGACCCTCATCTCCCCTCCCTCCACCTCCAGGCGGAGGGAGACGCCGCCGCTCCAACCGGTCGTCCGCAACGTTTCCTCCACGACCTCCCGCAACCTCGCATACTGCTGGGAGGTCAGGTGGAGCGGCGGGTACACGGACGGCCCTTCCCCAGCATCGCCGCCGGGACCTTGCAAGCTCTGCCAGGCCAGCATGCAGGTCAACCTTCCCTCCCGTGCCACCGCTTCCACCAGCACCTCAAGGGAATCCTCCCTCAACTCCCTCAGGACTGGGTAGGCCTGCCTGTGCGCGGCCAGGTACTCCGCGGCCTCCCCTGCCGCGTAGAAGACCCTCTTGGCCGTCTCCTCCATTCCCGCCAAGAGGGTCAGGTGGACGGGAAACCTGCAGGTGCGCAGGAAATCCTCCGCCTCCTCACGCCCGCAGGCGAAGCCCGGTAGGGGCAGCCCGGAGGAACGCAACCGCCTGAGGATCATGGGTAGGTCCCCCCCTTCCGGCCACCCCCCGACCACCTCCACGTCCCCGCCATCCAGCGCCGTACGCCGCGCCAGCTCCATGGCCTCCCCTCCCCCGAAATGGGGGCACAGTTTCCGGGTACTTGCCCTCCGCAACGCCTCCCTCAAACCATGCGGGGTGGGAGGACCCAGGAAGACCGCATCCGCTTCCCCGGCCAGAAAGAGGCCGAGACCCGGGTCGCCCACGTAGGCTGCCGCGCTTCCTCCCCGGGACCTCCAGGCGAGCAGTGCCCGGTAGAGGTTGAAGTGCAGCTCTTGGCCGCTTCCCGGGCGCGTACTCCCCGCGGCGAGGAAGACCATGCGCCTCTGCCCTGTGTCCTCTCCCGAGGCATTGAGACACAGGGCGACTTCCTCCTCCCCTTCCCTTTGCGGATCGGCTTTCCCCCCGGCCCCCGAGCGCGCCGCTGTCCTCTTTACCGCCCGCCGCCCATCCGCTTGCTTCGCCAGCTCCTCGAGAGCCTCGCGGGTGCTGCCCCGGAAACCCGCATCCTCCTCCATTAGGCGCAGGGCACGGCGGGCCGCCCCTGCGACGTCTCTTCCCCACAGCACGGTCCTCCCCACCGAGCGGCAACCCAGGGAAAGGTGGCCCTGCCCTCCCTCTTCCTCGGGATAGAAAAAGCGCGGCAGGTAGAGGAAAGTCTCCCGGGCCTCCCGTTCAATGGCGATGTCCTCCACCTTTCCGCCGCAGAGCAGATCGACGTGCGCGCTCACCAGGTCGATGCCCATGGCCAACTCGAGGAGGGGGGTCGCTCTCCTCGGCCCGGCGTTCACGTCCAGGACGTAGGCGTCCACCGTCTCCGGGTTGACCGCCACCTTCACTTCCGCCAGCCCGACCACGCCGAGAAGTCCCGCCACTTTCCTGGAAATCTCCCCCAGGGCATAGAGGAGCTCCCCACAGGGAAGCGGCGGCACGGCGATCACCGCATCCTCCTCGTGGAGGGGCAGGGGCTCCAGTTGCTCGACGATCCCCGCGGCCACCGACCCTCCACGAGCGTCCCTCAAGGCGCAGACAACGTACTTCTTCCATCCCCCCAGGTATTCCTCCAGCAACACCTCGTTCCCCGGGCTCTCCCGGCTGGCCTCCATGAAAAGGGAGGGTAGCTCCTCCCGATTGAAGGCCACGCCGGCTCCCCACCCGCCGCTGGAGAAATGGGGGCGCACAACCAGCGGAAAACCGAGCTGTGATGCGGCCTCCTGAGCCTCCCGCAGACTTGACGCCGTCCGGAAGGCAGGGTTGTTCATCCCGCCTTCCTCCAATATCTCCCGCAGAAGGGAGCGGTCCCCGCAGGCCCAGAGCACCCGGTCCCGGACATCGGCGATCTCCAGCCCCGTCCGGTCTAAGTATCCCTCCGCCGCCAGCTCCCTGGCCAGGGTCCAGCCCCTGCGTCCCGCCGTGCCCAACCACAGGGATGAAGCACCGCATACCTCAGCCACCACGGCCACCACCTCGGGTAGAGGCGGCTCCAGGAAAAGCTCCCCCTCGCCGCCTGCCGCATCCATGAGGGTGGCCGGGTTGTCTTCCAGGACCGCGACCCGTAAGCCCCTCCTGCGCAGGCAGCGGCATATCCTCGCCGCGAGGTATTGAAACCCACTTCCCTGGTCCAGGGTAAGCGCTCCGGGACCCACGGCCAGCACCTTTCCGCTAACCCCCTCTTTCAACCCCTTACCCCCCTCGTCTCTCAGCCCACACCGGGAGATCTCAGGCCTTTTCGCTCACCTTCTCGCCCCGGGGGTGCGCTCGTCCCCACTCCGTTGCGTAGTGGACGACCTTTCCCCCTTTGATGGTCATGAGCACCCTTCCCCTCACCCTCCAGCCGTGGAAAGGGCAGTTCCTTCCCCGCGAGGCGAAGGCGTGGGCATCGATGACCCATTCCCTCGCCGTATCCAATAGCACCAGGTCCGCCCTGGCCCCGGCGCGTATCCCCTCACCGTAATCCGGAGGTTCCAGCCCCACGGCCCTTGCCGGGCCCAGGGTCAGCCTCTCTATGAGCACCGGCAGCTCAAGCTCCCCCTTCTCCACCAGCTCCGTGTATAGTACCGGGAAGGCGCTCTCCATCCCCACCATCCCGAAGGGTGCGTAGTCGAACTCCCTCTCCTTCTCCTCCGGGGAATGGGGGGCGTGGTCCGTGGCCACCGCGTCCAGGGTCCCGTCGGCCAGGGCCCGGCGCAACTCGCTCACGTCCTCCGGCGTACGCAGGGGGGGATTGACCTTGTACACCGTGTCGTAATCGCGGATGTCCCTCTCGCTGAGTACCAGATGATGGGGGGTAGCATCTGCGGTCACCCTCACCCCCCGCTCTTTGGCCTCCCGGAGCAGGCGCACCGACCCGGCGGTGCTCAGGTGGGTGAGGTGTAGGCGCGCCCCCGTCTCCTCGGCGAGCAGGATATCACGGGCCACCATGACCTCCTCGGCGAGAGCCGGGATGCCCCGCAGCCCCAGGGTGAAGGAGACCCGGCCTTCGTTGACCTGGCCTCCCCGGGAGAGGTCGACATCCTCCGGGTGGGAGATGACGACCCCTCCGAACTTGCGGACGTACTGCAGGGCACGCCTCATGAGGCCGGAGTCGGCCACGGCGTCCCCGTCGTCGGAGAAAGCCCTCACCCGGGCCGCGCTGGCGTACATGAGCCCCATCTCCGCCAGCTCTTTCCCCTCCCTACCCCGGGTGAGGCAGCCCACGGGGAAGAGGTCCGCCAGCCCCAGCCCACGAGCCCGCAGTACCAGGTCCTCCACCAGAGCGGCATTGTCCAAAGGGGGGTCGGTGTTGGGCATGCAGCAAACCGCGGTGAACCCGCCGCGCACCGCGGCCTTCAGCCCGCTCTCCAGGGTCTCCTCGTCCTCCCTCCCCGGGTCCCTGAGGTGCACGTGCATGTCCAGAAACCCGGGGGCGAGCACCAGCCCCTCCGCCTCCAGGACCTCCCGGCTCTCCGTGGAAAGCCCCCTCCCCACCTCGGATACCCGACCCCGGGATATGGCCACGTCAAGCACTCCGTCCAGGTTCTGGAAGGGGTCTATCACCCGCGCCCCGCGAATCAGCAGCTCCGCCAATTCAATCACCCCTCTCTCCCGGCCCCAGCAGGAGGAAGAGCACGGCCATACGCACCGCTACCCCCGCTGCCACCTGGGCGGTTATGGCGGCATGTGGTGCGTCGGCCACCTCGGAGGAGATCTCCATCCCCCTGTTCATGGGACCGGGGTGCATCACCACCACTCCCGGACCGGCGGCCCTCAGGCGCTCGTTGTTTAATTGGTAATATCTGGCATATTCTTGCGGGGACGGGAATCTGCCCTCCAAGAGCCTCTCTTTCTGTACCCGCAGCATGTAGAGGACGTCGCAGTGGGGAATCACCTCGTCGAGGTCATAGGACACCTCGACCCCTTCCGGCAGGAGCGGCGGCAGGAGGGTGGGAGGCGCCACGGCCACCACCTTCATCCCCATGGCCAAGCAGGCCTTGAAACCGGACCGTGCCACCCGGGAGTGGAGGATATCGCCCACATAGGCGCTGGTCCTTCCCTCCAAGT
>MU158593.1:3116-5041 GCA_015711895.1 Candidatus Solincola tengchongensis | reverse complement strand
CCATGACGGCACGGTCCATGAAGGCACCCGGGTCTCCCTCGTCGCCATTGCACATCACGTAGCGGACGTCGCTTTCCACCGCCGCGCAGGAGCGCCACTTGGTCCCGGTGGGGAAACCGGCACCGCCGCGCCCGCGCAGGCCCGATCGCTCCACCTCGGAGATGATCTCCTCGGGTTGCATCCCCAATGCCTTGGCCAGCCCGGCATAGCCGCCCACCAGGATATAGTCATCGATGCTGGTGGGGTCGATGGTGCCTATATGCCTCAGGGCGATGCGCAGTTGGTGCTTGTAGAAGGGGATCTCGCTGTAGCGCGGGACCATCTCCCCGCTGGCCTTGTCCTTGTAGGCCAGCCGCTCCACGATGCGGCCGCCCTTGATGGATTCCTCCACGATCTCCGGCACGTCCTCCGGTCTCACCTTAAGGTAGAGGATGTCTTGAGGCCTGAGCACCACCAGCGGGCCGTTCTCGCAGTATCCGTGACAACCCGTGGTCTTGAAGCCGATGTTCACGTCCACCTGGAGCCCCTGCTCCCTTATGGCCTCCGTGAAAGCCTCCGCCACCAGCCTGGAGCCGTTGGCCTGGCAGCCGGTGCCGAAGCATACCATCACCGTGGGCAAGTCGGGTTTGGACGCCGCGGCCAACTCCCGGCGGTAGGCCTCCAGTTGCTCTACGGAGTTGATGGCTCCCATATCCCTAACTCCCAACATGTTTCTTGACCATGTCCACGATCTTGGATGGGCGGCTCTGTCCGTGATATACCTCGTCGACCAGGACCACCGGCGCCATGGCGCAGGCCCCCACGCAGTTGACGCATTCCAGGGTGAACTCCCCGTCCTCCGTGGTCCCGTTACGTCTCACCTTCAGCTCCCGCTCCAGCGTCTCCAGGAGCTGGGGCGCGCCCTTTAGGTGACAGGCCGTCCCCGTGCACACCTTGATGGTGTGCCTGCCGCGAGGGGTGAGTGAGAGCGCCTTGTAGAAGGTGCCCATGGCATAGAGCTTGCTCAAGGGTACCCCCATGACCTCGCTCAAGCGGCGCATACCCTCCTCGGGGACATAGTGGAACTCCCGCTGGAAGTCCTGAAGGATCGCCAGCAGCGATTCCTCCGATTTCTCGTACCGGTCGATTATGCGGTCGAAACGGCTCAAGTCTTGAGTCGCGTCCTTGGTCATCTCCGCCATGTCGTCAACCCTCTTCACTCAGCTTGACCAGTTTCTCGTATTCCTCCGTAGTGCGTCGCTGGATGGCCTCGATGTCCTCTGGCGTGAGGTGCCGGAAACGGCCCTGTCCCTCGATATATTCCCGCACGGGGAGTATGGGATCCGGCCTGTAGGTGAGGCGGTACTTCCCATACTCGCATTCGTAGAGCGGGAACACACAGGTGTTCACTGCCAGGCGCCCGTACCTGATGGCCTCCTCCGAGGGGATGCGCCATCCTGTGGGGCACACGGACAGGATGTGCAGGTATGCCGGACCCTCGATGTCCGCCGCCTTCTTCACTTTCTCCATGAGGTCGAAGGGGAAGCTGGGGCATGCCGTGGCCACGTAGGGGATGTTATGGGCGATGGCGATCTTGGGCAGGTCCTTCTTCTGGGTGCGCTGGCCCTTGGACAGCCTGCCGGCCGGGCTGGTGGTGGTGCTGGCGCCCCAGGGAGTGGCGCTGGAACGCTGGATACCGGTGTTCATGTAGGCCTCGTTGTCGTAACACACGTAGACGAAGTCGTGCCCTCTCTCCAGGGCACCGGACAGCTGCCCCATGCCGATATCCGCGGTTGCTCCGTCGCCTCCCATGGCCACGAAGTTAATCTTCTTCGGGGGCAGTTTCCCTTTGCGCATCATGGCCTTCATGCCCGACTCGCAGCCGGTGATCACGGCCGAGGCGTTCTCGAAGGCCACGTGGATCCAGGGCACCTCCCAGGCCGTGG
>MU158593.1:0-3106 GCA_015711895.1 Candidatus Solincola tengchongensis | reverse complement strand
GCCGTGGTGGGCAGAGGAGAGGAGACGATCTCCATGCAACCCGTGGCCATGGCCACTATGGTGTCGCGCCCCAGAGCCTTCATGACCAGGCGGACGGCCAGCGCCTCGGCGCATCCCTGGCAGGCGCGGTGACCGGAGGCGAAATATTCGCCCTTTTCGACCAGCCTGGCTGAGTAAACCGAGAACTTGTCCATATCCAGCTCCTCACTCGCGGACGCCGTAGAGCGTGAACCCGGCCGTGTCGCCCGCGGCGGCCTTGGCCTTTCCTCCCAAGATGATGGCCTTGAAATCCTCCACCCTCACATCCCTGCTGGCTAGTCCCGCCACGTAGTTCACTACCGCGGGAGCGTGTGGCCTGCGGTACATGGCGCTCCTCACCTCCAGGGCCACCGGGCCGCCGGGGCCCCCGAAGCTTATGGCGCGGTCCAGCACGATCAGGGCTTCCTTTCCGTCCACCGCCCTGTAGAGGTCCGCGAAGGGAAAGGGGCGCCACAGCCGGATCTTGATCACCCCGACCTTCTCTCCATGCTCCCTCAGCTCGTCAACGGCGGCCATGGCCGTCTCCCCGAGGGAGCCCATGGTCACGATGCAGTACTCGGCGTCGTCGGCGCGGTAGGTCTCTATGGGGTTGTAGCGCCTCCCGGTGAGGGCAGCCCACTCCTCCCAACCCTTTACGCAGGTGGCGTAGGAATCCACGAGCGCCTTTTCCCGAGCCATCTGCGTCTCCGTGTATATTTCCGGCATGCCGAAACACCCCATGGAGACCGGGTTGTCCGGGTGCAGGGCTTTTTCCATCCTGTACTCGGGAATATATCGCCTTATCAGTTCGTCATCCTCGAACTCGATGGGCTCGATCATGTGGGTCAGGATGAAGCCGTCGATGTTTATGGCCACCGGCAGGCGAACCTCGGGGTCCTCGGCCACGCGGAAGGCCCAGAACACGTGATCGTAGGCCTCCTGGCCGTTTTCCACGAACACGTGTATCCAGCCGCCGTCGCGCACCATCATGGTGTCGGTGTGGTCGTTCCAGATGGCCAGCGGCGCGGAGAGGGAGCGATTGGCGAGAGCCATGACCACGGGCAGCCGCATGGCCGAGGCGATGAAGAATATCTCCGCCATCAGTGCCAGCCCCTGGGAACTGGTGGAGGTGAAGGTGCGGGCGCCCACGGCGGCCGCACCGCAGCACACGCTCATGGCGGAGTGCTCGCTCTCCACGGGGATGAACTCCGCGTCCAGATGACCTTCGGCCACCATCTCGGAGAGGTGCTCGACGATATGGGTCTGCGGGGTGATGGGGTAAGCCGCTATGACGTCGCAATCCGCCTGCCCCACTGCCTCGGCCACCGCCAGCGATACCTCTATTCCCCTGCGCTCCCTGGCCATGTCAGCCTTCCTCGATCTCCATGTGTATGCATCCTACCGGGCATTCCCTGGCGCAGATGCCGCATCCCTTGCAGTAATCCAGGTCGGCCTCGAAATGCCCGTCCTCGGACTTTCCGATGGCCGCGTCCGGGCAGTAAAGCCAGCAGACGCCGCAACGGATGCACTGATCCTTGTCCACCACCGGCCGGAGCGAACGCCAGCTCCCCGTCTTGTACTCCCTGGAGCTTCCGGGCTCGCTTACCGTCGCCCCTATTTCCAGGTCCTGCCATCGGATCTCTTCCATGGGCTTGGCCACGTTCGCTTACTCCTTTAACACCAGCTCGCCATAGGCCCTCTCCAGGGCCTTCATGTTCTTCTCCCCCAGCTTGGGTCCGAAGCGCTCCATAAGGGGACCGCGCAGGTCCTCGACCCCCAGCAGGCCGGTGGCCCTTACGACCGCCCCCAACATGGTGGTGTTCACTATCACCCGCCCCAGCTCCTCCCGCGCAATCTGATCGGCGTTGATGGTGCCCACCCGGCAGGAGAAACGGCATTCGTTCATTATCTCCTCGTAGGACTTCTTGGTGTTGATGATGAGTATGCCGTCCTTCTTCAAGCCTTCTACCGGATCGATGATGGTGAGGAGCCCCGAATCGAGTACGACCACCACGTCTGGCTCGTATACCTTGGCGCGGGCGAGGATCCTCTTATCGTCCACCCGGCAGAAGGCCACCACCGGGGCGCCCCTGCGCTCGGGCCCGAAACTCGGGAAGGCCTGGGCGTACATGCCCTTGTTTATCGCCGCCACTGCGAGCAGCTCGGCAGAGGTCACCGCACCCTGACCGCCTCTACCGTGAAACCTTATCTCCAACATGCGGTAAGCTCCCGTCGAACTGGCGTCCTTATCCTTTTCGGGCTGTTTTTCCGAAAAAGTTTTTCAATATTATATCTGAATCCGCTACCGGTTCAACCGGCTATTTCCGTCCGGCAGGAAGCGAAGACGAAGGTGGAGCCTGTTTCCCATAACCGGCTACGTCCAGGGCCTACAACACCGGCTCCTCAAGTTCTCCGTACAAACATGATATAGGTAGGCTCATAGCCCTCGGGTTCCCCTTCGGTGTGGCCCGGTCAACCTGGATGTGAACGGGTTTTGCCGGCACCGGGCACTCCGCAATGGGCACCTTACCGCCCGTCTGAGTTCGGCTATCCGTCGCCGGAGGAGGAGGAGAGCGGCCGCATCCCGGCAAGAGATAACCATAGGTCTTCCTGCTCGAGATTCGGAAACCACGAGGCCCTGTTCGAAAGGCGCGCAAAGAGAAACATCTCGTTGCATGGACGGCGGAGTGCGCCATGAAGCCGGCAATCACTTATGGTTCGTTCGCACCCCCTTAAGAGCGTGACGGAGACCACCGCGTATGGGGTTTACCGACATCCGGACCGGGCACTTCAGAAGGTTTTGCGGAAAGAACAGGTGGGTTTGAGGTAAACCCCCATAAAAGGAAGGGACCTCTCTGATATCCTGACAGAGGACCAGGCCAAAACAGGGAGGTTGCGGTAGCGTATCAATAATTGTGTCTACCTCTGGACAAGAACCAGAACAGTCAAATAGCCTTCCTCCCAAGAGAAACAACCGAAAGGAGGGAGGAAGGCTATGGCAACGAAAAACAACGACGCTTCCAGGGAAATGGTCACACAGCTAAGGGAAGAGGTCAAGCGGAGGGAAAAGGCGATCATGCAGAGGCTC
>MU158592.1:7960-27873 GCA_015711895.1 Candidatus Solincola tengchongensis | reverse complement strand
CCCGACCCCCCATACCGTCTCCAGGTACCGAGGCTCCTGCGGGTTGTCGCCCAGTTTGTCCCGGATGTGGCGGATGTGCACGTCCACCGTCCGCGTGTCCCCGTAATAGTCATAGCCCCAGACCCTCTCCAGCAGCTTCTCCCTGCTGAGCACGATGCCTCTGTTGAGAGCCAGGGTATAGAGGAGGTCGAACTCGCGGGGAGTCAGCTCGACCTCTCTTTCCCGCTGGAAAACCTTCCGCCGGGAGGAATCGATCACCAGGTCGTCGACGTGCAGCACGTCCCGCGGTTCTCCCGAGAGACTGGTGCGGCGCAGCACCGCCTTCACCCTGGCCACCAGTTCGCGGGGGCTGAATGGCTTGGTCAGGTAATCGTCGGCCCCCAGTTCCAGCCCCACCACCTTGTCCACCTCGTCCTCCCGGGCGGTGAGCATGATTATGGGAAGGGTGGAGCGGGAGCGGATGTGCCTGCACACCTCCCATCCGTCCGGTTCGGGGATCATGATGTCCAGGACCATTAGGGCCGGATGCAACTCCTCGAAGAGGCGGAGGGCCTCCTCCCCGCTGCGCGCCTCGGCCACCCGGAAGCCCTCCTTCTCCAGGTAGAGGCGGGCCAGTTCCACGATGTTGGGCTCGTCGTCCACCACCAGGACCAGTTCCCCGGCCAACCTCATTCCTCCAGGACGAACGCGCTCCACCCGTAGGAGCGGGCCTTCATGAGCGCCTGCGCCGACCACTCCGCCAGGGCGGTATAGGTGGCCACGAAGCGGCGGGAGTTGCAGACTCCGCCCAGCACCAGCTTGACCAGGGGAGCGTGTACCGTGTTCCCCCGGTAGTCGTAGTACACCAGCTCTCCCCGCCTGCGGTGCTGCTCGAGATAGAACTCCCCCTTCTCGGACTCGAAGCGTTCCACGAGGCGGGAGCAAAGGGCCTCCGCCTTGTCCGGGGGGCAGAGGAACACGAAGTCGTAATAGGAGGCGTGGCCCAGGAACCCCTCCCCCCTGGCGAGGTTTTCCATCTCCTCCTCGAACATCCGGGAAAGTTGCAGGAGCAAGCGGTCGCCGCGGCTCACCCCGTAGGCCTCGCGGTACTCCTGCATGTGCTCCACCTCGGCGAAGACGGCGGTGAATATCCTACCCTCGTGCAGCCTGCGGTTCACCTCCTCCTCCACGGAGGAAGCCCCGGGGAGCCCGGTTACCGGGTGCCCGGCTAGGTTCTCCTGGCTGAGCCGGATGTGGGCCTTGATGCGCGCCAGGAGTTCCTGGTTCACGAAGGGTTTGGTTATATAGTCCACCCCGCCAGCTTCCAGACCCCTTATCTTGTCCTCCACCGATTCCCGGGCGGTGAGGAAGATGATGGGTATCATGCGCGTGCGGGTGCGGGAACGCAACTGGCGGCAGACCTGGATGCCGTCCAGGACGGGCATCATCACGTCGAGTATTATGAGGTCCGGCCGTACGGACTCCGCCAGCTCCACGGCGCGTGTCCCGTCCGTGGTCACGTGGACCTCGAAGTCCTCGTCCTCGAGGTAGAACTTGACGGCGTTGAGTATCTCGGGCTCGTCGTCGATTATGAGGATCCTTCCTTGCATCAGCGCCCCTTTCTGTCCGCCGCCTTAAATATTATCTCAGAACCTCCGGCCCGCGTGAAGGAACGGGGGTTTTCGGACCGGAGGAAGGTAACGCGCCGCCAGGACGCTTATTCAGAACCTTCGGCGCGCTTGAAGGAACAGGGGTTTTCGGCCGGGAAGAGGGCGGCGATGTTCCGAATTCTGGTGCCCGGCCTGTATTTCCCGCCCTTCGTATCGCCGGACCTCGCTGTGGCTTGAGGGAGCGTGGTTCCCCCGCTGTGGGGTTATAATGGGTATGCGGTCCGCGATGTTGGATTGAGGAAGTCGTCGGGCCGGCCGTAGGCCCGTTTCGGCGGTTGATAGGAATATCGATGTCGGGGGGAGTCCCATGGAAGATCTTGGTTATCGATTCCGTTTCCTGCGCGGTGCCGTCCTCGCGGCGGTCGCCTTGCTCCTCGTGGTCCCGCACGCCGCGGCGTCACCCGGTGGAGGTGCGGGGAGGCATTCGGGTGTGGGGGACGTGGTCGCCCAGCAGGTTCCGGTCATCGAGAACATCTTCCCCTCCGCCGCCTGGCCGGGGATCCCGGTGACCATCCAGGGCACGGACTTCGGCCCCATGCAGGTTCCCGGGGTGTGCACGGTCACCTTCAACGGCGTGGATGCCGGGACGGCCATCCTGTGGACGGATACCTACATCGTGGTGGTGGTGCCCGAAGGGGCCACCAGCGGTCCGGTGGTGGTCACCACCCTCATGGGCTCCAGCAATCCCTATCCCTTCACCGTTTACCAGCAGCCCCAGGCCGTGCCCGCCTATTTCGCCGAGGGGTGCACGAGGGCGGGATTCGAGGAGTGGCTGACCCTCTTCAATCCCTATGAGAGCCAGTATACGGTCACCGTGACCTACATGGTGGCCCAGGGAGCCAACCGTATCCGTTATTACAACCTTCCCGCCCATTCCCGCACCAACATCTACGTGAACTCCGAGATCGGATCGGACCGTGACGTGGCCCTGCAGGTCACTGCCCAGGACCGGATATACGCCGAACGCTCCGTCTATTTCCGTTACGGGACGGACTGGCGCGGCGGCCACTGCTCCCTCCCGGCGAAAGAGCTCTCCCAGGACTGGTACTTCGCCGAGGGATGCACCCACGCCGGTTTCGAGGAGTGGCTCTGCCTGGCCAATCCGGGAGCCGAGGAGGCCACCGTGGAGGTGAGATACCTCTTCGCCGACGGGGACTCGGAATCCCGGACCTATTCCCTCCCCGCCTGGAGGCGTTTCACCGTCAACGTCAACCAGGAGGTGGGCCCGGGGCGGGACGTGGCCCTCTCCGTGCATTCCAGCCAGCCCATAGTGGCCGAGCGCCCCATGTACTTCAATTACGGGGGGATGTGGGACGGCGGGCACATCACCGTTGGCGCCCCCTCTCCGTCCCCCGAGTGGTACTTCGCCGAGGGATGCACCCACGCCGGTTTCGAGGAGTGGCTGCTCCTCTTCAACCCGGGAGAGGAGACGGCGAACGTGCACGTCACCTACGCCTTCTCCGGCGGGGAGACGAGCGGGCAGGACCTGGAGGTGCCGCCCGGGAGGCGCGTCACCGTCTTCGTGAACCGGGAGGTGGGTGAGGGCAGGGACGTCGCCCTCCAGGTGGCCTCGGATCGTGGCCTGGTCGCGGAGCGCTCCATGTATTTCCTCTACCACCAGGCCTGGGAGGGAGGGCACAACAGCCTGGGTACCGTTCCCTGATCCTTCATCCCCGCTTCCGCGTCCCGCGCCCGTCGGCAGGCGAGGGCTTCCCGCTGCCGTGTTATAATCTCCCCATGCGGTTTCCCCATGTGATCGACGGAGGGAAAACGGGATGAGCTGCTCGGCAGGGGAACGGGATCTTCACGAGGACCGCATCCGGCTCGCGGCGCAGATGATACTGGATTCCTTTCAGGTGGTGGCCTTGACCGGGGCCGGCATCTCAGTGGAATCCGGTATCCCCGATTTCCGCAGCCCGGGGGGCCTTTGGAGCAGATACGACCCGCTGCTCTACGGCACCTACGAGTCCTTTATCCATCACCCGGAACGGTTCTGGGAGATGGCCAGGGAACTCAACCCGCTCCTGGAGGGGGCGGAGCCCAACCCGGCACACTACGCCCTCGCTGAATTGGAAAAATTAGGTAAATGTCGAGCGGTGATCACCCAGAACATCGACCACCTGCACCAGAGGGCGGGAAGCACAGAGGTGCTGGAACTGCACGGCACGCACCGCACCGGCCACTGCATGAGCTGCGGGCGCGTCTTCACCCTGGAGGAGATGAAGGAGCTGAGCGCCGGCGGGGAAAGGGTGGCCTACTGTCCCCAGGCCCAGGCGCTCATCAAGCCGGACGTGGTCTTCTTCGGGGAGCCCCTGGACTCGAGGGTGCTGGCCAGGGCGGCGGAACTGGCCTCCACCTCGGACCTCATGCTGGTCATCGGCTGCAGCCTGGAGGTCTATCCTGCCGCCGCCCTTCCCGAATATACCAAGCGACGCGGAGGGAGGCTCATCTTCTTCAACACCGTGAGCACCTGCCACGACCAGCTGGCCGACCTGGTCTGCCTGGGGAGAGCGGGAGAAAACCTCCCCGCGGTGGTGGAGGCCTACAAGAAGCTGGCGGGCATCCGGTGAACTGGCGGCACCGCGCCGCCATCGCCCTTCCCAGGCCTAGAATCGGGGGAAGGTTAGTGCCCGGAGGGACAACTCGGCGTCGGGTTTGGGATGTGGTTTTCGGCGGGGCAGGCGGACCCTGTGATGGTCGGGGTCGAGCGGCGAAGGGTGGATGGGAGGGGTATGGTTGCGGATGTCCTGTGGCCATGTTTTGGCCGTATGCGGGCGCACGAGCCTTTGCGGGACGAATGGGGGACGGGGGCCGGGTATGGCCGAAATGGACTGGGAGGTGGGAATATTATAGAGAACGGGGATATATGCCCGCCTTGAACGTGGCCATGATATGAGCCGAAGGTGGGGACCGCGGAGGTCAAGGCCTCGACCGGTGCCCGGTTCCGCCGCGTGAGACTCGCTGGGTTGGCGGAACCGAAAGAGACGGGCCCTCCGGCGTGCATCGGGCGGAGGTATCGAGCCGCCGAAACCATATAGAACCATATGAAACGAGGACCCTGGGGATCAATATGAGGCCCGTGGGGAAGGCGCCGGGGGACGTATAGAGAGGTCGTCGTATCGCGCCGGGAGATGCCTTGCCGGAGAATGGCCTTTCCCGTGCGAACCCGGGATGGATTGAAGGACCGGGGATGAGGCGATGGAGTGAAGGACTCGGTTTGGAGTGAAGGAGAAGAGACTTGGAGGAGAACCGCTTTCCCTGGGAATCCCTCTTCCGCCGGTCGGGGAGGGAGGAATTGCCCTTCCTGCGCCGGAAGGAGGGCCGGGATGAGGGAGGGGCAGGATAAGCCCGCGCACCAAGTGGATTGCGGGCATCCTCATCCTCGTCCTGGTGGTGCTCCTGCTCAGCGCGTCCTGGCTCTCCACCTTCTACACCGACTATCTGTGGTACAGGGAGGTCGGTTACACATCCGTGTTCTGGAAGAGGCTCGTCACCCAGATATGGCTCTTCTTCACCTTCGCAGTCCTCTTCTTCGCCGTATTCTACGGGAACGTCTACCTGGCCAGGCGGATCACCCCCCGCTACGAGAGGCCGCTCTCCGAGCTCTCCCCCGTGGAGGAGTCGGTGCTGCGCTTCAGGGAGAGCGCGGGGCGGTGGCTGGACCGGGGCCTGCTCATAGGGTCCGCCGTGATCTCCTTTTTCGTCGGATGGGGATCGGCCGCGCAGTGGGAGAACGTCCTGAAGTTCTTCAACCACGCCTCTTTCGGCAAGGTGGACCCCGTCTTCGGCAAAGACCTGGGTTTCTACGTCTTCGAGTTCCCCCTCCTGCGTTATTTCAGCGGCTGGCTGTTCACCGTGCTCTTCTTCACCGCCCTCGCCGCGGTGGCCGTGCATTTCCTGTACGGGGCCATCAACTTCGGGGCCAAGGGGCGCCGTTTCGCGCCTCACGTGAAGGCCCACCTCTCCGTCCTTGCCGGGCTCCTGCTCCTGGTCCAGGCCTGGCGTTTCCGCCTGGACATGCTTTCCCTGCTCCATTCCCACAACGGGCCGGTGGCCGGCGCCACTTACACCGACCTGCACGCACGCATCCCGGCCTACTGGATACTCATCGCCACTTGCCTGGTTTGCGCCACCCTGTTCCTGCTCAACATCCGCTACCGGGGCTGGCGCCTTCCCCTGGCCGGAGTGGTGGGCATCGTGGTCGTTTCCCTCCTGGCCGGCTCCCTCTACCCCTTCATCGTCCAGACCTATGTGGTCAAGCCCAAAGAACTGGCCAGGGAGAGCGAGTACATAGGCTACAACATCGAGTTCACCCAGGATGCCTTCCGCATCCAGGACGAAGGTGAAGGGGCCACGGTGGAGAGGCGCCTTTTCCCGGCCTCCGCGGACCTGGATTACCAGGACATACTGGCCAACGAGGCAACGGTGAGCAACATCCGCATCTGGGACCCGCGCCTGGTGCAGCAGGTCTACAACCAGCGCCAGGAATTGCGGCAGGAGTACGACTTCGGTGACGTTGACGTGGAGCGTTACACGGTGTTCGACGGGAAGTACACCCAGATGCTGGTCTCCGGTCGGGAGCTGGACGTGAACCAGCTGCGCGAGGACGCTCGTTCCTGGCAGAACGTGCACCTCTCCTACACCCACGGTTACGGGGTGGTCATGAGCCCCACCAACCGGATAACCGAGGAGGGCGACCCCGTGCTGCTGGTCAGGGACATACCGCCGGTCTCCGAGGAGGGCATGGGGGTGGAGATAACCCGTCCGGAGATCTATTACGGGGAGAAGGCGCACGACTACGTGGTGGTGCGCACGGGAGCGCCGGAGATCGACTATCCCCTGGGCAACACCAACAAGTACGTGGAGCCCTATTACGAGGGCGAGGGAGGGATCCCGGTCTCCGGTTTTCTGAGGAGGCTGGCCTTCACCATCCGTAACCGCGACATATCCTTCCTCTTCAGCGGCTACATCCACCGCGATTCGCGCCTCATGTTCCGTCGCGACATCAAGGAGCGGGCCCTGGAGGTGGCCCCCTTCCTCCGCCTGGACGGGGACCCCTACCTGGTGGTCACCGAGGAGGGCCGGCTGGCCTGGATCATCGATGCCTACACCACCACCGACCTCTATCCCTATTCCGAGCCCTACAACGGAGATTTCAATTACATCCGCAACTCGGTGAAGGTGGTCATCGACGCCTACGACGGGAGGCTCACCTATTACCTGGCCGACCCCGAGGACCCCATAGCCCTCACCTACGGGAGGATCTTCCCCCACCTCTTCACCCCCATGGAGGAGATGCCCGAGGACCTCAAGCGGCATGTGCGCTATCCGGAGGACCTCTTCTCCATCCAGATGGAGATGTTCCGCACCTATCACATAAACGACGTCAGCGCCTTCTACCAGAAGGAGGACGTCTGGGACGTGTCCACCGAGACCTACGGGGCGGGGGCGGAGCCGCAGCCGGTGACTCCCTATTACGTGATCCTCAAGATTCCCGGGGAGGAGAGGGAGGAGATGGTGATCATGCTCCCCTTCAACCCCAGGGGGAAGTCAAACATGGTGGACTGGGTGGCGGCCCGCTGCGACTTCCCCAATTACGGAAGGCTCCTCAACTTCTCCTTCCCGGCGGGGAAGCTGGTGAACGGAACCCAGCAGTTCGAGTCCCTGGTGGACCAGAAGACGGAGATATCGGAGCAGATAACCCTGTGGAACCAGGCCGGTTCCCGGGTCATCCGGGGGAACACCCTGGTCATCCCCATCGAGGAGTCCCTCATCTACGTGGAGCCGCTCTACCTGTTGGCCACCAACCCGGCCATCCCGCAGCTCAAGAGAGTCATCGTGGGCTTTGGGGACAAGGTGGAGATGAAGCCCACCCTTCAGGAGGCGCTGCGCGCCCTCTTCGGCGGGGAAGCCGCTCCCCAGCCGCCACAGCCGCAGCCCCAACCTCAACCCGGGGGCGACCTGGCGGCCCTGGTGGCGGAGGCCAACCGCCTCTACGACGAGGCTCAGGCGGCGCTGCGCTCCGGCGATTGGGCGGGTTACGGCGAGAAGATGGAGCAGTTGAACAAGGTCCTGGACCGGATGGCCGAGCTTGCCGGGACGGCGGCCCCCTGAAGCCTTCCAGGCGCGGCTGGTGAAGAGGACGGGGATCGCTGAGGCCCCTGCCGCGGAAACCCCGCCCGGCAAAGCCCTATGTTCGGTATGTGGGAGGTGATCAGCCGAGCATGAGCCTTTCCCGCTGCCGCCGGTGCGGCCTGCCCCGCCGTCTCTCCCGCCGCTATGTCTGGCGGGCCAGCGGAACCGTGACCTCGCGAAGCGACCCAACATCGCGCATGGTCTTCTTCGAGGCCTCCTACTATCCCTTCCTGTGGTCGGAACTGGAGAGCAGGCTGGGCGTGAACATCACCGAACTCTACGTCCGCGGGCAGAAGGCCTCAGTCCATGAATACCTGGAGCGCAACGTTCTCTACGGTTGGCGCCGCCTCCTGGTGCGTTCCCTCCCCTACGCCTCGGTGATCCAGCGAGTGGTGGATGAGATGGCCCTTTTCGGGTTCGGGCGGTTGAGGCTGGAGGATTTCCACCGCCACGGCATGGTGGTCGTCCGTGTGGCGAACCCCTTCGACATCATCTCCATCGTCTGGGGCGCCAAGGGCTTCTACGAGCTGGTGGAGGGCAAGCCCGCTCGGATGGCATGGTTCCAGGAAGGCGAGGAGTACCTGCTCACCGCCGTGCCCGCCTCTGAGGAGCGGGAGATAGGGGAATTGGACCGCAAGGCGCTCCAACGCCTGCGGGAAGCCAAGCGGGAACTGGCCGAGGTGCGGGAGGACATCCGGCCGGCGGGCGCGGGATACGCTTCCTGTCCCTCATGCGGTCTGCCTTCCCCACTCACCGTCCTCGAGTGGAGGGAGGAGGACGGTGCCATATACCACCGCCTCAACGGGGAGCGCTACATCTTCAGCACCGGCTACGTGCTGCTGAGCATCATAAAGGAGCTGGAGGAGATGACCGGGCACGAGCTGGAGAAGGACCTGATGGAGATAACCAGAAATTACCACCTGAAGAACCCGCCCGCCTTCTCCGCCCGCAGCGAAGGCGAGGTTTACCGGGAGATGGCTGAACGCCTGACGGCTTTTGGATACGGGATACCCCTCGAGCTGACCTACGGGACGGGGCATCTGGAGATGGTGCTGGGGAACCCATGCCATCCGCCCCGGCTGGCGGGCTACGTGGCCTCCGTGTTCGAGTCCCTGGAGGAGAGGGAGTCGGAGGTCACCTACCAATTCCTGGAAAATCATATCCTGCGGCTGGAGGTAAGGACGACCTGATCCCGGGAGGCGCCTTGAGGGAGGGCCGGCAACTCCGCCTCCCGTCCTGTGCAGTGGCCTTTTCCGTTCCCGGCACCGTCCTTTTCCCTGCCGTCCCCCTTACTCCGGATATCTCCCTACCAAGGTTCGGAAGGCCGTTAGGCACGGCACTCTCGCCGTTCTTGCTCCACGGTTCCCAGGCGGAGACCTTTCGGTCCATCGCCCCGCTTTCCCGATGCGGAGGAAGGGGTTCCGGCCGGCGCATCTGCCGCCTTTTTAAAACCGTTTGAAGTGGGGTGGGCTTTCCGCCTCACTCCTCCAGCTCTTCCACCGGGGTGAAGGAGGAAAGCGAGGCGCGTATCACCAGGCGCTGCCTGGAACTGCCCTCGGGGGCACAGGTGGTCAGGGTGAGCACGGGCTCCTCGGTCTGGAGCGTCACGTTCTCGGCGGGGTTGGCGTACCTGGTCTGGTAGACCCGGTATTCGTAGATGCCGCGTGGGTTACGGATGTAGATTGGATCGCCGGGCCGGAGCTCGTCCAACCGGTTGAAGGGGCGGGTGTAGGTCGTGCGGTGTCCGCTTATAACGCAGTTACCCGGCCAGCCCGGGAAGCCGGTATGGGGGAGGTGGATGGGGCCCTGGGCGAGGAGGCGGTACAGCTCCTCCTCGTCGTCGCTTCCCTCCCTGACCTCCTCTTCCAGCCCGATGGCCGGTATGCGGATGTAGGCAGGGGTCTCGAAGGATAAGGGAGGTCCGAGGAGCTCGTCGTGATAGAGGGGGCGGGACTCGGATTCCCCGGCCGCAGTGGTGCTCTCCTGGGCGGCGCTGCTGCGCAGGCGCTGGTAGAGTATGGGCATACCGATGGCGAAGGAGACGATCAGGACCGCCGATACGACGACGGCGATCCACGTGTTCCTCCGGCCCTTCACGCCTTTCACCTCCCGGGGCGGCTCAAGTTTCCACGTGACTCATTTTACTCTCCGTGGGGTTAAGGCTCTCTCCGCCTCCCCGTCCCGATCTCCGTTCGACGGCCTCCCGGCATGCCTGCGCAACTCCACCCCGTCTCCCCTTAAAGCCAAAAGGGGCCTCATCCTCGGAGGTCGCTTTCACCTCCTCGGGAACAAGCCGGTTTTTTTCAATCTTCGTCCGTTCAATGCGTTATCTCCACGCCTCCCCGGCCGGTAGGGCTGTCCGGACAAGGCCTCCGGGCAAGGTGTGCGTTTAACGCCCTCACTTCCTCCACTCCATGCCCCCCGATTCTTTTTTGCCGTTGTGAGGCCGGCGACCTTCCCCGTGGCCTCGGAACGGCATGACCTCCGCGACAGGCAGGGGGTCCGTCGCTCCATCCTCGCGGGCAGTGCCGCTCGGAGGCTTTACATCCGCGGTTCTCCGGTTAATATAGAATTTGGCGAAAAACGGGCACGCACCTCGAGGATAGGATATAATATAAATCGGACCGACGCGGGGTGGAGCAGTCAGGTAGCTCGTCGGGCTCATAACCCGAAGGTCGGTGGTTCGAATCCACCCCCCGCTACCAGCATATGGCCCGGCCGGAACATCGATGAGCGGCCGGGTTTTCTTTTCCGCCCGCCCCCTTTCCCCTGCCTCATGGAGCCTATGCTCATGAGGCGCCAAGCCTCGTTACGCCTGACCCCTTCTCCGTATCCCATGCGCTACGACAACTATTTCTGTCCCTCCTTTTCTTATCCCGTGGGACTGAACCTCTCCCCGTCGGCGGCTTCCATCCGCCGCGAGGTTGGCCGGGGCTCAGAGCATAACGGATCCCCCAGGGCGAATCGCCGCATTACGCGAGCCCCCTTCTGCGCCCGCCCTTTCCCCTCTCCAGCGGGAGGAAACCCCACCACCGGCATTGATCCACCGCCGGGTGAGTGGTGGTCAAGACATGGCCTATTCCCCAGATGCACCGCCGCTTTTCGCAAGACCTCGCTTTCTGCGCCCCCCTTTTCCTCTCCCGCCTACCGAACCCCCACCCCCACTGGAGGCCCAGGCTCTCCCGTTCCGCGGAGGCGACGAGGGAAGGGGCGACCGATGCCGTGAGCCGGATAAGCCCGGGACTTTGCCGGCCGCAGGTGGCCGTGCCCCCATTCGAGGGGATGTGGATTGTGGGGATGGTGAGGTGTTCGCGCCCTGGCGCCTCAGTACTTGGTGGCCAGGTACCAGTCCCAGGGAAGTCGGCGCAGAACACTCTCTCCCAGCCTGCGTTTCCAGGAATGAGGGATCATGCGGCTGGACAAGAAGGCGTCCAGGGCTCGTTCCAGCCTGGCCGAGAGAGAGGAGGGCAGGGAATAGACCTGGTTGTAGAGGTAGGCCAGGGGGGTCATGAACTCGCTCACCAGCTCCAGCTGTTCGTCGGTGAGGCTCCTGAGGCGGAGGGCGGATCGGCGCGTGAAGATGGTGTCCGTCTCCCCCTCCACGTAGTAGCCTTCCTCGATGCAGGACCGATAGAGCTCCGTTCCCGGGAAGGGATGGAACACGGTTATCTGGGTGATACCCGGCTCGGCGCGGGCGTTGAGCTTTATGGTATCCAGGACCATGGAGAAGTCCTCGTGGGGAAAGCCCATCATGTTCAGAGAGACGGTCCCGATGCCGTATTTGCGGCAGAGGCGGAAGGCACGGAGTATCTGTTCGTCGGTCATCCTCCGGCCCAGCACGTGCCTCCTGAGCCAGGGGTTGCCGCTCTCGATGCCCATGCAAACGGTCTTGCACCCGGCCTCCTTGAGCTTGGCCACCTTCTCCTCGTCCAGGAGGTCGGCCCGGCAGTTGCAGATGAAGGGCAGCTTCACGCGCCGCGGGTACTGGCGCACGAACTCCTCAAACCACTTGGGCCGCAGGGTGAGGATGTCGTCGTCGAAGCGCACGTGGTCCACCCCGTCCGCCTTCTCCGCCAGCTCCTCCACCTCGGTGAGCACGTTGTCCACGCTGCGAAAACGGACGTAGCGTTCCCCGTTGGGGTATGCCTTCCGTTGGGCGTGGTTGGAGCAGTAACGGCAGCGGTAGGGGCATCCCCGGGAGGCCATGACGGTTATCCGTTCCCGCTGGTCCGGGGCCATCCTGGACATGTCAAAGATGGAGCGGTCCGGAAAGGGCAGGGTGTCCAGGTCCTCCACCAGTGGGCGCACCGGGTTGGAGAACCCCCGGCCCCGCCAGCGCCCCCAGAGGCTCCCGATCTCCTCCACCCGGCCTCGGCCCTCCAGGGCTTCCGCCAGCTCCACCAGCACCCATTCCCCTTCACCGATGCAGACGAAATCGATATGGGGGCACTGAAGGGTCCCCGCCGGGTCCAGGGTGGGGTGCACCCCTCCCACCACCACCGGAAGGCCGCTCTCCTCCTTGGCCCAGCGGGCCATCTCCTTCACCTTGGGGAACATGAGGCTGGTGGCGGAGAAGGCCACCAGGCCGGCGTCCTGGCCGCACAACCACTCCAGGAACTCCTCCCGGGAAAGCGGCTCGACCACATGGAGGAAGGCCACGTCGTGCCCGGCTCGCTTGAGACAGGCGGAGAGGTAGCCGCTCCCCAGGTAGACCCTCCCCTGCGGTTCGCCACGTATGCACCCGGACTGGTAGTAATCGGGATAGACAAGGGCTATGCGCATTCTCTCCCTCCCTCAGGCCCTCCGGCGGAGGCCCTTTGGCCCTCGGGCACCGAAGGGGGCCATACCGGACGGCCTGCCGCCGCGCGGGCGTATGATAGTCCATCATACCCCAAGAGTCCCGACCCACAAAGCGAGTGACGGGGATGGTTGTGCTCACTCCCCTGCGTCTAGTGGAGAGATGGGCGTGTTCGATGGCCGCCGTGTCATTGGCTGGAGCGAAGGGGCTCTCTTCCTCTCCGCGAGAGGTTCCGCGGCGGGCGGAGTAGCCTTCACGCCGGCGGTGGATGGAGGAGCGCGGCCCGGGTCACGGGTTCCTGACCACCGCCATGTTCCGCTCCAGGTATTCGGGAAGGCCCACGTGCCCCCAGAAGTCCTCCACGTAGAAGCCGTCCACCTGGCCGCTCTGTTTTCCCTCGATGAGCAGCTTCACCTTCTGGATGGTGGGGAACTCGGTGAGGGTGTTGGCGATGGAGATAAGCGCCAGCCCCTCCATGGCCGCCCCCGCGCCGCCCTGCTTTGCCTTGTCGGTGAGGATCTCCTTACTCAGGTTGACCGTGCATACCCCGTCCCTGATGCTCACGTCCAGGACCTTGACCGTGCCGGGGAAGGCGGCGATGAGCCCGTCCCCTCCCGACGGTCCCTTGATGAGCTCCTCCATGGCCGCCCGAGCAACAGCCGTGGTGTAAGGGATGGTCCGTTTCTGCGCCACGAGGTACATGTCCGAGGGTTCGGACTTGATGAAGTAGAGGGTCAGGGTGACCGTCTTGGGCTCCGTTCCCTCCTCGGCCGTTTCCTGCTCGCCCTGGGCCTCCGCCTCCTCCTTGCCCTCCTCCCCGGTTGCTGGCTTGCTCTTTCCGCATCCGGGAAGGAGAAAGAGTGAGAGGAGCAGGGCCAGGACCGCCGCCGCGGCCGTGACGCACAACCACCGGTATCTCCTCATGAGCCCTCCTTTGACCCTTGGGATCCCGTCTCCCATGATCGTGTTCCACCGACTCTCCTATATTAAACGTTGCCCGTGACGCCGGGAGAGGGGCCTCGCTCCCACGTGCCCGGGAAAGAGCCGGATTGCCGCCGCAGAAGGACTTTGATTCAGGCTGCGGGATAGCGGCTCCGATCCCGGGGCGCCTTGGCCACGCCTCCATGATTTCTTCTGGCTCGGCGGCGGGGCTCCCTTTCCGATACGCGCATCCCGCTCGCATGCTACCCTTATGGCGTCGGCTCGCGCCGCTGGACGGCGCATTGCGTCGCGCAGGAAGGAACCCCGCGCTTCGGGACCGCGGGGCGTTGCGGAGGGAGGTTGGTATGCCACATTACGACAGGACGGAAGAGGAAAAGTGGAAGGAGTTCCGGTTCCGGTTTCCCTATACGGCGGGGTTGAAGCGCTTGCGGGAGGAGGTCCTCTCCGATCCGGATTTCGACCCCGCCGTGCTCTGGGTCTGGGGGACCATGCAGGCCACCGCGGTCCTCGAGGTCCTCAAGGCCTGCGAGAGGGAGTTCGGGGAACGCGGCCAGCGGGTGGTGAGGGAAGCGCTGCGCGGCGTGGGGCTGGAGGTGGGCAGGCAGATCCTGGAAGGGACGGAGTGGCCCGAGGGGATGACCGAGGCGGAGCTGGCCAGCTTCTACGCCACGGTCATCAATTGCGTGGTCTACGCCTCCCTGGAAGACCCTTCCATTGATGGCGAGGATCGGGTTAGCTTCCACATCCTCTGGTGTCCCCACCAGGACCGTTACGGTGCCTTCGACTGCCGGGTGCAGCGCTATTTCGTGCAGGGCATGCTGGAGGCGCTCAAGGAGCGGGGATGGCTCACGGACTGGCAGGTCCGCTTCACCCGCACCATACCCGCCGGGGCGGAGACCTGTCACTTCGAGTTGTGGAAGGCCCCCGGGGAGGAGGCCATGCTATGGGAGAGCTACTCGGAGGAGCTGGAACGCAAAGCCCTGAGGATGGCCGCCGCGGAGAGGGAGAGGGAAGAAGGCGAAGGTGATTGACGCGGCGGCCGTTCAGCTCCCCTGGATATCCGGAGCCGGGCCTCACGGGTGGTGAGTGGGGGCGGTTCCGGCGATCTTTGGGGCGTTCCTCCCTGCCCGGTCTTTCGCCGGTCGTGCGGCACACCCATCCCCTGAAGTGGGATCATGGTAAAAGTTGCCAGGAAACTGCCGGTCCCCTCACCTCTTGGGCGGCAGGGTTTCGGGGATCCTCGAAACAAGAGGTTCCGCGGGCGTGGGGGCGTTTCGGCAGGCGCTTTCCGGTTTGAAAAGAGTCGAGAGGCCACCCCGTCATCCCGACAGAGCAAGTCCTTCGTTGAGCGGCGCGCTTGATCCGGTCTATTATAGGGTAATCCCGGGCTGTCGGGTGTCGTGCCCGTGTCGGAAAGGGGTAGAGGGCAGGGAAACGCGCCGGAGAGCGGGTCGGGGATGCGTCCCCGGGTTTGTAAGGGCACAGAGCGTGCCTCTTTCCCGGTAAGGATGCGGGCTTGAAGCGGCGTCACTTCCGCTATCCGGGACGGCCGTTTTACCTGAGCCGGCAACGATGGCTTTGCAAGGAAGGGGGTTGGCCATGAAGGGTGAGGTGGAGGGGGAATACGGGCTTTACGCCTACCGATGGGTCGTCCTGGCCTCCTTCATGCTGGTGGCCGCGGTCACCCAGCTCATGTGGCTGACTTACGCGCCCATAACCTCCCAGACCCAGGAGCTCATGGGGGTGAGCGAGTTCAAGGTGGTCCTTTTGGCTACCATGTTCCCCCTGGTATATATACCGGTGTCCATACCCGCCGGCCTGGTCATCGACCGCCGGGGTTTCCGGACCGCGGTGCTCATCGGGGCCATGCTGACCACCGCCTTCTCCTTCCTGCGCCTCTTCGCCGACAACTACCCCCTGGTCCTCTTAGGGATGATCGGCATCTCCGTGGGCCAGCCCTTCGTGCTCAACAGCATCACCAAGATGGTCAGCGCCTGGTTTCCCACCGAGGAGTCGGCACTGGCCAACGGGCTGGGCTCCCTCTCCCTGTTCCTGGGCATGATCGTGGCCATGGCCGTCACCCCGCCCCTCCTCAAGGCCTTCGGGGAACACGACGTGGCATCCCTCCGCTGGCTGGTGCTCATATACGGTCTGGTATCCCTCGCCTCCCTTGTCCTGTTCGCCCTCCTCGGCAGGTCCCGTCCGCCCAAGCCCCCGCACCGCACCGAGTCCGAGGCCCTGGGGGAGGAAGTGGCCATCAATCTGGGCGCATTGCGCGCCCTCTTCGGCCTCCACGACTTCCGGCTCCTCTGCGCGGTCATCTTCATCGGCAACGGGGTGTTCGTGGGCCTCATGCAGCTCATCGAGAAGATCCTCAAGCCCAAGGGCATCGAGACCGGCACGGCGGGGAACATAGGGGCGGTGATCGTGCTGGCCGGGGTGGTGGGCTGCCTGGTGCTCCCGGCCATCTCCGACCGGCTCATGCGCCGCAAGCCTTTCCTGATCCTGGCCGCGGCGGCGGCCGCGCCCACACTCTTCCTGATGGGGGTGCTGAGGAGCGCGGCTCAGATATTCGTGGTGGGCGGGTTCCTGGGCTTCTTCCTGCTCAGCGCCCTTCCCGTGCTCCTGGCCCTCTCCGAGGAGACCACCGGGGCCGCCCTCACCGGCACGGCCACCAGCATCCTCCTTCTCCTGGGGAACGCGGGAGGGGTGGTCATCACCTTGGCCATGGAGGGGATAAAAGGGGCCACCGGAGGAGCGGAGGGGTCCTTCCTCTGGGCCATGGTCTTCGTGGCCCTGGCCTTCCTGGTCGCCCTGTCCATCGCCCTGCGCATCCGGGAAAAGCGGGCGGCTTAAGGTGAGGAAAATCTTTGACTCCTTTGGCCTCCGCAAGGCAAGCGAGGCGCTTTAGACGGTGAGGCATCGGGTCTTCGCTCGATTCCCTTGCGCTTCTTCGCCCCGCCTTGACGCGCTAAACGCTGCGGGAGCGGAAGCGTCGTCCACGGGATGTCAACCTCCGCGGAGGCGGAGGTAGACCTTGGGCAGCTCACGGGGGAGGTCCTCCACGCTGCCCACCACCAGGTAACCGTGGGGAGGGCACATGCGCCGCAGGTAATCGTGCCCGGCGGCGTCCACGGTCACGCAGAAGGGCACGATATGTCCGGCCTCGGCCTCCCGCAGGGCCTGTGCCGTGTCCCGGAGCCCGTATTCCCGGTCCGTGCGGTCCTCGCCGTAGTCGAAGTCTTGGGGGTAGCCGTCGGAGAGGAGCAGCATGAGCTTGAGGGAGGAGGCCTCGGCATCCAGCAGGCGGCGGGCGTGGCGAACCGCCGTCCCCATGCGGGTGCTCTTCATAGGCCTGAGGCTGGCCAGGCGGCGCCAGGCGGCCTCGTCCATGGCCTCCTCGAAGGACTTGATGCGCAGGAACTCCACCCGATCCCGCCCGTAACCGGAGAACCCGAAGATGCCGAAGCGGTCTCCCAGCTGCTCCAGGGCGCGGGCCATGATGGCCACCGAGGCCAGGAGGAGGTCCAGTACCGTCTCGCCGGCGTGGTCCCCCTCGGTTATCTCCGCGGAGGTGGAGGCGGAGAGGTCCAAGAGGAAGAGGGCGCTCACTTCCCGGGTGATCCGCCTCTTCTCCATGTACACCTTCTCCGAGGGAGGGAGGCCGCAGCGAAGGGATACCCAGCGCTCCACGGCAGCCTGTATGTCCACCTCATCGCCGGATACCAGCCTTTTCCTCCAGTTGCATTCCCGGTACCGCAGCATGCGGAACTGCCGTGTTACCTCCCTGACCAGATCCTCCCATCCGCCGGTAAGGCGGTCCGACCCCGCAGTGCACCTCTCCTCGGCCCGCAGCTGGAAGAGGGTGGTCCAGTCGCGGCGGTAGCCCCGGGCCAGATAATCCCATTCCGGGTAGCGCAGCCTCCTTTCCTCCTCTCCCGCCGCCTTTTCCCCTTCGCATCCTGCCCTCTCCCCGGCTTGCATACGACCGGCACCGGCGGTCTCCTCGGCATCCAGCCTGTGCCCCAGGATGTCCGGGCGGAGGAACTCTCCCAGCCCGGCGGGAAAGCGGATGGACACGAAGTCCGCCCCCAGTATCTCGCCCATCTCCTGCGGGGCGACGAGAGCCCCGGCCTCTTCCCCTTCCCCTCCGGGGGATGGCCTCTTTCCGCCGGGACGGCGTAGGGGTGCCTCCAGTCCCGGGAAGCCCTCATCCGCGGCAGGAAAGCCCTGAAACCCCTCCTGGAGGCGGCGATAGAGTGGGAGCAGAATAGGGTACAAGGATGCGGTGCAGGAGAGGGTATCCCTGAGGTGGGCCCCCTCGCGGGCCGCCCCCTCTGCGGCCTCCAGGGCGCCGGCCGGATAGCCCCCTGCGGCCGGGGCCTCCGTGGGCCGGAGGAGGTCGAAGAAGAGGTTCCACAGCGCGCAGCGGTGGTCCAGCGGCTCGAGAGGCGCATTCAGGCGGGGGAGGAACCAGGAGAGGTCGGCGGCCAGCCCGCGGTAACGCCGGGAGAGGTGGGAGATCACCCGGGCGCTCTCCAGGGTGAGGAAGATCTCTCCCGCCAGTGCCGGCATGGGAAAGAGTTCCAGGAAGCGGCGGATGAACCCAAGCGGTTCCGAGTCGCCGGACGGCTGACGCCGCGCTTTTCCGGGAAGGCCACCCTCCTTTTGCGGTCGGTCGAAAGTGCCCGCCTCCCACTGCCCCACCTGGGCGGATGCGTAGAGTCGCAGGATCCTCCAGTTGTCCCTGCGGTCCGCGTAGAGGTCCAGAAGGCTCGGAAGGTATACCTCCTTTCCGTTGCTGAAGGGAAAGGGCCTCCAGGGGTTGGCCAGCGCCGACGGCGCCTCCTCCAGGGGCTTGGCCTGCAGGTAACGGGAGCACAGGCCCTTTCCGTAGAGGGCGAGGGAGGCCCTTGCCTCCTCCAGGCTCACCCCGCCTGCGGCCACCCGGCCCGCATCCGTCGAAGGCCTCCTTCGTGGCGCAAGGATACCGGTGCCGCCCTCCCGCGGTGGGTTTTCCCGGGAGGTGTCCGGCGAGTGGTAGTGCGGGAGGTCGGAGATGCCGAAACCGCCCCTCACATGGTAAAAAATACCATCAAGATCGCCGCCCCCCTCTTCGGTGCCCCTCCGGGAAATCGCTCCCCGGGAGCGGAATAACGCGGATCTCGTGTAGATGGCGAGATTGAGCGGAGAGGTCAAGTCCTCACCCCCAGGTGTGGGTCACGGGAATACGGTGGCCACCAGATCCCGCACCGCCTGCTGCACCACCGGGTCGTCGGACAGGGCGGAGACCAGGGCCGTCTCACAGGCGCGACGCGGCTCCACACCCTGCCCGATGAGCCGGGCAGCGTAGATGAGCAGGCGGGTGGACGGCCCCTCCTCCATGCCCGGCTCTCCCAGGTTGCGGGCCAGTTCCCCCAGGCGGGCCAGCTCGCGGGCCAGGTCTTCGTCCACTCCCGCCTCCCCGGCGATGATGCGCGCCTCCACCGCCGGCGGGGGATAGGTGAAGTCGATGGCCGCAAAGCGCTGCCGGGTGCTTATCTTGAGATCCTTGAGCATGCTCTGGTAGCCGGGGTTGTAGGATATGACCAGGAGGAAACGGGGATGCGCCCTCACCAGGCAGCCCTTTTTCTCCAGCGGGAGTATGCGGCGGTGGTCGGCCAGGGGATGGATGAGCACCAAAGTGTCCTTGCGTGCCTCAACCACCTCGTCCAGGTAACAGATGGCCCCCGCCTTGACCGCCGCGGTGAGGGGTCCGTCCACCCATACCGTCTCCTCGCCTACCAGTATGTACCTGCCCACCAGGTCGCTCGCGGTGAGGTCCTCGTGACAGGCCACGGTGATGAGGGGAAGGGGCTCTCCCTCCTCGCGGCCGAGGGTCCAGGACATGTATTCAAGGAAACGGGTCTTGCCGCAACCGGTGGGACCCTTGAGGCTCACCGGGAGGCGGGCGCGGTAGGCGGCGCGGAATATCTCCACCTCGTCGCCCACCGGCACGTAGAAAGGTTCCTTTTCCAGCACATGTTCTTGGTAGGCCACCTCCCGGACGGAATCGCCGTTGCCGCTCTCCCTGGCCGTGCCCTCGCCGCGTGCTCCGACGTCTTCGCCCTCCGAGGTCGCCGTGCCGGAGACCGCCCCTTCCGCCTCGGGATTCCGCCCGCTTCCGGGATATGGGGTGTCGTGGTGCATGGCGTGGGGACCTCCTCCGTTTCCGCTCCCCGTTCTACCTTTCCGGGAAGAGGCGGCGTGTCCGCCGGGTTCCTTTTTCGAAGACCGGTCTCGCCGGGCCGCCGCTGATGATATTCTAACAGTTTTCTCGATGTGGCCGCCCGGAGCGGCGTTGGTGGGCTCACCCTCCCGGGTTTCCGGTTTGTAGGCGAGAGGCGACG
>MU158592.1:0-7950 GCA_015711895.1 Candidatus Solincola tengchongensis | reverse complement strand
CCCTTGCTCGAAAGGACGGTAACCGCCGGAGGTACGGAGGCGAGGAGCGGACAGGGAGGCGGAAGAAGGCGACCCATCCTTCGGGTGACCGTTACTGTGAAGAGGTTGCTGTGAGCCGCGCCCAGCTTCCACGGGAAAGGAAAGTGAACATGGGAAGGTGGAATAAAATAGAAGGGCGATAGGTTTCCGCACTCGCGCCTTGTGCCCCGATGTCCGTTTGGCCCATGACGAGGGAAGGAGGTCCTCATGCCGTTCTGTCCCCACTGTGGCCGGGAAGTTGGAGAGGAAGCCACCTACTGCGCCCGCTGCGGGAGCCGGTTGAGGGAAGCCGGAGGTGAGAGGATGCCCTCAGTGGCGGGCGGCACGGAAGGAGAGCCCCGAGCCGAGGCCACCCTGCCGCCGGTGGAAGGACCGCGGGTGCCGGTTGCCCCGCCCCCGGCGTGCAAGGTGGCGAGAAGGAGATGGGTGTACCCCGTCGTGGGTGGCATGGTGATATTGCTGGCGGCGGCCGCCGTGCTCCTGGCCCTCTTTCTCGCCGGCGGGAGGGGGATGAGCCTGCAGGAGTACAAGGAAAGGGCCGGGAACTTACACGGTGAGGCGGGGGAGTCCCTTGCCGAGCTGGGCTTGGAGATGGAGGAGATCGCCGGTTCACTATCCGGCTCGGAGGACCCCGAGCAGATCGAGGATGCCCTCGCGGAGATGGAGGGCCTGCTGGATGAATGCCTGGCGGCGGTCAGAGAGGCGCGGAACGGTCTCCAAGGGATGCGGCCCCCAAAAGAGGCGGAATCCCTTCACCGGGAATTCCTGGATTTCTACGGGGAGTGCGAGCTCGCCTTCGCGGAAGCGGGGCTCTTCTTCACCTACTCCCGGGAGCTGATTTCCGCCATGGTCGGGGGGTACGCGAAGCTCACGCGATTCCTGACCGGAGACATGGCCACGGAGGAGGACATCTACCGGGCGATGGGAGCGCTGGAAGAATATTACAGTGATTCGCTCAAGGAGCTCCAGGCCGTGCAACCGCCGGGGGGCCTCGAGGATTTCCACCGCCGCTTTCTCGAGACGTGGAACGGTATCTCGCCGGTCATCGCCGATTTGAGGATGGCCCTCGCCAACCAGGATCCCGCAAAGCTCGCTTCCGCTGAGTCCGGCCTCGAGAGATGGCAGAGTGGCATGTCCCTGCTGGCCGGGGAGCTGGAGTCCCGCTTCGACGAGGTCAGCGACGAGCTGATGAACCTGGGGGAGAAGGGCGCCGATCTGGAGGGTGAGCTTATGGCGCTCTGAAGACCCCCAAGGCGGGACCCGGCGCGGCGGCCTTGAGCGCCGGGGCGGCCGGCATTGCGGTGGGAAGGAATATCGGGTGGCAGCGTGCGGAAACTCCATAAGGCTATCTTGTCCGGCGGTTAAGCCGCTGGGAGGACCTTGAAACGATTAAGTGAAGCGGTAACGAGTGGGCGACTCGCACCGGCCCTCGCCGGGAAGCTTGCGCCAGGAAGGTCGTCAATGCGCGGGGGAGGACGAGTCGGGCTCATGAACGGTCGTCGGTTCGCGAGGAAGAGCGGCCAAAGGCCGCGAGAATGGAGGAGGAAAAGAATGGAATCGGTTTGGAAGGAGGAGGCCGGGGTCCTGGTGGAGGTCCTCGGACTGGAGCGTAAGCCGGTGGCGGTGACCTTCACCAACGACGAGGTGGAGGAGGGAAGCCGGGAGAGGATATCCTTCTGCCGGGCCCTTAAGAGGGCGGCGGCAGGGGAGGCCTTCGTCATAGAGGCCGCCAACTCCTCCTGCCCGGGTGGTTCCTGGCACTGCGGCCTGTCCGAGCCGCCCTCCGGCCGGGGGTGGCGTTTCATCCAGGATTTCCTCACCCGGGGCGAGAAACTGACCCATTCCATCGTCAGCTTCCACCGCATGCAGGCCCTGGGCTCCCCGCCCCCCACCGGGCTGGCCGACCGGGTGCTCATAGGTCCCGTCGAGGAGGCTCCCCTGCGGCCGGACCTGGTGGTCTTCGTAGTGGACCCGGAACAGGCCTGCCGCCTCATCACCCTGGACCATTACTGGGACGGGATTCCCCTCCGGGTGGAGCTCACCGGGGCGCTGTGCCATTCGGCGATAGCCTATCCGGTGGTCACGGGCCGCACCAACGTGACCTTCGGGGACTGGACGGCGCGGCGCATGCAGAAGTATCCGCGGGATGCGGTCTTCGTCTCTGTGCCCTACGAGAGGATGGCCGCCCTGGTGGACGCCGTGCCCAGGTGCTCGGCGGGCAACGCTCCCCTGGAGATACCCAGGGAGATAGAGGAACACATGGAATGAACCCCGGTAGAGCCCCGGCCGCTGCGCCGCAGCCACCGGGTCCCGAGAACCCCGGTACCTCGCCCGGGAGCGAGCCGGGAGGGGGGAGCATGCGGCGTGTGGAGCGGTGAGGGGAGAGAAGGGGTACCGCGGGGATCTCCACAGTGCGGGATGCCGGGAAGGAAACGGAGGGTGGGCATGGAATTGACACCGCGGCAATTGGAGGAACTGCGCCTGGGCGCCCTCACGGCCATCGACGGCTTGTGGTTCCTGGAGGTGGAGTCGGCATACGGTTTCGAGGCCGCCCTTGAGCTGGACCTCGAGGTGTGGAAGAAATACGGGCTCGTGGTCCTCAAGCGCATGGCGCGCATGCTGGGCCTGGACCTCACCTCAGGGCCGCCTCCGGACCTGGAGATGGTGAACTTCCTCATGGAGAACATCTGCCGTATCGACGGCACGGAGTGCAGGGGTGAGGTGCGCGGCGGGGAGGTCCTGTTCAGGGTGACCCGCTGTTCCTGGTGGGAGAACCTGAAGAGGGCGGGCCGGGAGAGGGTGGTGCCCTGCGAGGACATCGACAACACCATCTTCCGCCACTGGCTCGAGGCCGTGGACCCCTCCCTGGACTTCGAGATCACCGCCTCCCTCCCCCGCGGCGACTCCTTCTGCGAATGGGTCATCCGCAGGAGGTGAGCCGTCCCGGAGCGTGGCGCCGTAAGAGGGTGGTAGGCTCCCTCTCAGAAGGGGCGGCCGCGGTCCTCCTTCCAGGTGTCCATGGAGCGGTCCACGCTCAGGAGGTGGAAGAGGAAGTCCAGGAGCTTCGGGAGGCAGAGCCCCCTGAGGAAGGCCACCAGCCGCACGTTGAAGCGGGGCACGCAAATCTCGGCCCGGTTCCTCTTCACCGCCTCCACGAGCGCCTCAGACACCTTGCCCGGGTCCTGCCAGCGGGTGATGAAGGGAACCTTGGCCCCCTCGAACATCCCCGTGGCCACGTACCCGGGATTGACGATGGTGAAGCTCACCCCGCTGCCCCGCAACTCCTGCCGTATGGCGTCGGTGATGCCGATGTCCGCGAACTTGGTGGCGCAGTAACCGCCCATCTTGGCCGTGCCCGTTTTGCCGGCCACGGAGCACACGTTGACCACGTGGCCGCTTCCCCGCCGCACCATGTCGGGTACCAGGGCTTGCATCATCCACACATACCCGAAGTAGTTGACCTCCATCATGCGGCGCACGGAGCGCTCCGGGAGGTCCAGCACCGCTCGGCAGTCGGTTATCCCCGCGTTGTTCACCAGGACGTCCACCGGCCCCACCTCCTCCCGGACCCTCTCCGCGGTCCGGAAGCAGGCCTCCCGGTCGGAGACGTCGAAGGCGTAGGCGTGCACCTGGTATCCGCGATCCCGGAGCTCTCCGGCTGCCCGGTTGAGCTCCGCCTCGTCCACGTCGGTCATCACCACCCGTGCGCCTTCCCGGCAGAAGTTCTCGGCGTGCAACCTTCCCATCCCCCGCGCCGCGCCGGTGACCAGCACCACCTTTCCCCGGAGTTCCATGTTCGACCTCCCTCCTCTCTTTTTCCATGTCCCCGCGATTCTTCACGAGCTTCGCCCGTTGGGGACGAAAGACATATCTTCTCCGCTCTCAAATGCCTTCCTTCAAGGGAGAAGAGGATGGCCCGAGGCCGTGCGGACCCTCCTCTCCCTCGCCTTGAATCGTTGCATCTCTCCATGGAATCTCTTCAGATACGAACAGGTAACGCCATCCATCATGCCCGGTTTTGGGCTACGGTATTTTCGAGGTTCGGGGAGGAATTCTTCGTGGGAACCGTTATCGCGGCACGCATGGCCGCGTTCGCTGGGATCGATTCCGTGCAATCGCCCCCCTGGACTTTCCTCCCTCCGGAAACCTATTCTAACACCGCTATGGTTCTCCTTGTCCCAATGCGACCGGTTTACCGCTCTGCTCGAGTCCAACCTCGCCTGACCATGCGTCGCATTACCGAACCCGACATGGAGCAGTCAGGATCATCTGATTAGGTATCAGGCGGGAATCGGCCCTCCAGTGCCCCTGCTATTCGGTGTCTCGAATTAGGAAAATGGGCGTTTTCGGTAACCATGTGCCGCCCCGCGTGTTTACTTGGTCGAAGGATGGGCGGCGAAAAGCGATCCGTTTACTCTCTCCGGCATGGATGGTGCCGGAGCGGGACACTTGGGAGGCGTGGGCGGCCTCGGGAGATGCGCGGCACACGCGGGACGGGAACCCGCCCCGATTCGCCGTTTCGTCCTCTGTACGCATGTGGCCTGTGGTGAAGGGGAAGGCGGCGGCCTAAGCCCGCCGCGCTCGCGGAAGAGGGAGGAGGTGCCTATGAGGAAAGCGAGCAATGTCTGGGAAGGGATCGTATCGGGCGTAGAGCGCTCCAGGCGGGGCTTGATCATACTCGAGGAGGACGGGGAACGTGTCTTCTCGCCTCGCGAACTCGTGCGCGAGGCCTTGCGTGTGGCGGCGGGGCTGGCCGGGCTGGGAGTGAGGCCCGGGGACCGGGTGGGCATCATGGCCCAGACCACCCCTCATGCCGTGCTCACCTTCCTGGGATGCTGGGCCGCCGGTGCGGTGGCCGTGCCCCTGCCCCTACCCATGCGCGCCGTGGAACCCTCCTCCTTCATGGAGCAGAGCAGGCGGAGGCTGGAGAAGGTGGGAGCGGAAGTGCTGGCCCTCCCCGGCGCCTTCCTCCCCCTGGTCTCGGACCTGGGCGGGGGTTTCCGCCTGGTGGCCATGGAGGACCTCCCTGCAGGTGAGGAGGCCTCTCCCGTTCCGAGGGGAAAAGGGGACGTGGCCCTGATCCAGTTCACCTCCGGTTCCACCAGTGAGCCCCGAGGGGTCATCCTCACCCACGGGAACATACTGGCCAACGCACGGGCCATCGCCGAGAAGGTGGGCGCGTGCCCCCGGGATACGGTGGTCTCCTGGATGCCCCTATACCACGATATGGGGCTCATCGGTTTCATGATCACCGCCCTGGGGGCGGGATGCAGCCTGGTGCTCATGTCGCCCCAGCGCTTCGTGGCCGATCCCTCGCTCTGGCTCCGGGCTTGCGGGGAGTACCGTGCCACCATCACCGGAGGGCCCAATTTCGCCTATGCCCTCTCCACGCGTGTGCTCCGATCCGGGGGGCTGGAGGGCACCGACCTCTCATCCCTGCGCCTAGCCCTCAACGGGGCGGAGCCCATCGACCCCCAGGTCCTGGACGACCTGGTGGAGGCCGGCGCGGGATACGGCCTCGGGCCGGAGGTCCCCTATCCGGTCTACGGGCTGGCCGAGGCAACGTTGGCGGTGACCTTCCCGGAGCCCGGCACGGTCTACCGCAAGGATCACGTTTCCAGGAGGGGAATCGAGGAGCGGAAGGAGGCGGTCCCCTGTCCTCCCGATAGTGCGGACGCGCGCTGCATGGTCTCCCTGGGGCGGCCCCTCCGGGGTCTAGAGGTGCGCATCGTCAGGGAGGACGGCACCACGGCGGGGGAGCGTGAGGTGGGGGAGGTGTGCGTGCGCGGCCCCTCCCTCATGCAGGGCTACTGGGGGGATGCCGCGGCCACCGCGGAAGCCCTCAGGGGCGGCTGGCTGCACACCGGGGATCTGGGTTACCTGGCCGGCGGGGACCTTTTCCTGGTGGGACGGATCAAGGACATGGTCATCATCGGGGGTCGAAACCTCTTCCCGGAGGACGTGGAACGCTGCGCCGAGCGCGTGGAGGGCGTGCGCAAAGGCAACGCGGTGGCCTTCGGGGTGACCACCCGGAGAGGGCGGGAAAGGCTGGTGCTGGTGGGCGAGACCCGCCTCTCCTGCCCGCAGGCGGCCCTGGAGACGGCCCGCGCCGTGTCCTCCCTGGTGCGCGAGGAGATCGGGGTTCCCGTGCGCGAGGTCGTCCTGGTCCCGGCGGGGACCCTGCCCAAGACCTCCAGCGGGAAGAAGAGGCGTTTCCTCTGCCGCGAACTCTACCTCAGCGAGAAGCTGCAGGCCATAGCCCGGAGCGGCGCCCCGGTCATGGCCAACTGATCACATTAGGGGCCCCGGGTCATAAGGCGGGGATAAGGACCCTCCCGCGGCCGAGGCGGAACACCCTGCCCGACCCGGGGCATCCCTCCGGTGAGGCGGCCGGGAAAGCTTTCCTGAGGGTTCCGGGCTGCGATTTTCCCATATCATCGCCCACCGTCTCCTCTTTACGCTGCTGCCGAGCGCACATTGCTCCCCGACCGCCCAGGTCTGTGGTTATGGGCGTTTGATTTCCTCCCCGGCCCGTCCATGTTCGTTGTTTCCTGAAGAACATCCCCGGATGGGGCCGCGGCCCTTCCGGGTCCGGGAAGGAACGCCGGGATTCGTTCCCGGTACCCGCGCCTTCGTCAGGGGTTGAGGAGCTCCAGGAACCTCTCCAGCTTCCCCTTCTGCTGCAGGATGCGCATGCCCATCTCCGCCGTGGTGGGGGGAGGAGCCGCCGTCTCCACCTTCTTTTTCAGGCTCATGGCCCGGTTGGGGCAACCGGTGACGCAGAGGCCGCACCCGATGCAGCGGGATTCGTCCACCACAGCCCGCTCCTCCTCGATCCTCACGGCCCCCACCGGGCACCTGTCGTCGGCGCATATCCCGCATCCGTTGCACAGCTCGGGGTTGTTCTCCGGGATGAAACCCGAGGAGGTGAAGACGTTGGGATTCCCCCATTCCAGGGAGGCGCGCAGAAGCCCACAGCAGCAGGGGCAGCAGTTGCAGACGAAGGTCAGCCGCTCCTGGACGTTGTTTATCTGGTGCACCAGCCCGGCGCGGTCGAACTCGCGCAGCTTCTCCTTCATCTCCTCCTTGGTCAGGTAGCGTCCGAAGCCCCGCTCCACCAGGTAGGTGCAGGTCTCGTCGAAGAGCATGCAGGCCTCGCGGGGGGCGTCGCATTTCTGCTCCAGTTCCCGGCAAGCGCAGCGGGCGATGCCCACCACCCTGGCCCTGTCGATCATGTCGTAGACCCTGTCGTAGGGGAGCACCCCCGGCTGGCTCTCCACCTCCTCTTGGATGGGAACGATGCGGGAGAAGGAGACCTCCGGGGTCCCGAACTCCCGCGAGAGCTTTGGGAGGTAGCTTTTCCACAGAGGGGTGAGCCTCTCCCTCGTCTCCGGGTCCAGGCCCTTCATGTAGGGGAACTCGAATATGCCGGGCATCACCGGCAGCAGGGCGTATCCCCAGACCCCGTCCTTCTCGCGGGCGAAGACCACTCCCTTATCCGCCAGGGATTCCAGCCGGGCGCGCGCTTCCTCCGGATCCACCCCCGCCCTCCGGGCGACCTCCTCGAGGGGAAAGGGCCGGAATCCCAGTCCCAGGGCCACACGCGCTTCCTCGGGGGTGAAGAAGGTCTTGAGGATCTCCATTATCTCCGGCGACGGCGGGCATCCCGCCGGGTGGCGGTCCAGGATCTCCCTCAACTTCTCGTAGATCTCCTCGGACATCGAGTTTACCTCCTCTTGTGTTCCTTGCCGGAGAGCAGGCGCAGCTGCTCCAAGACGAGGGCGATGCTGTTGCGCATGGGCCCCGGGTCACGGGTCACCTTGCTCATCATTATCCCGCCCTCCATGGCGCTCACCGCGAACTGGGCGTAAGCACGGCAGTCGAAGCCGGGTGGGAGGTGTCCTTCCTCCT
>MU158591.1:574-6007 GCA_015711895.1 Candidatus Solincola tengchongensis | reverse complement strand
TCGTCCAGGGCGCGGGTGACGGCCTCGGCGATGAGCTCCACCCCGGAGGCGTCCAGGCGCTTGGCGGCGTGGTGGGTCTGTCCTACCCCGATGATCCCGACTCTTTTACCCATGGCGCGTCACCTCCTCATCTGCCCAGGATCCAAACGCAGTGGGACTGGCCGCACATGCCGTTGATGCCGTGGGCCAGGGCGACGTTCACCTCGCCCACCTGCCGGTCCCCGGCCTCCCCGCGGATCTGCAGCACGCACTCCGCCAGCTCGGCCAGCCCGGCCACCTGCACGGGGTTGGCGGAGAGCCGGCCGCCTGAGGGGTTGACCGGGAGCCTGCCGTCGAAATTGAAGTAGCCGCGCTCCAGGTACTCGCAGCCCTTGCCGTCGTCGCAGAAGCCCAGGCCCTCCAGCCAGAGGGGCTCCATGTAGGAGAAGGCGTCGTAGACCTCGGCCACGTCTATCTCCTTGAGAGGGTCGACGATGCCGGCCATGGAATAGGCGCGTTTGGCGGCCGCCTTCAGGGCCCGGGTGTCCGCCAGGTCGCGGTCCCCCAGCCTGTAGGCGTCGGTGCAGTGCCCCACGCCCAGGAGCCAGACGCGCTTCTTGCGCGTGGAGAGCTTCTTGGCCTGCCTCTCCGCGGCCAGCACCAGCGCCGCCGCTCCGTCGGTCACCGGGGAGCAGTCCAGGAGCTTGAGGGGGTCGGCGATGCGGCGGGAGTTCATCACGTCCTCCACGGTGATCTCCATGGGGAAGAGGGCCAGGGGGTTGCGCATGGCGTTCCCGTGGTTCTTCACCGACACCAGGGCGAACTGCTCCTCGCGGAGGGCGTACTTGGTCATGTAGCGGCGGGCCTGCAGGGCGGCGGAGGAGACGGCGTCGATGCCCAGCTTCCTCTCCACCAGAGGATCGAAGGCGCAGTTGGTGATGCCGTTCATGTTGCTCTCCGTCCCCTTGTGGTGGGCCACCACGATGGTCACCCCGAAGCTCCCGGAGAGGATGCGCATCATCCCGTAGAGGCAGCCGAAAGTCCCGTCACCCTCCACGGTGGTGATGTCCTTGCCGTAGGCGCAGGCGCTGTCCTGGATGGCCATGCTGGATATGGTGCGCCCGTCCCAGAAGTCGCTGGAGATGGAGACCACGTTGTCCACCTCGTCCTTGGTGATGCCCGCGTCCTCCAGGGCCCGCCGGGTGACGTCGTAGACCATCTCGGCAAAGGTCTCCGGCTTGTTTTGCTCGTACTTGCTCTGGGCCACTCCAATGATGGCAACTTTTTCCATATATATCACCACCTTACCTCAGCCCAGGGGACGGAAGTGCTTGATGTCCAGGATGTTCCCCTCGCGCTCCTCCGCGAGCACGGCCTCCACGCGCATACCCACCTTTACCTTCTCCGGTTCTATCTCGTCGATGAAGTGGAGCAGGCAGGTATCGGCACCGTCCATCTTGATGAGTCCGTAGACGAAGGGCGCCTTGCGCGGATGTAGTTTGGGCTCCTCGTAGCGCACGACGGTGTAGCTCTCCACGGTCCCGGTTCCCGGAAGCTCCACCCAGTCGTGGGGTTCCTGGTAGCAGTGGATGCACTTGGGCTTGGGGGGGACGAATACCGTCCCGCAACCGGGGCAACGGTTGGCCCAGATCTTTCCGTTGTCGCGCAACTCGCAGTACCAGCGGCTGAGGGTGCTCCCTACCGTCCACGAGTAGGGGACGCTTATCTTCCCCTGGTGGACCAGGACTTCCACGTCCTTCTTCCAGTCGGACATTACCTCACCTCCCTTGGTCGTCCCGGCTGTGGATCATAGTGCGTCTCTGGTTCGGACATCCATCACCTCCTCCGAGGTCCAGTCTGCCGGCGCCTGATATGGTGGTATTTTTGAGGACATGAACCGAATATCCGTGATCGGACCTCATCCTTTACCGAAAACCGCCGGTGGGCGGTACCGGTTCTCCCGCCCGTTCGCTCAGACGGCATGCCGACCGTTTTCCCACGCGCTCTTTACCGCGGTGGTCGCCCGAGAGAATAGAGTCGGGCGAACTCGCCTCCATAATATTAAGCGACCGTTAATATATTAGTACTTTTCGAGCCTCGCGTCATCCGGGTTTTTCGTTCCGTTGATTCGTTTGTCTTGAAAGGATGATACGAGTTCTCGCCGTTCATTCCGAGTCCCTGATTCGTGCCCGGGTCCAGCTCATTTCTTGTTGTGGGAGATTTCGCCTTTCCCCTGATGATGTCGCCTTTCTCCGAAGGGGATGGGCATTCCTTGTACGAATGAGGCGGAGGCTGTGTTTTCCGGCCGGAAGGGTGCGGATGAGTGGCATGGCCGCATCGTTTTCCTCTTCCGAAGAGGATCGGTCGCCTTCGTTTCCGGCGCGAAGGTCATCTTCTCTCTTTATCGGCGCGCGAACCCGTTTCTCCCGCGGCCTGCAAGGATGCTCCCTCAAGAGATAAGCGCTGGTCGCGGAATCGGAAACGGCCCTGCCTCCGGTGATCGCTTTTCCCGAGGTTTCCCTCGCCTTCGCCGCGCCATCGAGCGTCGAAGACTCGCTTTTCCGGCGGTCCGGACGGTTTCCGGCACCTCTGTGTCGTTTCGACACCGAACACGGGGGAGTGGGTTTGCCGCCCGCTCCCCCAAGATTTTCCTTGCCGTCGACTTTACGCCGTCCTTTCTCCGAGCATCCCCCTACCTGCCGTGAATGACATTCACGGCAGGGTCTCCCGGGTGGGCATCCCCTCGGGGGTCATCCCGCGGTATTCGTAGAACTCCCGCAGCATGGTCTCCATGTCCGGGACGGAGCCGGCTATGCCCCCGTCCTCCACCGGGGTCATTATCCTCTGGCCGATACGGTCGTCGGCTCCCGTGGCCCCCCAGATGTGGCCCAGGCAGCGCTGCAGGAACCACACCCTGGCTCCGGCCTCCATCATCTTTCGGTAGTCCCAACCGTAGCCGGCCACGGCGTCGAAGAGCTCCGCCCACTGGGTCACGGAGTAGATGGTCCCCGGGAACTCGCACCAGCAGGCGGAGTTCATGATGCACCCCAGGTCGGCGGTGAGGGCTACGGCCTCCGCCTTGTATTCCGCGGACTGGGGCTGGTAGTTCTTGTCCAGCCCGATCTCCGGGTACTCGATGGCCCCCCATTCCAGGAGGAAGGTGAGGTTGGATACGTGGCATGCCCCGCGGATGGAGACGGCGTAGGCCAGCCCGTCCCCCCAGTTGCAGCGCGGGTCGTGCATGGGGGCCTCAAGGCCCTTGGAGTCGGTGAGGTAGGCCTCCGCGCCGCCTCCCACCTCCTCCGCCGCCTTGCGGGAACCCTTAGCCAGGAGGGCACCCAGCTTCCCCTCCCGGTTAACGATCTTGGGGAGGAGGTCGATGACCGTGTCCACGTCCCCCCACTCCAATTTGATGCCCTCGTAGTCCTCCGGTTTGAGTATTCCCGCTTCGTAGCAGTCCATGGCCCAGGCTATGGTGGCCCCGCAGGTGATGGTGTCCATGCCCACCCGGTTGCAGTAGTCGTTTATCTTGCACAGGGCGGCCAGGTTGTCGTTCATGATCAGGGTCCCGAAGGAGGCCTGGGTCTCGTATTCCGGTCCCGGGCCGGGCCCCATGGCGTAGGGCCCCTCCTTGACCTCCACCACCGGCTTGCAGCGCACGGCGCACCCCCGGCAGCTCCCGTGGTCCACGATGAAGTTGTCCGCCAGAGCGATGCCGGACAGTTTCTCCGCCCCTTCCTCCCAGAGGCCGCGTCCCCAGTTGCGGGTGGGGACATCCCCCTCGTACATCTTGGCCTCCATGTTGGCCCCCGTGCCGAAGGCGGAGAGGGCCCCGCAGAAGATGCTGTTCTTGACCAGTTCCCGGTGCTCCTCTTGCATGGCCTTGACCTTCTCCGGGTCCTTGTATTCCATCTTCTTGGTCCCCTGGGCCACCACGGCCTTGACCTTCTTGGAGCCCATGACTGCGCCCATGCCCGCGCGGCCGAAGTGATGCCCCTTGTCGTTGACGATCCCGGCGAAGGGGATGAGGTTCTCCGCCGCCTGCCCCACGGCAAGGACCTTGGCCTGCTTGCCGTGCCTCTCCTTGAGGATGTCCGTGGTCTCGTAGGTGTCCTTTCCCCAGAGGTCCTCGGCGGAGGCGATCTCCACGGAATCGTCGCCCATAATCAGGTAGACAGGCTTTTCCGCCCTCCCCTTCAGGACGAGGGCGTCATAGCCGCAGCGTTTCAGTTCGGGGCCGAAATTGCCCCCGCAGGAGGCCTGTCCCCATATCCCGGTGAGGGGCGAGCGCGAACCCACGGAAAGGCGGCTGGAGCCCGAGAAGCCTATCCCGGTAAGGGGGCCGGTGGCGAAGATGAGCAGGTTGTCCGGGTCGAGGGGCTCCGCCTCCAGGTTGCCCCGGTCGTAAAGGAGCTTGGCCGCCAGGCCGGTCCCGCCTATATAATCCCGGTATATATCCTCCGGGATCTCGAACTCGGTGACCGTCCCCGAGGTCAGGTCCACCTCCACACCTTTGCCCATGTTTCCGAAGATCATGCGTATCACCTCTTTCCGGCCTAGAATGCGACTTCAAGGCCCCCCATCCCGTCAGCGGGAACCGTTATCGACCACTTTCCTCGAGGAACGAATCGTCTGTTGGGGGGCATGTTCCCCGGTGACGACCAGCTTATCTCAACTGAGGGACATGATCTTGGTGAGCCTGGTCAGGGCTCCCAGGTGGGCGAACATGCCCTTTATCTTCAGGTCCCCCTTGAGGAGTTTCTTGACCACCCCCATGCCCGTCTCGTCGAAGTACCAGGGCAGCCCGTACTTTATCTTCAGGTTGGCCAGCTCCAGGAGGGTGGTGGAATCGGTGGCGATGGCGATGTCCGGTTTCCCAGCTTCGCCCCCGTACACGGTCAGCTTCCCCCGGTCGAAGTCCATGGTTATCTTGGCCTCGGCGTCGACGGCGTGGATGAGCACCTTGGCCTTCAACTTCTCGAAATCACGCTTCTTCTCCGGCTTTTCCAGGTTGGACTTGAGCATCTCCGCGAGCATCCCCGCCAGGGGGACCTCCTCGGCTCCCGGTCCCAGGCTTATGTCGGCCATGTTACCTCCTTTCGACGTGAAACTCCTTTCCGATCCCGCGCTTGCGGCAAAAGCCTCCTTCCTCGATCGCGACGCCCAGGGTTCACCTCTTTCAAGGCTTCCCCGTACTTTTCGCCCCCCTGCTCGTCGCAGGAACTAAAAAGCCTCTTTGTACACCTCCAGAACCTGCTCGGCCTCGAAGATCATCTTGGGGTTATAGACCAGCGACCCGTCGCTCAGAGACATGTCCGCCGCCTGGGGGAGGACGTCCTCGGTGACTCCCACCTCACGCAGCTTCTGGGGTACCCCCATGCGCTTGGTCAGCTCCCAGACGGCGTTGATGGCCGCCGCCGCCGCTTCCTCGTCGCTCATACCCTTCGCCTTGAC
>MU158591.1:0-564 GCA_015711895.1 Candidatus Solincola tengchongensis | reverse complement strand
CCCGTCTCCTGGACGCCCATGGCCTCGGCCACGAAGGCGTAGCGGTCCGGGCACTCGTCCATGTTGTACTTCATCACGTAAGGCAGGAGGATGCTGTTGGCCAGCCCGTGGGGCACCCCGCAGAGCGCGCCGATGCTGTGGGCCATGGCGTGCACCAGTCCCACCTGCGCGTTGGAGAAGGCCACCCCGGCCATGGTGGCCGCTATCTGCTGTTGCCCGCGGGCCACCAGGTCGTCCCCGTTCTCCACGCAGCGGGGCAAGTACTGCATTATGAGGCGGATGGCGCCGAAGGCCATGGTGTCGGAGATGGGCTCCGCCTGCAGGGCGTGGATGGCCTCGATGGCGTGGGTCAGGGCATCCATGCCCGTGGTGGCGGTGAGCATGGGGGGAAGGGTCTGGGTCATCACCGGGTCCAGGATTGCCGTGTTGGGGATTATATAGTCGTCCCCGTAGAGCAGTTTCTGGTTCTTCTCGTAGTCCTTGAGGACGAAGGCGTAGGTGACTTCGCTCCCCGTTCCCGCCGTGGTGGGGATGGCGATGTGCGGGGTCTGGGGCCGGGTCAGC
>JACVJH010000086.1 GCA_015711895.1 Candidatus Solincola tengchongensis | reverse complement strand
GGACGCCGGTGAAGCGGGGCGCGTATGCGCAGTTTTAGTTGAGGCGCGGTGATTATTGGTAAGTATTACCAACAGGATAGGGAAGAATCGACGTCAGGGGGTCGTGGTTTCCTTTATCCCCTCCAGGAGGGCCCTCATCCCCTCCGTGTAGTGGACCTCACCGGAGGCGTCCACCAGGAGACACTCCAGTCCCCGTGATTTCACCCACTCCAGGCCTTGGGGGTATCCCATGACGAAGACGGCGGTGGAGAAGGCATCGGAACGCGCCCCATCATCCCCGCCCACCACGGTGACCGAGACCGCCCCCCTGGCTGGATAACCGGTTCGCGGGTCGAGAATGTGATGGTAGCGCACACCCTGATACTCGAAGAAGCGCTGATAATCCCCGGAGGTGCTCACGTAGGTCTCGCCGGGCAGAAGGAGGGTGGCCAGGTAGTCCTCTCCCCGCGGATCCAGGATGCCGATCCTCCACAGGGGACCGCCGGCGCTTCCCGGCTTCTCCCCCAGGGTGAGGTCGGTACTTATCATGCTTATATAACCGGATCTGACGCCCCGGGATTGGAGTATCTCCGCCGCCCGGTCCAGCGCGTATCCCTTGGCCAGCCCACCCACGTCTATGACCACGCCCGGCTGGAGGAAACGGACGGTGTGGGCCGCCTCGTCCAACTCGAGCTTATCGGAGCCCACCAGCTTGAGTGCGGCGGCGACCTCCGCATCGCCGGGGGGAGGTTCGCCCCTCGCTCCCCTGCCCAGGACGTCCCAAAGGTCCACCAGGGGACCCACGGTTATGTCGAAAGCCCCCTCGCTCTCCCGGTAGATCTCCACACCGGTGGCGATGACCTTCCACAGGTCCTCGGAAACGGGTACCGCCTCCCGCGCCGCCGCATCGTTCAGCCTGGAGAGTTCGCTCTCCGGGTCGTAACGGTCGAACACGTTATCCAGGCGCTGCAATTCCCGGAATGCCTCATCCACCGCACCCTCCACCCGTGCCTGGTCCTTCCCGTAGGCGGTTATGGTCACGTAATCCTCGAGGACGAACATGGTGCGCTGGTAGGGTTCCCTCGAATACCCCGGGTTGATGAGCTTGACGCCGAGAAATGCCGTTCCCACAAGGGCCAGAAAGACCACGGTCACTATCAAAGTGTCGCGACGGTTCCTGCGCCCCAGGGTCTCCCGCTCCAGATCCTCCCGTCCTTCCATGGTGGGTAGTATAACAGAACCGGGGGCATAAGGACCCGAGGCTCCTCAATCCGCTGCCGGCCCATCAGTCGTCGGAAGCTGGGGTGAGGCCCGTTTCTCCTCTCCGCCCTACGTACCTCACCGCGAGCTCCAGGAGGAGAACGTGCACCGCAGCGATGCCCAATGCCTGCACCAGGACAGGGAGGGAGGGCAGGAAGAGTTGGAAGAAGTTCCTAAACCAGGGCAGGAACAGGATGCCGGCGAAGGCTCCTCCCATTACTGCGGTCAACCCACCTTTCCAGGTGTAGATCGGCCGGGAGAGATGGGCCAGCACGGCCAGCCCCACACAGGTCAGGACGATGACCGCCGTGGTCCTGACCTCTCCGTCCGGAATGCGGTTGGAGTGGGCCATGGCCACGGCGGTGAAGGTGGCCGAGGTGGCGATGACCCCGGCGGGAAGAGAAAAGAGCATCACCCGGCGGAGAAGGCCCGGGCGGTAGCGCCGTCTGCTGGGGGTGAAGGAGAGGATGAATGCGGGTATCCCGATGGTCAGGGAACCTACCAGTGTGATGTGCCTGGGGAGCAAGGGAAAAGGCCAGCGGGCAAGGGAGATCACCAGGGCCAAAAGGGCCACGTACACCGTTTTGGTTAAGAAGAGGTTGGCCACCCTCTCCATGTTGGCCATCACCCTGCGACCCTCGGCCACCACCCTGGGAAGGGTGGAGAACTTCCCGTCCAGGAGCACCAGCTGGGCCACTGCTTTGGTGGAAGGAGCCCCCGACCCCATGGCTATACCCAGATCCGCCTCCTTAAGGGCCAGTGTGTCGTTCACGCCGTCCCCGGTCATGGCCACCACATGGCCCCGGCCCTGCAGGGCAAGGACCATCTCCCGCTTCTGCTCCGGCACCACCCTTCCGAAGACCGACCTCTCCTCCAGGACGGCGGCCATCTCCTCCCGCGTGGTGGGAAGCCCTCGGGCGTCGACTGGCTCCTCCGCCCCTGGGACACCCACCCGCAGGGCTACATCGGCCACGGTGAGCGGGTTGTCCCCGGAGATGACCTTTATACCCACGCCCTGCTCCCGGAAATAGGCCAATGTCCGGGGGGCGTCCGGACGTATCTTCTCCACAAAGGACAGGAGGGCCATGGGACGAAGGTCGCGGGGGAGGTCCCCGCCTTCGCGCAGCCGCTCGTCAGTCCGCGCCAGCATGAGCACTCGTAGGCCTCGCCTAGCCAGCTCCTCCACCTCCGCTGAGAGCTCCCGGGCTCCCTCTCCTCCAGCCTCACATGCCTTGGCGAGGAGTATCTCCGGAGCGCCCAGAACCCAGGTCCCCCGCCCCTGGAATTCCACCGCGCTCCACTTGCGCTCCGAGGAGAAGGGAACCACACTGGCGAGTTCCCATCCCTCCGCGTGGGGAAAGGCCTCATGGAGGGCGGAAAGAGTGGCGTTGCGGTCCGGTAGGTTCCGGATCAACGCCCCCAGTGCATCCCGTGTCCAGCGCTCGTCACCGAGGTATCGCACCTCCTGGAGAAACAAGGTGCCCTCGGTGAGGGTACCCGTCTTGTCCAGGCAGACCACGTCCACCCTGGCCAGCCCCTCCACGGCGGGAAGCTCCTGTACCAGCACGTTGCGCCTCGCGAGCGCCGCGGCGCTGACGGCGAAGACGAGGCTGGTGAGCAGGATCAGACCCTCCGGAACCATGCCCACCAGGCCAGCCACCGAGGAGATGACCGCCTCCCGCAGGGAAAAATGAGTCAGCAACTGACTGGCGACGAAGACCGAGGCCACGGGCACCATTATCCATGTGATATACCGCAGGATGGTGTCCGAAGCCTTCCTGAGTTCCGAGGACACCAGCGTGAAACGCCTGGCCTGCGAAGCCAGCTTCTGGGCGTAGACTTCCTCCCCAACTGCCGTGGCCCGGAACCTCCCCCTCCCGCCGGACACGAAACTCCCCGACCAGACGCCGGCACCCGGTTCCTTGGGCACCGGCACCGACTCCCCGGTGAGAAGGGACTCGTCCACCTCCAGCCCCTCGGAGGCCACCACCGACCCGTCCACCAGGATCTGGTCCCCCGGGCCCACCTCTATCAGGTCATCGAGGACGATCTCCTCCCTGGGAATCTCCCTCACCACTCCGTCCCTGACCACCCGGGCAAGGGGCGCGGTGAGGATGGAGAGCCGGTCCAAGGTCCTCTTCGCCCGCCATTCCTGCACAATCCCGATGAGGGTGTTGAAGACCAGCACCAGGCCGAAGAGGGCATCTCGCGGAGAGTCGAATACCAGTACGACGATTGCCAAAGCTCCCAGGAGAGCGTTGAAGCGGTTAAAGACGTTGGCCCGGATGATGTGCGCAAGGGAGCGGCTGCTCTTCTCCCTGACCCGGTTGGTCTGGCCCTTGTCCTCCCTCTCCCGGACCTCGGAAAGGCTCAAGCCGCGCAAAGGGTATTCGTCATCTGGTTCGAAGCGGTCAGGGCGGAAGTGCCCGCCTTCGAGCCCAATCGGTGTTTCCCCAGGGATGGGGCCAGGAAATCCGTCCATTCCCACCGTTATGCCTGTCCGCTCCTTGGGCGCGCTCACTCATTACAGCCGTGTGGCGGCTCCCCCCACATGGAGGCATGCGGCCCGGGTCGTCCGCATTCGCAGCGTCATCACCTATGGACTCCGGACACTGCCTCCCTTCAGTCCTATCACATCCTATCCACCGCGTATGATACCTGTGGTTTACGCCTCTGCTCCATAAAAGGGGGACCCGTCTTCATGGTCGTCCCATCTCGCCCCGCCCCGCGAATCGCCGCACGCATCCTACTCGTCGTCTCCCGTCCCCGGAGGCACTGTTCCGGGGGGTCATCAACCCTTGGCTGGCCATGGCTCCGCATGACCGCCGAACCCCCACCCCCACCCCTTCGGAAAGAAAAAGGGGGCCGCGCCAATCGCCATTCCCGGCATCCCGCATCAATCCCAAAAGCCCACGGCCTTTCCCGCGTGGCCTACCGCTTCCCCGCTGGCTCTCTCGCCTCCGGCCAGAGCCCCCTCCCCGCATCACCCAGAAGGGAAAAGGGCCGGGAGTTCGCTCCCGGCCCTCTGTCTCTCCTTCCGGGGTCCCGATAGCTCAGGCGGCGACCACCTCTCCGAACCTCTTGGGCTTGAACACCTTGTCCAGCAGGGGCACGAAGGCGTTGCCGATGAGGATGGAGTAGGCCACCGCCCCGGAGGGCCCACCATAGAGGCGGATGAGCACGATGCAGATGCCTATGATCAGGCCGAACACCGCCTGGCCCCAGCGGTACATGGGGCTGGTCACCCAGTCGGTGGCCATGAAGAAAGCCCCCAGCATCACGCCACCCGCCAGAATCTGGTAGAGCCCGTCGGAGCCCAGGATGTAGGCCAGGATGAACACGGTGGCCAGAATGGTCACCGGAATCACCCAGTTGATGACCTTACGGTACAGTAGATAGGCCCCGCCCAGCAGGATCCAGAAGCAACCCACCTCGGAGATTGCTCCTCCGTAGTTGGCGAAGAGCAGGGCGGCGTAGGAGGGCGCGCCCTGCAGGCCGTGCTTGATGTAAGCGACCGGGGTTGCCGCCTGGACTCCGTCGAAGCCGCCGGGCAAAAATCCCAGGTGCCCTGTCCAGCTGGCCAGGAACCCGGAGCCGATGAGGATGAAGACGAACCCGAAGAGTGCAGGGTTGAAGATGTTCCGCCCCAGGCCACCCATGAGCTCCTTGACTATGACCACGGCCACGAAGGAGGCGATGATCATGTTCAGCCAGTGGATCTTGGCCGGGAGGAGTAGCGCCAGCAGGAGACCGGTCACCGCTGCGCTCCCGTCGGAGAGGGTGACCTTCTTCTTCCTTATCTTGCGGGCCACCAACTCGAAGAACATCGCCGACCCCACGCAGACCGCGATATTGAACAGGGCGTTATAGGTGAAGGCCACCAGCGCGGCAATGGTGATAGGCGCCAGGGCAATGAGCACGTCGCGCATGGCGACCGCCGTCTGTTCCTTGCTTCTCAGGTGCGGGGGCGGGGTGAGGACCAGGTTATCCATCGCCATTTCCCATCGCCTCCTCTACTTCTTCTTCAGGGCCGCGATCTCGGCCTTGGCCTTGCGCACGTACTGCACGTGGGGGATGTAGGCGGGGCATTCGAAGGAGCAGCACCCGCACTCGAAGCAGTCCAGTGCCCCCCACATCTCCGCCTTGTCCCACTGCCCCCGCTTGACGGACTGGACGATGAAGTTGGGGGAGAGGAACATGGGGCAGACCTCCACGCACTTCCCGCAGCGCACGCACTCCGATTCCTCGCCCAGGTCCACCACGTCGGAGGTGAGGACCACCACCCCCGAGGTCCCCTTGACCACGGGTGCGGAGGCATCCTTCTGGGCCCACCCGGTCATGGGGCCCCCCATGATCAGCTTTACCGGGTTTCCCACCAGGCCCCCGCAGGCCTCGAGGAGGACGGATATGGGGGTGCCGATACGAGCCAGGAGGTTTGCGGGCTCCCGCACCCCGGGCCCGGTCACGGTGACCACCCGCTCGTAGAGTGGCTTCCCCCAGGCGGCGGCCTCGTAGAGGGCCACGGCGGTTCCCACGTTCTGAACCAGGCAGCCCACCTCGGAGGGGAGCTTGCCCGGGGGCACCTTCCTGCCGGTCAAGGCGAAGATGAGCATCTTCTCCGCCCCTTCTGGGTACTTGACCTCGAGGACCTCCACCTCCACGTCGGGATAGGAGGAGGCGCGGGAGCGTAGGGCGTCCACGGCGTCCATCTTGTTGGCCTCCACCCCGAAGATGACCTTCCCCGCACCCACCGCGGTCTTCAGCAGGCGGGCGCCGGCGATGAGGTCGTCGGTGCGCTCCAGCAAGAGGCGGTGGTCACAGGTGAGGAAGGGCTCGCACTCGCAGGCGTTGATGATCACGATGTCGATTGGCTTGTCCTTGGGAGGGGTGATCTTCACGTGGGTGGGGAAGGCCGCTCCTCCCATACCCACGAGGCCCGCTTCCTTGGCGATCTCCCGGACCTCCTCAGCGGTTAGGGCGTCCAGGTCCTTCCCGGTCCTCTTCTGGAACTCGGGCTGTTCGGGGTCCGGGGTGATGATCACGCTCTTCACCTTGGCCCCGGTGAAGTTGGGGACCTCGGTTATGGCCTTGACCGTCCCGGAAACGGAGGCGTGCACCGGAGCGGAGACGAAGGCCTGTGCCTCGCCTATTTTCTGGCCCAACTCCACCCGGTCGCCCTCCTTGACCAGTGGCTCACAGGGAGCCCCTATGTGCTGCTGCAAGTGTATGACCACCTCGGAGGGGATGGGGGCGGCCTTTATGGCCTTGCCCGAAGCCAGCTCCTTGTTGTAAGGGGGGTGGATGCCACCCTTGAAGGTCTTGAGTTCCGCCATCTCACTCACCCCCTCCCTTGGCCTGACGCTCCAACCCTTCGTTGCGCTTGTTGATCACGTAACCGACACCGGCTGCGGCCACCAGTCCCACCAGGGCCAGGCCGCCCCAGGGAGCGCCCGGCTTGATGAGGGTCTCCCAGATGGTCACGCCGGCGGGCACCGTGGGCTTCTCCGGCAGGCCGTACTTGTCCGGGCTGTCCTCCAGCACGTAGATGTAGTGGAGGCCGCCCAGCTCGTCCTCCCCGTAGACCCGGGCCTTTTCCTTGCCCTTCTCCTTTTTCAGGAACTCCACCCTCTCCTTGGCCTTGGCCAGCATCTCCTCACGGGTCCCGAAGGACAGAGCCCCGGAGGTGCAGGTTTGCACGCAGGCCGGGCGGTTGCGGGTGGGGTAAGGGTCCTTGGCGTTCTTCTCCAGGTCCGGCGATGCCTGCTCCGGGGTGGGGAAGGCCGCCGGGTCCTGACTTATGCGGTCTAGGCACAGGACACAGCGGAAGACACCCTTCTCCTTTTCGTCGTAGCGGCAGGCCTGGAAGGGGCAGGTGGCCACGCAGTAGTTGCAGCCGATACACTGCTTGGGGTCGGTCTTCACCACGTAGGCCTCGCTGTCCCCGTCGGTCACCTTATGCTTCTTGGTGGCCCCGCTGGGGCAGACCTTGACGCAGGTGGCGTCGGTGCAGTGCATGCACTGGTACTTGGTGAAGTACCAGTAGATCTCGTCGTCGCTCTTCGGGCGCTCCTCCGGCTCGTTGAACAGGATGCGCATCCAGCACTGCGCGGTGAGCTGGCGGGGGTTCTCGTAAGTCCCCTCGTTGTGGGTCTCCGTGTATCCCCGCTGGTTCCAGTTCTTGCAGGCTACCTGGCAGGCCCGGCATCCCGTGCACTTGCTGGCGTCGAAGAGGATGGCCTTGTCCGTCGGGTTAGCCATTTTACTTCACCTTCCTTAGGTTCACCAGGAACGCTTTCGACTCGGGGATGGTGGTGTTGGCGTCTCCCACGTGCGGCGTGAGCTGGTTGGCGGCGTAGTTCTTCTTGGAGAACCCGTTGCGCTCCGGGCCGCCGGTGAAGAGTCCCACGAACCCGTAATGCCAGGTCAGCCCCACGATGTGGATCTTCCTGGTGGTCCCGTTGTCGCCGATCTCCAGCGGCTTCAGACGCACGGTGACCACGGCCACTCCCTGGACCTTGCCGCGGAGGCTCTCCACCTCCACCAGGTCTCCGTTCTTGATGCCCAGCTCGTCGGCCAGCTCCTTGGAGATTTCCACGAAGTTCTCCGGCATGGCCTCGCCCAGCCAGGAGTTGTTACGGGTCATCTGACCTGCCTGCCAGTGCTCGGTGACTCTGTAGGTGGTGCACACGTAGGGGAAACGCGGGTCTCCCACCTCGGCGAAGCCCCACTTCTCCGGCTCGTTCTTGGCGGATGGCCATTCCAGCACCGCCGCGGGGTTGTTCTGCACCGAGGAGAGCATGTTCTTCACCGGGCTCTCCCGCGGCTCGTAGTGCTCGGGGAAAGGCCCTTCCAGCAGGGAGTTGGAGAAGATCCGCGCCACCAGGGCACCCGGCTCCCGGTTCATGAAGAAGGAGTTGGCCCCCGAGCGGGTGCGCATGGTGGCTTTCCCCTTGAGCTCGGCCGGGAAGGCAGGGTCGGTGCTTGCCTGGGTATAGAAGTCGGGCACGTCGTTCTTCATCCCCAGGGTGTCGTCGTCCTTGAAGGTGAAGAGGGCCTTGTCCGGGGCGAAGGGCTTGCCCGACCAATCGCAGGAGGCACGGTTGTAGATGATCCTGCGGTTTATCGGCCAGGCCCAGGCCCAGTTGGGGGTGATTCCCAGGTCGATCATCTTGGCGCTGGAGGGCGGGTTCTCGGTATAGATGGTCACGCCGTCCTTGTCCAGCCAGTAGACCGGCGTCTTCTGGAAGTGCCACTGGGCCTTGTTGAAGGGGATACCGTTCCACTCCGTGGCCTGCTTGTCCCGGGGTATCTTCACCTTCCCGTCGTCGCCCCTGGGAAGCTCCTTATCCTTGCCCAGGATCTTGGCCGCGTTCTCGATGTCCGTGTCGCTGGCCCACTGCCCGCAGAAGATCCAGGCCCCGCAGGCCGTTGAGCCGTCGTCCTTGAGGTTGGCGAAGCCGAACACCGGCTTCTTGAAGGCGGCATCCCAGGAGAACTCCTCTTCCGGCCAGGTGAAACCGCTTATCTCTATCTGCACCTGGTCCAGGTTGGGGTCGCCGTGCTCGTCTTCCTCATACTCCCAGAAGAGCTCGGTGATGGCCTCCTTGTTTTTGCCTCCCTCGGCTTCGTAGAGGTCCTTCAGGGCCTTCATGATCTGGTGCATTATCCAGGCGTCGGACTTGGCCTCGCCGGGAGGTTCCACGGCCTTCCACCGGTACTGGGCAAGCCGCCCGGAGTTGGTCACCGATCCGCTCTTCTCCACCGAGGAGGCGGCGGGAAGCACCCACACCTCGGTCTTGATGTCCTTGGGCTCCACGCCGGGACGGCGCCAGAAGTTCATGGACTCCGTCTCCCAGAGGTCCACGGCCACGAACCAGTCCAGCTTGTCCATGGCCGCCGCTTCCAGGTTGGAGCAGGCGCCTCCCACCACCGGGTTCTGCCCCCAGGCGATGAGCCCCTTGATGATGCCCGCGTACATGTCCTCGAAGAGGGCGATGTGGGTGTAGTTCTTGCCTTTCTTCACCTTGGGATGCAGCTCGTAGGCCTTGTCCAGCCCGTTCTTCTTGGCGTAGGGGCCGTAATAGGCCATGAGGTAGCTCTTGAAGAAGCGGGGCTGCCAGGTCCAGATGCCCACCTTGGGGGTCGTCTTCTCCAGGTACTTGTCCAGGGTGGGATGGTCGGTGGTGTTGGGCACCGGCATGTACCCGGTGAGGATGTGGGAGAGGAGGCCGAAGTCCGTGGACCCCTGCACGTTGGACTCGCCGCGCAGGGCGTTGATGCCTCCGCCGGGCAGTCCGGTGTTCCCCAGCAGGGCCTGCAGGATGGCGAAGGCACGTATCTTCTCCGTCCCGTAGGTGGACTGGGTAAGCCCCATGGCATACATGAGGTTTCCGGTCTTCTCCCGCTTGTGGGTGATCCCCACGTAGGTCTCCGCTATCTCCTTGAACTTCTCCGGGTCCATGCCGCAGACCTTGGCCACCACGCTGTTCGGGCCCTCGTAGGTGTAGCGGGATACGTGCTCCTTGAGCTTGGCGAAGACCGTCCCGGCTATCTGGTCGTCCGGGTTTGGTATGTAGTTCCCGTTGGCGTCCTTGGGCCCGATGGGAACCCCCCGGCCCGGGAAGGCCGGGTCCTCGGCTATGGGGATGAGATGCACGCGCTTGGGCTCTCCCGTCGCCGGGTCCGTCTGGTAAGTCCAGGTCTTGGTGTCGTACTTCTTCTTCTCTTTGTCGTAACCGCTGAAGTAGCCGTCCAGCTCCCACGGCCCCTTGAAGTCCGGGTTCACCAGAATGGGGGCGTTGGTGTAGTTCTGGACGTACTCCCAGTTGATGTAGTTCTTGTCGATGGCGTACTTGATGAGGGCGTTGAAGAAGGCGATGTCCGTGCCCGGCCGGAGGAAGGAGAAGAGATCGGCGCGGGCGGCGGAGCGGGTGAACCTGGGGTCGACGACGATGATCTTGGCGCCGCGTTCCTCCCTGGCCTTCTCCAACCATTTCCAGGAGCAGGGATGGTTCTCGCTGGGGTTGGCGCCGCAGATCATGAAGACATCGGCGTTCTTGAGGTCAACCCAGTGGTTGGTCATGGCCCCCCGGCCGTACGTGCCGCCGAGACCGGCGACTGTGGCCGAGTGTCATATACGTGCCTGGTGTTCTATGTACACCAGGCCGAGAGCGCGGGCGAACTTGGAGGCCAGGTAGCATTCCTCGTTGTCCAGGGCCGCCCCTCCCAGCTGGGCGATGCCCTCGCAACGGTTGGCCTTCACCTTCTGCCCGTCGATCTCCTCCTCCTCGACGAAGTTGGCGTCCCGGGTGTCCTTGATGAGGCGTGCTATGGCCGGGATGGCCTCCTCCCAGGTCTTCTCCTCCCAGTCCGTCCCCCCGGGGGCGCGATAGAGCACCTTCTTCAGGCGCCTCTCGTTGTTGGCTACCTGGAGGATGGACTGACCCTTGGAGCAGAGGCTGGCCCGGTTGATGGGGCTGTCGGGAAGCCCTTCGATCCCCACCACCTTGTCGTCCTGCACGC
>JACVJH010000085.1 GCA_015711895.1 Candidatus Solincola tengchongensis | reverse complement strand
GCTCCGACCCGACGGTTCGCCTCTCCCTGTTGCCGTTTCCTCCTTTGAATACGGCTATCCCCGGAATGGACCTTCGGGCCTTCATCCCTTGAAGGGAGGCGCAAATCGTAATGTCTCGGTGTCCCGCGCCGGAAGAGGGCGCGGAGCGCCAGGCAACCGCCGGGCCGAAAGGGCGGCATAAGAGAGGAGGGGGATATGCGTAATCCAAGTGGGGTTCACGTGAAAACGGGGGCTGAAGGAGGAGGCGGCGGAGAGAAGAGGCGCGAACGGCATGCGGCATCGACGCCTTCGCGTTTCGGAAAGGTCTTAACGTGCTCCCCGCTCTCCATGACCTCCCCGGGCGCGAGGATACCCTTTTCCGACATGGTCGCGGGTCTCCGGGACGGATGATGCTCGGGGACGTCTCCCGTGAGGTCGCCTTCCTCTCCCCTACCCTGGGTTCTGATTGAGAGAGGGTTCAGGATTCCCGGGCGCCTATGAAAAGCCAGAGTACCCGGTTGATGGAGTCCACCATCTCGTATACCCGCTTCCTCTCCTCCTCGCCCAGGTCTTCGGTGAGCCGCACGAGGACCCTCGCCGGCTCCCTCATCATCCCCTCTATGCGCTTCTTCCCCCGCGGAGTGAAGCTTACCACAACCCGCCGGCGGTCGGAGGCGTCCCTCACGCATCTCACCCAGCCCCTCTCTTCCAGGGCATATATCATGCGGCTCATGGTCGAGGGGTTGAGGTGGAGCATGCGTGCCAGTTCCCCTTCGACCAGGCTTCCGTGCATGAAAAGGGTCAGGAGAGCGACGTACTGGGAATAGTTAAGGCCGAATTTTTCCAGCACCTCGTTGAACTCCGGGTAATAGGTGCGGATGAAGAGAAAAACGGTCTCTATCAACTTGACGAAGGGTTCCTCGGGAGGGGAACCGGGTTTGACGTTTTCATCACTCATATTTTTCATATATGAAATTTTAGCTATTCCCGCCTTTTTCGGTCAAACGGTCATTTTTACTTGCTCCGCCAGGATGATGGGGTGGCCTCTCGACCTCTTTCGACCTGAAAACGGCGGCTTAACCATGCGGACCATAAAGGTCTTTCCCGCCGCTCCCGCCTTAATCTCCGTCGAGCCCGGCCTCCGTCATGAACCGGCTTACGCCGGGATGCGAGGGGGCCGCCTCTCACCCTGGGGGAGGCCCCTCGAACCTCTCGTCTTTCTTCCCACCGGGAGGCGGGAAAAAGGCCGCTCGCGCACCGTGCAGATTCCGCGCAACATGATGCGCGTTTTCCCCGGAAGTCCTGAAAAAGGCCGCTCTTGCCCCATGTCGTCTCCCTGCCCCCACGGGGATGACCGCAGTCCCTCGACCCCCTCCGGCCACAAGACGCCTTCGGCTTCCGCCCCCCAAGACGCCCGGATGCGAAGCGGAACGGGGGCTCGTGGAAGCGGCAGCGGTATGGGCATCGAGCGACTACCCACCATCCCCGCAATCCGATGCGCCGCTCCGTGCTCCTGCGGATTCCATCCCCCCTGGAGGCGGGGGCCTTCCCGCAAACCCTCCAGGCCTCAAGGAGACCTTCGGTTTTTTCCATCTAAAAAGATCGTGGAAAGGAAGGGGGCGCGGTGGCGAAATCCGGCTTCAGAAGAAGAAAAGGGTCTCCTGAGGCATCCCCGGCCGTTTGACCCTTTGGCCCTCCGCTGGTAAATTGTGACTATCGGTCATTTCCGAAAGGGGTCGCCTTGAGGGAGGACTCAAAACGCGGAAACGCGCGGTCGGTGCGGTTCGTGCAGGAACGCTCCGCGGAGACCAGGAAACGCATCCTGGACGCCGCGCGGGAGGTCTTCGCCGAGAAGGGTTACGAGAAGACCACAGCGGCGGACATAATCTCCCGCGCCGGGATCGGCCACGGTACCTTCTGGCTCTACTTCCGGAACAAGGAGGACCTCCTGCGCCACATGCTCCGCGAGATGGTCGGCGAGCTGGAGTCCTTCGACTGGTACCGCGAGAACCACCTCGAGGAGATCGCCGTGGAGAATCTCCAGGACGTGGAGCGGATAATCCGCGGCGTCATGGAGGTCTTCCGGCGTTATTCCCATATCCACCCCCTGGTCATCAGGGCCTCCGTGGAAAGCGAGGAGTTCCGCCGCGACCTTGACGAGCTCAACCTTCCCTTCGCCCGCATCCTGGAGGCCAAGCTGCGCGAACACCTGGGGAGGGGGCTTTGCCGCGACCTCGACCCGGAGGTCGTGTCCCGCATCATCCTGGCCATGATGGAGTTCGCCACCGTGCAGTGGGTGAACGGCAGCCTGGACTGCGACCTGGAAAAGCTGGTGCACAACCTGAGCGTGATCATCTTTCACACCCTCCGCCAGGGGAGTTCCGGGTAACGGCGCCGGAAGGCGCGGGCGATGCCGTCTCCGCCGAGCCCCACAATTCGGGAACGGGAACGCCGACACCGGCACGACCTTGGCCGATTCACGAGCCGTCTCCGCCGTCTCCGGAGACCTCTCCGGAGCGCGGCACCCGCGGGACCGACACCGGAGGGGGGATTATAATCATCTCGTCCCTCGGATGCCTTTACGGGTAGCGAGGGGCGGCGCGGCTTCCTGGGAGGGGCCTACCGGGAAGGGGGATGGGAATGAAGGTAATCGTGGTGGGAGCGGGAACCGCGGGGCTGGCCGCCACCTACGTGTTAAAAAAAGGCGGCGCGGAGGTCACCGCCCTGGAGGCCTCCTCCACGCCGGGAGGACGCCTGGCGGGAGCCAGGCGCGACGGTTACGTGCTCGACTTGGGAGCGCAGTTCTTCTTCCGCTACTACGACACCACCTTCGACCTCTGCCGCCGCCTGGGGCTTGAGGGAGAGATCGTCGCCTTCCCCTTCAAGGTGGCCATATGGAGGGAGGGCAGGCTCAACCCCCTGACCGCAGGCCTGGACCCCCGGCTCCTGTGGAAGGACAGGAGGGACCTTCTGCGTTTCCGCCTCTTCGGCCCCCGAGGCATCCTGCAGATGGCCCGCATCATGCCCCTCATCTTCCAGAGGCGCAGGGACCTGCATTTCATCGACTACCGCGCGTCCCTGGACCTCGACGACGAGAGCCTGGCCGAACTGGCGCTGCGCCGCGGAGGGGAGGAGGCCCTGGAATATTTTTTCCAGCCGCTGGCCTCTTGCCTGACCCTGGGCGAGCCGGAGGAGATAGGAGCGGGGTACGGGCTGGCGCTGGCCTGGTACGCCCTGCACGGCCTGTACACCCTGAAGGGCGGCATCGGGACCCTGGCCGAGGCTCTTTACCGGGAATGCCGGGACCGGGTGATGCTCTCCACCCCGGCGCAGAGGATAGTGCTGGAGGGCGGGAAGGTGAAGGGGGTGGAGACCGGGAAGGGGTTCATGGAGGCCGACGCGGTCATCTGCGCCACCACCGCCAGCGTGGCCCGGCGGCTGATGCCCGAGCTCCCCGGTCGGATGCGGGAGGTCCTCGGGCGGGTGCGCTACAGCGCGTGCTGTCATGTTATGTTCGGCCTGCAGGAACGCCTGCTCCCCGAGGGATGGTATGCAGTGGGGCTCCCGCGGCGAGCCATGTCCCCCATGGCCGGCTTCACCGACAACTCCATAAAGTCCCCGCTCTACGCCCCGCCGGGCGCCGGGATGGTGCACTGCTTCACCTACGGGAAGCACGCGCGGGAGCTGAACTCCCGCCCGGACGGGGAGGTCTTCTCCTTGCTGGCGGAGGAGATCCGCCGCTTCATGCCCTCCATGCCCAGGGAGCCGCTGTTCTCGGAAGTCTACCGCTGGGAGGAGGCAGTTTGCCTCTCCCCTCCGGGCATGCTCCGCGCCGTGGAGGAACTCAAGGAAAGGAGCTCCCGGGAGGTCAAGGGACTGCGCCTGGCCGGGGAATACCTCTTCATGCCCTCCGTGGACGGGGCGTTGCGCAGCGGCATGGACGCCGCCGAGTCGCTGCTTCACGGGGCCTAATCATGCAGGCCGCCGCAACGGCCATCCACACCGTCCGTTTCGGGAGCTCGCCCGCCGTCCTCGGGGCTTTCCTTCCGCCGCACGCGGCAGCCCGCGGACATTCAGGTGGGCACCCCCAGCCGCGGCAGGACGACGGCGCTCAACAACAGCCAGGCGGCTATGACCGCCAGCAGCGCTATCCAGTTCATCTTGGGACGCCTTTCCGTCAAAAGAAGGCCTAAAAGCATAAAGGACGTGAGGCCCACGCCCGGGAAGAGGCATCGAGCCTCGCCGGGCCTTCATCTTTCCGCGGTCCTGACCGGACCTTTACCAGGGGCTTCACGTGGAGCGCGTTGCGCACCCCCCGGACAGGCCTTGGCCGCTCCCGCCGCCCCAGCCCAGGAGGGAGAAGAGCTTGCGCACCCTCCCCGACCCGCATCTATCGCAATGCGGGATCTCCTTCTCCGCGTCCTCGGAGCGGCGGAAGAAGGCGTCGAAACGATGGCCGCACTCCTCGCAGCGATACTCGAATATGGGCATTTCCTTCCTCCTTTCGACAAAAAGAATACATCCCGCCGCCGTCGCCGGCTATGATCCGGGTCAAGGTCCGTGAGCGCCGGCTTCCGCTCAAGCCGATCTCTCCCCATGGCGCCCAAAGGCCGAAGAACGCCGACCGTCACCTCCCCCGAAAGGCTGAAGGGCCATAGGGATCCCCGAACCGTACGCCTCTTTGATACCTCTGCCGCCCTCCCGTTCA
>JACVJH010000084.1 GCA_015711895.1 Candidatus Solincola tengchongensis | reverse complement strand
CTGGCGAAGACCATCTCCGCCACCTCCCCCCGCGGACGGTCCACGAAGCTCTTCTCGTCGAGGAGGTAGCCATAGCCCTCGCGCACCGCCTCCTCCACGCGAGCCCTCTCCCCCTCGTCCGAGGGCCGGAAATAGAAGTCCGTCTCGCAGTAGAAGGACCCGCCGAAATAGACGGGAATGAGGGCCTGTCCCAGCTCGTGGACCGGATAACCCTTCTTCGACGCCAGTTCGCGCAGCCCGGAGAGAAGGTCCGGAGCGCGGCTCTTGAAGTCGTAATGCCGGATGACCGCCGTGCGGCCACGCAGATAATCGCGCTCGAAGATGTACCAGGGTCTCCTGAACTGCGCGTCCACAGCGGCGACGAGCTCGCCGTCCAGCGGGCGCGCGCCCATCGCCTCCGCGTCCGCCCGGACGTACTTCTCCCAGAGGTCCACCAGCTCCACGTGATGCTCCAGACTGAATGCGGCGACCCAGGCGGGCAGCTTGGCGCGCAGGTCCTCCGCCCCATCCGCGTCCCTGGAGAGGAGGACGGACAGATAGCGGGCGTTGGCGATCAGGCACTCGAAACAGTGCTCTTCCCGGTTCACCTTGTAGGCGAGCTGCAGGGCCGGCTCCAGGGCATCGAATCCGAAGAGGAGTACGCGCCGCTCCTCCCGCAGGGGATACAGATAGACGATGCCGTAAAAGGGTATGCCGAAGATGTCCTCGCTGCCACCGAAGAAGAGGGAGAACTGGGGTCCCTGGTCTTCGCGGAAATCGGCTATCCCCTCCGAGGTGAGCTGCTGCGAGCCGGAGACCCATATGCGCCCGTCGGCGAGCACGGCGTGGAAGATGGAAAGGTTTGGAAAACGATACACGGCGTTGCCGTTGAGGACGTCGCGGTCAAGGTAGGAACGGAGGACGGAACGCGACTCGGCGGCGGCGGGGAGAAGGAGCTTGCAGTCCTTCTTCAGGCATTCTTCCTGGAGGCGTTCGTAGGTCACCCCGGCGTATATGTGGCCCATGAGGTTGCGTCTGTCTATCTCCTTTATCCCGTCCATGCGGGAGAGGTCGATGATGAACCCTTCCCCTTTCGCCGGGGCGACCTCCATCCTCTCCCTGCGCACGGAATATACGGGGATGCCCTTCTTCCCGGCGAGGGCCACCACCTCGCTGAGCTCGTACTCGTCCCCGGGCCGGACCAAGGTCATCCGGGTGGCGTCGATCTTATCCTGGAAATATCTGCTTATGACGGTTGCTTCCCGGCTGACGTTCTCCGCCCCTACGATGTCCCTGACCTCCCCCAGAACGGTGCCCACCGTCATGGCCCTCCCTCCCTCGTTCTATCCACGAGACCGTTTGACGCTCACGGCCTCCTCGACCTGCCGCACGCCCCTCCACCCAAAAAACGGGAAGGACGATCCCCCTAACGGCGGATCGTGCGCTTGTTCTTGACGGATCTCCCTCGCAGCCTTCCCCGGGCGCCACTTTCCGGAATATTGATTCCCCAAGTTCCTCGCTCGAGTTTATTGCATACAACGATTCTATGTATTATATAATTGCATGAACGACTGGTCAGTCATCTATAAAGCAATTATATGCAGGGGCGGGAATGAATGTCAAGCGGAAAACAGTTCAAAATTAGCTTAATTAAAGTGAAATCAAAGCTAGCTCCTGCTTTATGCTTTTCGATATTAAGTCGGTTCTGATGGCCTACGGGCGAACTACAGCCGTTTTGCTTTTACGGCTTGGGGTGCGAACCGCGCTGCCCCAACCGTCGGAAGGCCGTGCACCCGTGGCCGGCCTTCACACACGGCGGCGAACGCGAGGGTCGCGGAAAAAAGAACAGCGGAAGGGCCGGAGATAGGGAAAGGTTTCCGATTCCGCGTGGGTACTCTCCAGCGGGCCGGAAACGAAACGCGAGAGGGCGGAAGACTGACGGGAGGGAGTGGCGATGGCCGAGGTGAAGGTGGTGGGTGCCGGGCTGGCGGGACTGGTGGCCGCCATCAGCCTGGCGCGGCGTGGACATGATGTCGTGGTCCTGGAAAGGGAGGAGAGAATCGGAGGTTCCCCCCTCTACCATCCTTCCTGCCAAGGAAGCCCCCTGAGGTTTAAGGAGCTGCGCGCGTATCTCGATCTGGACATCTCCCCGGGTGTGGAGCCCATCAGGGAGATGTCGGAGATCGCGGGTGGGAAGGCCTTCCCCCTCGACCCCCGGCTCATCAAGGCTTTCTTCTTCGAGAGGGGACCGCGTGAGACGAGCCTGGACAGCCACCTTTACCGTTTGGCTCAGGAGGCGGGGGTGGAATTCCGATTCTCCTCGCCTGTTCTATCGCCTGAGGAACTCTGGGACTACTACCCGCAGTGCATCGTGGCCACCGGTCTGCACTTTGAAGGCTTCGACGCCTTCGGGGTGCCCTACCTCACGTCCCACCACTTCACCTACCGGGGCACATGCGACCCTGATCTCAACTTCGTGCACATGTACCACGACGCTTATACAAGCGACTACGGGTACGTGGCGGCTTTCCGCGGCATCTTCTACGTCCACCTTTTCAACCGCCGCCGCCCGATATCCCTGCGGGACCGCGACCGTTTCGCCGAACAGGTGGCCCGCTTTGAGGGTTTCGAGGTACCGCGGTGGAACAGCTTCACTTTTCCGGTGCCCGCCGCATCGGTGCGCACACCGCGACTTTTCGCCGGAAGAGCCATCCTGGCCGGAACCCTTTCCGGCGCCATGGACCCCTTCGCCTTTTTCGGCCTGCAGGGCGCCCTGGTCTCGGGGAAGATAGCCGCCCTGGCCGTGGAGGACCGAGAAAGGGCCTGGAGGGAATTTCGCCGCTGCGTGCGCCCCTATTACGCCGCCTACGGCGCGGCTCGCCTCAAAGAGCTGGTCCCCGCCAAGCTCAACGTCCTGGGGTTCCGTGCCGTCTTCAGCCGTTTCGAGAGGCGGAAAGCGGCTCAGAAAATCCTTGTGGAGAGCATCCCCGGGTACCGAAACCTTTTCCCCGGAGGAAACGGCGGCGCCAGCCTTTTTGCTTCTACGGTCGGTAGCCGATTCGAGGAGGAGACCAACGGTCATACCCGGCACGTGAACAGAGGGAGGTGAGATGATGGCTTACAAGGCTAAAAAAGTAGTGGTCATAGGTTCGGGAGTGGGAGGGGCCGGGGTGGCCGCGCTCCTGCAGGCCAGGGGGCACCGGGTGACCCTTCTGGAAAAGAACGGGTTTTACGGCGGGAAGTGCTGGTCTTTCGAGAAGGACGGTTTTCTGGTGGATTCCGGTGTGCACATGTTCTCCATGGGTGCTTCCGGGCAGCACGGGGACATCAACCGCCGGGTACGCGGGGACCTGGAGTGGCTCACCGCCCAGCCCAGCGAACACCTGCTCATCGGCGGAAAATATCGCATAAACCTCTATCAGAGCCCCTTCGACCCCCGCATGGCGCTGCACAACGCCGTCTCACAGATCGCGATGCTGCGGGACAGGATAACCCGCCGCGAGAAAAAGGGTCCGGGCATAGCCGAACTGCAGAACGAGGTCTACCGTGCCTCAAAGCGGAGCACCTTCCTGGAATCGCTCCTGGCGGCGGCGAAGATAGCGCGCTTGAACCCCTCCTATCTCGTGGAGCTGGACGAGATAAGCCTGCAGGAGTTCCTGCACCGCGTTACCGAGGACCGCACGGTGCTCCAGGGGATGGCCGCCCTCTCCATGCTCCTCACGGTGGTCCCCTACCACCGGGTGAGCGCCGGGGAGTTCCTGTGGTGCGTCACCAATATCTTCCGCAAGAAGACCCTTGGCGTGCCCCGGGGCGGGTCGCGTGAGATACCCGGCGCCTTCCTGCGGGCTTTCTTGCGCGACGGTGGGGAGCTGCGCCTGAACTGCGAGGTCAAGAGCATAGTGGTTAAAGAGGGCAGGGCAAGGGGAGTGGTCACCGCGGAGGGCGAGGAGATCCCGGCGGACCTGGTCATCTCCAACGCCGGCATCAAGAGGACGCTGGAGATGGCCGGGGAGGAGAACTTCCCCGAGGAATACGTCTCTTATGTAAAGGGTCTCGAGTATTCCTATTCCTTCATCACCGTTAAGTATGGGCTCGACCGCCGGGTTATAGATCTCCCTGCCCCGAGTTTTTTCAACATCCCCAACCTGGACCCCGATCACATGTTCGATTACCTGGAGAAGGGAGGCCTTCCCGAGGATCCCTTCCTCTTCACTCCCCTGCCCTCGGAATGGGATCCTTACGCAGCTCCGCCGGGGAAACAGCTGGTGATCATGGGGGTCCCCGGCCCCATCGAGGTCAACAGGGAGAACGTTGAGTGGTGTGAGCGTATACTCGACCGGGCGGAGGAGAGGTTGATGGAAATCTTTCCCAACATGTCCGGACACGTCGAGTGGAAGATGCGCACGCATATCGCCCACACCGCCTCCATCACCGGCAAACCCACCGGTGAGTGCATCGGTCTGGCCCAGTGCGTGGGACAGACAGGGGTGCACAAGCCCCAACCATGGACCCCGGTCGAGGGCCTTTGGCTGGTGGGCGCGGACGCCGGGGCGCGGGGCGTGGGAACGGAGCAGGCGGCCGGGAGCGCCCTTTACGTCGCCAACCTCCTGGGCTGAAGGGCTCCTATAGGTCCAGCTTCTCCGGGGGAACCTTCCCCTCCTCGTCCAGGCCTGCCAGTCTGTAGAACTCCTCGATGTGGCGCTGCAGGTACCATATCCGCCAGCCGCACTCCATGAGCTCGCCAAGGGTCCAGTCGAAACCGGTGGTCGCGCGCATCGTCTCCACCTGGTCATCGAGAGAGAGGAAGGCGCCGATGAACTCGCACATGCAGAGGGAGTTGAAGAGCTGGCCGATGGAGACGCATTTCCAGGTGAGTTCCGCCTTGCCCTTACTGGTCATGCCCTTAAAAGGACCCTTGAGCCCGATCTCCGGCCAGGAGGCCATGCCGCCCTCGACGAGCAGGTTGGTGGTGTTCAGGTGGCAGGCACCCCGCGCTCCCACGGCGTACCCCAACCCGTACCCGTGGAACCCGCGAGGGTCGTGGGCGGGGAAGTCCAGGCTCCGCACGGTCACCGCCAGCTCGGGAGCCCCCAGCTCCCCGGCCAGCGCCCGTGAGCCCAGCGCCATGCGCTCTCCGAAGCCCTCCCGGGCAGCGGTCAGGCGGATGGCTTCCAAGGCGGTTTCCATGTTTCCCCAGGAGAAGTCAAGTCCCGTGTCGGAGGGCAAGACGAGGCCCCTCTCCTGGGCCTCCATGAGCAGGGCGATGACCGAGCCCATGGCTATGGTGTCCATGCCCATTCGGTTGCACAGGTCGTTGGCCTTGGCCACCGCCTCCAGGCTGGGGTTGAGCAGGTTGGTGCCCATCATGCACACCGTCTCGTATTCCGGGCCGGCGTTCTCCTCCATGGCGAAGGGGCCCTCCTCCACCCTGACCACCCTCTTGCAGCGCACCGTGCAGGCGTAACAGCCCACTATCTTCACCAGGATGTGGTCGTTGTAGTAGAAGGAGTTCAGGGTGTCCAGGGCCTCCATCCACTCCCCCACGCTCCAGTTGCGGATGGGGACGTCTCCGGAGAGCATCCCGGTGTCCAGGGCTCCGTTGGTCCCCATCTCGTGGAGGGTCTGGGCCAGGAGGTGATTCTCCAGTTTCTGGACGATCGCCTTTCGGACTTGGCTTGCTTTCTCCGGGTCCGCGTACCCCATCTTCCCCCCGCCGCGGACGGCCAGAGCCTTGATGTTCTTGCTCCCCATGACCGCCCCCAGGCCGCAGCGGCCGGCCACGCTCCCCATCTCGTTGACGATGTTGGCGAAGCGCACCCCATTCTCGCCGGCCGGCCCTATCTGCATGGTGCGCACCAGTCCTCCATCTCCCCTGGTCTCCTCTTCCAATCTCTTGTGGGTCGCGTAGGTGTCCAGACCCCAGAGATGGGAGGCGTCGCGGATCTCCGCCTTCCCCCCGTCTATCCAGAGATAAACCGGTTTCTCCGCCTTTCCGATGACAACCACGCCGTCCAGGCCGGCCAGCTTCATGGCCGCCCCGAAGGCGCCGCCCACGTTGCACTCCCCCCAGAGCCCGGTAAGAGGGGAGAGGGCCACAACGGAGGAGCGGCCGCTTCCCGGAAAATTGGTGCCCGTCAGGGGGCCGTCGAGGAACATGAGGGGAGCACCGGGGGACAGAGGGTCGGCCAGGGGGTCGAACTCCTTGAGCATAAGGTAGGCGCCCAACCCCGTGCCTCCCACGTATTTACGAAAGACACCCTCTTCGATGCTCCTTTCCTCCATCCTCCCGCTAGTCAGGTCAACCAGAAGATATTTCCCGCAGAAACCTCTCATCCTCGTTCCTCCTCGCTTGTCTTTTTACAACCGCCTTCATCATCCGGTCCCTCTTGCCCATGCGTCGAGCCGCCCTGTCTCACGCCCTCTCGAGACGGTCGAACCGTTAAAAGCCTAATATCACACCGCCCCGCAAAGCCGGAAAACAGGACTTGTTCCCAATGTTTTCTCCGCCCCTTCGCTCAAGGTGCCTACGGGAGATCACTCCGATCCCGGGCATCCTTCTCGCCATCGGGATTTTCCAGCCTCCCCTCCATCGTCCGCGGCTTTCCGGCCCCATACGAAGCAGCAGGGGAGAATGTCGCGATAGGAGAAGCGCCGCGACTCCTCGGCCCACCGCAGCGCAAGCCGATCTATCTCCTCTTCGCTCATCCCTCCGGCCCGTAGTTTTCCGAGGATGGAGAGCCTGCCCGGTAAAGCGCTCTCCAGCTCTTCCTTAACCTCCTGTAAATCAAGGAAGGGTCGTGTCACATCCGCGTACCAGACGAAGTAATCCACCTCCTCAAACCCCACCTCCCGGACCTCCCGGACAAGATCCGGGCGTCGGAAGGAATAGGCCGGGTGGCTGGCCCTAAGTATGGCCATCGCCTTCTCCCAAAGGGGAAGTTCGAGGTCCCAGTTAACCAAAAGCTCTTCCTCGGCCAGCAGGGGCTCGCATATGGAAAGCCTTCCTCCGGGCCGGAGGACGCGAAAGCACTCCTGGAGGGCTTTCTTGCGTTCTTCCAGGTAGGAGAGGACTGACCTGGCCACAACCGCATCCGCCTCTCCCCCCGGCAGCGGAAGGTCCGAAAGATCCGCACGCACCGGGATGACATTGAGCAGGCCGGTCTCTCCGACCTTTTTGCCGAGCCCTTTCAGAGCTTCCAGGTCCGAATCCACGGCGTAAACCCTGCCTTCCGGCCCAACAAGGCGAGCGGCCTCCTGGGAAAGGAGCCCCAGCCCACATCCCAGGTCCACGACCACCGCTCGGGGACTCAAGCCGGCCTGAGAGAGCACTCGGTCCCGGACCTGATTTCGCAGTAGCGCCGCCTGCCTATCGCGGGAAGCCTCCCGCTCCACCCTGTCCAGCCATCCCGCCCAGGGAACGGTGGGCAAACCGGCTCACCTCCCGTGGTGCTTTGGTTCGAGCGCATCCAGAAGACAGGGCCCGTCCGCCCTTCACGGATTCCCGTCGCCCCCCGCGAACCCGGCGACCCGGAGTACGCCCCATGCCGGGGACGCATAGAGGGAAGGACATAAGGGCGGGGAAGAGCGAGGCGGACGGCCCCGCCTCAGTCCTCCTCTTCCTCCTCCACGATTAGGTCCTCGAGGCCTTTTTCCCGAAGCAGGCCCTTGTATATGTCGTATGCCGGCTTGATGACCGGGAGCATCTTGAGGAGGCGGGGCATGGAACCCTGGGCCTCGATCTCCCCGCTGGAAAGGGCTCCCAGCAGGTTGAGCTGCCCGCACCAGAAGCGGTGGGCGGTGTCTAGCTCCATGGACATCACCGCATCGGGGTTCATCTCCTCTCCCGGGCCTCCGGGATAGACCTTCACCTCGTCCCCGCGGCAGTCCACCCAGAACTCCCCCTCCGGGTTCCGATAGACGAACCTCACCAGGAGCTTTGAATCCAGGGCCCTCTGGCGGATCTGAGGGTCCTCCATCAAGGCGTCGAAAACCCCGGTCAGCAGATCGTAGAACACCCGGATATCCTGAAAATAGGGCATGGCATCCTCCTTTCCGCCTTCCATCCCCGGTCCCTTTTCGTATCTCCCCGCCTGTCCCCTATACCGGCATCGGCTCCCGCCACCTCTCCCGTTCTTATTCTCTCCCCTAGCGGACTGGAATGTCCTCCCCTGGGTGAAGGCCTTTCCCCTTGGGATGGACGACTCCAAGGGCGGCCAGCGGGAACCGTCGTCGATTCGGCGGGTGAGGGGCCTTCCCTTGATGGCGCGCGTCCTGGGAGGGGTAAACGGACAACTCCACGGAAGGCCCTCACCCTAAAGATGTCGCCTCGAAGTTATTCGAGCGCCGGAAGACCTTGGGTGAAGGGAAGACATGCGAGAAACTATGGGATAAACGGCGCGCGGACGACTATCAAGTTAACATGCCCCGCAAGGGGTGTCAACGCGCACCCATGTGCCGGGAGGGATCTCAGGCTTTCACGGTGAAGGAGCGCAGCCGGTTCATGGCCGCCGCCAGTTCGAAACCGCGGAAAGCGGCGAGGTCACCCCGGTTGGGTGGACCTATGACATCCAGCCCCTGCCGGTTCACGTCCTCCATGACCCTGTCCACCACCTCCCTCACCGTGGCCCTGCCGTCCATGTAACGGGTGGCGTAGTACAGGGCGTGCCCGATGGCCCGCGTCTGGCTCTCGTCCACCAGCTGTTCCACGCTGGAGAGGTCAATGTTCTCGCTCCCGAACTCGATGGCCCGCGTGCCGTGGGCGCGTATCTTGACCTTGCCCCTTCTCTGGGGGTCGACGCTCCAGGCCAGGGGAACGCGGTGCCTCAGCTCGCCGAAGGACTCGCCGCCCTCGGCCGCCCTGCGGGCCACGTGCTCGGCAGCGATGGCCCGGGCCTGCTCCGTGACGTCGCGGGGCTCGTAATTGACCCTGCACACCACGTGGTGCGCGACGTCGAAGTAGTCCCCGGAT
>MU158590.1:7205-19965 GCA_015711895.1 Candidatus Solincola tengchongensis | reverse complement strand
CTCCTTTCTCCCCTGGTGCCTGGTCATGGAGGAACTGGGACGCGGGGACGCCTCCCTGGCGGTGTGCACGGCGGCCACCGCCCTGGCCCTGAGGCCGGCGGTCCTGGCCGGAAACGGGGAAGTGCTCGCCAGCCTGGCCCCCCGTTTCCTGGAGGCGGAGCGCGGTTATTCCGCTTGCCCGGCCTTCTTTGAGGCCCCCGCCCTGGGGGATGAGCTCAACCCGGACCTGCGGGGACACGGCTGGAGGACGCGGGTGGAGGAGAGGGGAGACGGCCTCTTCCTCACCGGGAACAAGGCCTGGTGCGTCAACGCCGGACGTGCAGGGGTATACTGCGTGGCCGCCTTCTCCGGGGAGGTAGGGGAAGGCGGGGAGCCGGTACTGGTGTATTGTGACTCCCCGGCCGATGGGCTGGAGGTCACGAAGAGGGAGACCACCGGATTGCTCTCCGTCCCCTTCGGCGACCTACTCCTGAACGGCGTGCGAGTGCCCCTTTCCCGGCGGGCGGCGGGCGCGGGGGAGGACGCGGTTCTCCTGCGCGAGGGGCTGGCCTTCCAGCGCCTTCTGGCCGCCGCCGTGGCCGTGGGCATCGCCCAGGGCGCCTTCGAGGAGGTGCTGGCCTTCACCTCCGAAAGGATTGCCGCGGGGAAGCCCATCCGGCAACACACGGTGTGCGCGGTGATGCTGGCGGACATGGCCGTGGGCATCCAGTCGGGAAGGGACGTTTACGCCAACGCCGCCCTGCTCCTCGATTCCCTGGAGGTTCTTGCCGACCGCGCCTCGGATTCCTCCCTCTCCCGGGTTTCTATAGCCCGTGCGCATTGCTGCCGCGCGGCGGTGGAGGTGACCAACCGGGCCATGGAGCTCATGGGCTCCTACGGTTACGTCACCGATTATCACCTGGAGAAGTACTGGAGAGACGCCAAGATGCTTCAGCTTGCCGAGGTCCCGGCAGAGCTTCTAAGACTGGACGTGGTTCGCGGCTATTACCGATTCGATTCACTGCACCCCAACCCCCTATACGAGGAGATGGCCAGGAGGAGGGATAGGGAGCGGAGCGGGGTTTGAGGTCGCCGCCTAAGGAGAAAGCGTGTCCTTGGAGGCCCGGAGCCTGAGGGTGTGCGTGGGGAAGGTGCCCCAGGGTTTAGGGCCAGCACTCCGGTAAATCCGTACTTCTGGCTCGTGACCGGAGAGGAGAGGCGAGTCTGTTTCCCGGACATTGTTTCCCAAGATGGCGAGGTGGTGATGCCCCCGACAATCCTTCCCCTGTTGCCCGCCGCCGGCGGTGGGATGGGAGCACTTCGCCCCATCGATTTCGCCGTCACCATCCTGGTGGCGGGTGCGGGAGCGCTGCCGGCGGTCGCGCGCTGCTCGTGCCCCTGAGCCCGCGGCGACCTCGAAATACCTACTGAGGACCGCAGATAGGAGAGGAAGGGGCGGCCCCTTCCCCTCCGCGTTTAGGCGCCTTTTGACCCCCGCGCCATTTGGTATCGCCATGCCTCGACGGGGCAATCAACCCGCGCGTTCCCCCCTCTTGTCCCCAGGCGCTTCCTCAGGGTGTGCGATATCGAGGAGATGGTCGAAAACTCGCGGATTTCGGAGATGTGCAGCCCGTCTCGGCTACCTTGCCGGAGGACACCGGGTTTGGCTCAAGGGCATTTCCATTCCCGATCGGCCTCTCCAAAATGGGATAGAATCATCCTTGAGATTCTGCCGCCGACGGGAGTGTTTGCCGTCTTGAGGGGAGCCGCGTTGGGGGTCGCTCTGAGAGTGGTTTTCTGGGCGGCGGTGGCCGCACTGGCGGCCTCCGCAGGTCTTACGGTGGCGGGAGGCGCCTTCAACCTGGAGGCCCTGTTGGCGGCGGGGATCGTAGGGTGGTTTGCGGGATGCTTACTCCTCTTCGGCCCGACGCTGCGCCGGGCCTGCCGGTGGCTGAGGTCGCGGAGGCCGGGGAAAAGCGGGGACGGAGGTGGAAGAAAACCCGGTGCGGGGTAGGGGAGGGGTGAGCCTCCGGGCGGGGAAGCCCGCAGGGCATGCCAACGGTTAAAGGGCCTCCGCAGGGTCATCTTGGGTTTGCCGCGAGGAGAGGTGAGGCGGAGTGGGAGAGGGGCAGGAGAGACCTTTCCCCGCTGTGGAGCTGAGGGCAGACGCCGAGCACTGCCTGGAGACCGCGGCGAGGCGTGAGTACCAGAGGCTCATGGGGGCATTCCTCCGAGGCGAGCTGGAGGAAGTGGAGGCTGAAGCGGGCATCGAGCTCCTGCGCGAGTTCCTGGAGAGAGCCGATTTCGCGGCCTTGCGGAGGGCTTGCGAGGGACGTTTGAGGAAGGGCATGGACACCGTGTTGCTTCTCTATCGGGAGGGGGAAGAGTTGAGGTACGGTTTCGTGGATGAAGCGGGCGAAGCCGGTGCGCGGAGGGAGGAGTAAGGATGAAGAGGGGAGAGGTTATCGTCTACGGGGCGGGCATGTCCGGTATGGTGGCCGCCTGGAACCTGGCCCGGGAGGGCTTCCGGGTCGTGGTGCGCGAGAAGGAGGATTCCTTCGGTGGTTCGCGGACCTTCAACCCCTCCACCCACGTGACCCCTCTGGACCTCCAGGCCACCTCGGAATATGTGGGCATGGACATAACCCCCGCCTTTCACCGGGTGGAATCCATATCCCTTTACCTACACCGGCTGCGCGTCCCCCTCCCGGCCGCCGGAGCCTATGCCGTGGAGCGCAGCTCTCGCCCCTCCGGCCTGGATGCGCTGCTCTACGTGAGATGCCTGGAGGCGGGGGTGGAGTTCGAGTTCGGGCGGCCTCTGCGGCGGGAGGAATTGGAGTCCCTCCCCCAGGGAACCATCATCGCCTGCGGGCTCAACCCGGAGGCTTACCAATATCTGGGAATACCCTCCCTGGTCTGGGAGGGCTGGATGTCCCGCGGGGAGAGCGAGCGCGAGGGCTACGCCTGGATCTGGCTGGACGAGAGCATCACCGAATACGGCTACGCGTCCTTCTGCAACGGACTCTATTACAACCTCCTCTTCTCCTACGGGAGGAGCGTGGACAGGGAGGCCCTGCGCCGATACCGGGAATTCATGCTCGCGGCGGAGGATACGGACCACGAGGACTGGGAATACGTGAAGGGGGTGGTGCCCCTGGCCGTCCCGGACAACCCTCACCTCTTCCACAACGGTTTCATACTCTGCGGCACGATCTCCGGGGCCATGGACCCCCTCATGGGGTTCGGGATTTCCGGCGCCCTGGTGAGCGGAAAGGTGGCCGCCATGGCGGTCACGGAGCCTGAAAGAGCGGAGGAGGAGTTCTCCCGTTTCACCCGCAACTTCGCCGCCGTGCATCGCTTCAAGCACCACGTGTGGTACAAGCTGCGTTCCCGAGTGGATCTCCTCGAGGGCCTGGCCGAGACCCTGGGGCCGGAATTGTCCTTGCGCCTCCTGGCGGAGGGCATACGGCGCGGCCGGAAGAGCTCGGCCATTCCCGGCTTCAGCCCGGTGAGCTGCCACTGAGATCGCGGGCGGGCAAGCGCTGCGGGCGTGGATTACGGGGAAAGCGGCCCCTCCTTTCCGGGTCGCAAGGCCGGAGGGCTTCGGAGGATGGTGGGATGGGCCGTCTCCCCCTTCGCGCTTCAGGGATGGCCTTGTGGCCTTGTCGTTCATCATTGCGTGCCGGGGGATAATATGGATGAAGACCGCAAAACCATTCCCACCAAACCGGGTATTGAGGCCTTAGCGCTGCCCTGGGTACCGGGCGGCGATCCGTGTCCAGGGGTAAAGTTCTCCCGGAGGCCGGGTTGCCCTAGGGAGCTCTGTGGCGGAGACAGCTTCACAGAGGAGCGTGCTGGCAGTAGGTGGAAATCTATATCGGTCGCGAACCGTGGTGCGAGGTGCTGGACGGAGGTGGGGCGTGATGCTTTCGCAGGTGCTGACGGAGAAGAGAAGGCTGACGACCGTGGGTGCCACTCCCGCGCCGCCGCGTGTCGCGGAGATCAGGGAGGTAGGGCTCCGGTACAGGCCCGAATCCGGCTATCCATCCAGACCCTCCCTGAGGGAGATGGCGCAGCTCATCTTCCGGATATATGGGCGTTTTCCGGGTTCGGCCGGACACACCCGCCGAGAGTCGTTCCCCACCGCGGGATACGACGGTTCCAGCTACCCCCAGATCTTGACCTTGGAGAGGGCTCCCGATGCGCTCTCGGGGACCTGCTGCGGCGGTAACCGCGGAGTCCTCCACTATCGGGGTCACGATTCCTTCCTCGCCCTTGGCCTGGCCGACCATTTATTCATAGAACAGGTCAAGTGGAGATACGCCCGCGCCAGGACGCCGTTCCTGGTCTTCGACATCTCCAGGCTGATGGACAACTACCTGCATTTCCAGCGCGTCCTGAGGGGGGCGGAGGTCTTCTACCCGGTGAAGTGCAACGACCACCCCTTCCTCCTCGGCCTGCTGCGGGACTGGGGCTCCGGTTTCGAGGCCGCCTCCTGGGCGGAGATAGAAGGACTCCTGAAGGCGGGCGTGGAGCCGAAGAGGATAATCTTCGGAGCCCCCATCAAGGCCGAGGAACATATAGGCAAAGCCTGGAGGGCGGGGGTGGAGGTATATGCCTTCGATTCCCGGGAGGAGATCGACAAACTGGCCCGGTGGGCGCCGGGCTGCCGGGTTTACCTCAGGCTCTCCGTCCCCGACATCGGGGCCAGCGTGTTCCCGCTCTCCGGGAAGTTCGGCGCCTCGCTTTACGATGCCCATCGCCTTATCTGGGCCGCCCGCGAGAACGGTTTGAGGCCGGCGGGACTCTCCTTCCACGTGGGCTCCCAGTGCCTGGACCCGCACGCTTGGTGGCTGGCCGTGGCCGCCGCGGCGCGGGTCTGGGAGCGGGCCGCCAGGGAGGGGATAGAGCTCGAGTTCCTCAACCTGGGAGGGGGGATTCCCGTCTCCTACCGGCGCCCGGTGCCGGAGAAGGGGCTCTTCCTCAGCCACATCAACCTGGCCCTGAAGGGGCATTTCTGGCGGGTGCCGCGCATCCTGGTGGAACCGGGACGGGCCCTGGTGGGGGATGCCGCGGTCATGGTGGCCACGGTCATCGGTAGGGCCCGCCGCAAGGGGATGGACTGGGTATATATCGACGCCGGCGCCTATCAGGGGTTGATCGAGGCGGTGCAGGAGAAGGAACGCTTCTCCTACCAGGTGTATGCGGAGGGTGGAGGTCCCTTGAGGCTCTATAACGTGGGCGGCCCCACCTGCGATTCGGAGGACGTGGTGGCGCGGGAGGTCCTCCTCCCCGAGCTGAGGTGCGGCGACCGGTTGTATATCCTCAACGCCGGGGCCTACAGCAACGTCTGCGCCACGGATTTCAACGGCTTCGCCCCTCCGGATGTCCATTTCATGTGCGGCGACGCGGAGGCACACGTTGAGCACGGTATGGGGCGAGGCCACCGACAAAAGCGGCACGCGGCAGCGGAAGGCTTGAAGGAGGGAAGCGGGACATGGACACCGGGGAGAGGGAAGGCAGGGGAATAACCACGCGGCTCTACACGGACGACGTACCCGAACGGTGGGAGGACCTCCTGTGGACGAAATACCGTGAGAGCTTCGGTTCCCTGGATACCTACCAGGACCAGGTCTGTTACCACCGGGACTCCTTCCTTGAGGCTCTGCGCGACCCCGGATACCTGAAGTTCGTGGCTCTGGAGGACGAGACCCCCAGGGGACTGGCCCTGGCCACCAACAGCCTGGAGAAGGCGTCCGTGGCCTACATCAACCCGGATTACATCCGGAAACGTTTCCCCCGCGAGGTGGAGGAAGGGCGGTTCTATTACGTGACCACCATATTCGTGGACCCCGCGGTGCAGGGGATGGGCCTGGTCAAGTCCCTGCTCCGGGCCATGCTCTCCTACATGCGGGAGGGGAACCGCGTCGCCGGCTTCGATTTCTGCCAGTCCAAGGAGTTTCTGGCCGGGTTGATAGAGGGTTTGAGCCGCGACCCGGAGGTGGGCATCCCCGTCCGCGCGCGGAGGATGGACGCGCAGGTGTACTACATACTGGAGCTGGAGTAGGCGCGGGGCTCAGGTGGCCTCTCTCCAAACGGGGAGCCGGAAGGAGAACTCCGTTCCCCGCCCCGGCTCCGTGTCCACCTCGATCTCCGTCTCCAGGAGGTCGGCGATGAGGCGCACGATATAGAGCCCCAGCCCGGCCCCGGAATGGTGCTTGTCCACATCCTCCAGGCGGTCGAAGGGGTTGAAGATGTTGCGCACCTCGGAGGGGTCCATGCCCTTCCCGAAATCGCGCACCGAGATGCGCACCCGGTCGTCCTCCAGGTCCGCCCGCAGTATCACCGGGCTGTCCGGGGGGCTGAAGCGGATGGCGTTGCTCAGGATGTTCCGCAGAAGGAGGGTCAGGTAGGAGCGGTCCGTGGAGACCATCACCCGCTCCTGCGGCGTCTGGCTCCTGACGCGCAGACCCTGCTCCGGCTCCAGTTCGTTCTTGAGGTCCTCGAAGACGGCCTGCACTGGGATCACCTGTTTGGACACCGGGGCTTCCTTGTTCTGGAAACGGGAGATGGTGATGAACTGGTCCAGGAGGGAGGTGAGCCGCTGGCAGGATTGGATGATGTTCTCCAGGCATTCCCGGCGCTTTTCCTCGCTGAGCTGGGGGAAACGGTCCTTCAGGACCATGGAGTAACCCTGAAGAACGGTTATCGGGGTGCGGAACTCGTGGGAGGTGACGTTGATGATGTCCGTCTTCAAGCTGTCCAGCTCCTCGATCTTATGCTGGGCCTTGCGGGCCTCCTCGAGCTGGGTGAGGAGGTAGTTGGAGAGGAGGTAGTTCTCGATGTAGATCCCCGCGCGCTCGCAGAAACGGCCCAGGAACTCCAGGTCCACGGGATCCACCGCACCCCGCACCTTATGTCCCACCAGGAGCACCCCTACCTCCCCGAGGCTCCCCCGTATGGGGAGGAGGGCCACGAGGCCGGCCTTCTTCATGCTCTCCGCGATGGAAGCAGGGCTCCGCCGGGCGGTGATGTCCTCCAGGACCACGGGCGAGGTGATGAGGCGGTGGAGGGGCGAGCCGGAGTAGGATATCTCGTGGAAGGTCGCCAGCCCTCCTTCTCCCCGCCGCGTCCCCGCCAGCCAGTCGGCCTTGCCGGTGAATATCTCCCGCGGGATGACCACCGTGAGCTCCGTCAGGCCCAGCTTCTCGCAGACGAGATGCGTGGCTTCGCGGATGCCCGTCCGCATGTCGGGGGTGGAGAGCGTCTCCGAGGCGCGGTGCAGGAGCTCCACCTCGTCGTAGAGGCCGGTGAAGAGGAAGCGGGAGGCCAGGCGGTAACCCACCTCGCGTGCCGCAGGCGCCAGCCCAAGGGCCGCGGCCAGGGTGATGAAGGACACGGCGCCGTCCAGGGCCTGGTTCTCCGGCCACCTGCCGTGGAGGAGCGAGAACAACACCAGCAACGGTATCCCGAGGAGGGTCAGGGAGAAGAGGTAAGCGAACAGGCGGCGGACGGCGATGCGCACGTCGAGAAGGCGGTAGCGCATGATGGCGTAGGTGGTGAAGGCGGCCGGTATGAGTACCGCCAGAAAGGTGTAGTCGGAGGTCACGTCCCTGGTAATGATACCGGGAAGGAGGATGGTGAAGACGAAGGCCAGGAGGAAGAAGAGGCCGAAGCCGATGAGGATATAGAGCGCGCGCCAGCGGTCCATGCCGCGGGAATGGCGCCACTGGAGGAGGATGCATAAGAGGCCTCCTCCGCCCAGCGAGGCGAAGTACACTGCGAAAAGGGGGTAGAGACTCCCGTACTGCACCAGATAGGCGCCCCCCGCCGCCTCGGCGCGGCGGATTATGAGGTCGGTGAGAGAGGCCAGGAAGAGGAGGAGCGCGGAGGAGAGGATCAAGAGGTCCAGCACCCCGCCCCGTCTCAACCCCCTGTAGAAGTCCAGCCCGAAGAGGAAGAAGAAGGCCACCCCGAAGGTGGCGGCCGAGTAGGCGAAACGGTACTGGGTGGTGATGAAGAAAGCGGATGGGTGAGCGAAGAGACGGTCGATGAAGCCGGACAGGAGCCACACGGACACCGTGGTGAGGAAGAGGGAGAAGTAGAGGTGCGCCCGCGTTCGCTTCCTGGCGGTGGCCACTGCAAGGGCCAGCGCAAGGAGGAGTGCGGCCTCCAGCGCGGTCACCAAGAACTTTGCCACGGTCTCCCCCCGTGGTCTAGGACCCTCTTCCGGAGGGACCCGATCCGGTGTCCGAAGATGGCCCGTCCTTTAATGAGGCTAACAATCCGCCTCGGCCTTCCGACCACGATTCACCCGGTCCGGATCCAGAGGACATCAATCTTTATTTTAATCGGAAAAGGGTGTGATGTATTTGATACCCGGGGCAAACCTCTTCCTTTATCATACCGGGGGATCGAGGCCCACACCGGGGAGGGCCTTCGCCCGGCCCGCATGCGGACAAGGCAGGGAGTCGGGCTCGCTCGACGCCGCCACTTCCTTCCATATGGGGCGCGGGATGGTAAGATACCTTTGCGGACCGGCCCCGCGCCGGAGGAAGGCCGGACCTCGGAAGGGTCTTTATCGAAGTCGTCTGTGGCGGGGGAGGTAGGACCTTGGGCAGGCGGTCGTGGAGATTGGCGGCGGTGCTGCTGCTGGCCGCGATGGCGGCGGTTTCCGGTTGCGGAAGAAAGGAGGAAGGGGCCGCGGGCCCGCAGGTGAGCGTGGAGAGGAGAGGGGAGGGCGGCGAGGGCGGCGCGGTGAAGCTGCACGACGAAGGCGGGGAGTCCCAGGTGGAGGTCTGGGAGTTCGACCCCCAGTTGGAGCCGCTGGACATCCCCCTCTATCCAGGTGCAGCACTGGTGCCCGGGAGCGCCCTGGTCTCGCGCACCGCTCGGGGCGACAAGGTGCTCCTCAGTCACCAGGCGGAATATCTGACCCCCGACCATGTCCAGGCCGTGACCCTGTGGTACAGGGAAAAGATGGGCATCCCCCTGGAGGGCGGCGACCAAGAGGCCACCTGGGTCAAGGCGGAGGAGGACAAGGTCGTGAAGACGGTGATGGTGGAGGAGGGCGAAGGGGGCACGCGGATCCGGGTCATGGAGTTGAGGGGAGACCTTGACCTGCGCCTCGGGGGATGAGCTCTTCCCGGGAGGGCCCCGGCCTGAAAGCGGAGCCGGCGCCGCGGTCAAGGCCTGTGCTTTCGGTTTTCCAGCTCCCAGCGGGCGGAGGGCCGAGAAAGGCTGTGGGGGCGGCGGGACCGGCTCGGGATAGGGCTTCCAATCTCCTTTTTCTTGCTGCCGGGAAGACATGGCCGAAAGCGGCGAATCCGATACCCGAGAAGGCGGGGAAACCGGCCGGATTTCCTTGCCCGACGTTGATCCCGATTGGATGGCGTGAATCATAGGGACAGGAAAAGGGACGCAGGAGGGAGGAAGAGGGAGGGAGCCATGGAATTTGAGACGCTGCGCTTCGAGCTCGAGGGGGAGCTGGGGATCCTGACCTTCAACCGCCCCGAGAGGGCCAACGCGGTGAACTCCACGATGCTCGAGGAGCTGAACCGCTTCTGGGAAGAGATGCAGCGCCGCGAGGACTGCCGGGTACTGGTCCTGACCGGGGAGGGGGAGAAGGGGTTCTGCTCCGGGCTGGACCTCAAGGAGGCCGCTGACCTCGGAGGCGGGTTCCTCGGCGACGGGGTCAGCGGGCAGAACCTGTGGAAGGGGCAGAGGCGTTTCTCCGGCCTCATCGAGCTCATGCGCTCTTGCCCCCAGCCGGTGATTGCCGCGGTGAACGGGGCAGCCATGGGGGCGGGTTTCAGTTTCGCCATGGCCGCAGACGTGCGGCTGGCGGCTCCGGAAGCCAAGTTCTGCGCTTCCTACATCAACATCGGACTGGGGGGCGCGGATATGGGAGCCAGCTACCTGCTCTGGCGTATCGTGGGATGGGGACGGGCGGCCGATCTCCTCCTCACCGGTAGGGTCGTGGGCGCCGAGGAGGCTCATCGCATGGGCCTGGTCAACGAGTTGTGCCCCCGGGAGGATCTTCTGCCCAGGGCCAGGGAGATCGGACGCATGATGCTCGAGAAATCGCCGCTCGGTCTGCGCCTGACCAAGGACGCCCTCAACGCCGCCCTCAACGCAATCTCGCTGGCCGATGCCCTGCGACTCGAGGACCGCAACCAAGTGCTGTTGATGGAGAATATGCTCATCGCCGGGGGCATGATACCCTCTAGCCCTCCCTCCGCCCAGAGGGACGGAGGAGGGGAAGAATAGCCGGCCGGGACCAAGTGGGACGGGGGAGGTGAGCAAGACTACCGGTTGCACGGAGAGAGGGCGAGGGATAATCCCGACCCTCCTTCCCTTCACCGGGAGTCCCGGGTCGGAGGCACCAACCGGTATGAGGGGGAGGTGTGCATGCTTTTGGTGCTTGGTTGGCTGTATTTTTCGATGTCCCTGGGCGGCGGAAGAGCGGCATGCCGTGCCGTTGCGGTAGTGGCCTCGGGGTGGAAGGAGGCGGGCGGACTGCTTTTTCATCCCTGCGGAGCAGGAGGGGGCACGTGAATCGGTTCGTGCGGAGAACGGGTGGCTCGAGGTTTATTTTCATGAGAAGGAAAGGGGTCGGGATGGCTTGAGTTGCATACTCCGGTATGTTTAAATCGAGATGCGGGCGAGGCTTGGAGTTGTGCCCGGGGACACGAAAGGCGCCCGACGACGTCGGGGAGAGAAGAGCGAAGGAGGCAGGGAGGTAGGAATGGACGATGTATATATCGTAGGCGTGGGCATGATCCGCTTCGGCAAGTATCCGGAGAAGAGCATCAAGCAGATGACCGCCGAGGTGATCGATGTCCTGCTCAAGGACTGCCCGGTGGAGAAGAAGGACATCCAGGCGGCCTGGTTCTCCAATTCCTTCTGGGGCATCGTCAACGGGCAGCACAGCATCAGGGGACAGGTGGCCCTCACTCCCCTGGGCATCCAGGGTATACCGGTGATGAACGTGGAGAACGCCTGCGCCGGGGCCACCAGCGCCCTGCACGGGGCCTACCTGGGAATCAAGGCCGGGCAGTACGACATCGCCCTGGCCATCGGGGTGGAGAAGATGTACAACCCCGAGAACAAGCAGGCCATGTTCGAGATGTTCATGTCCAACGCCGACGTGGAGTTCATCCGGGCGGTCATCGAGGCCTTCCAGGCCGACGAGCGGAGGAAGGCCGAGGAGGCCGCGGCCCGGGGCGAGGTGAAGGCGGAGGGCGGCGGGGGAGGACGTTCCCCCTTCATGGACATCTACGCCATGGCCGCCCGCATGCATATGGAAAAATATGGCACCACGCAGCGCCAGCTGGCGGTCATCGCCGCCAAGAACCATTACCATGCCAGTCTCAACCCGCTGGCCCAGTACCAAGTGGACATGAGCGTGGAGGAGGTGCTGGCCGACCGGCTGGTGGCCTACCCGCTGACGCGGGCCATGTGCGCCCCCATGGGCGACGGTGCTTCGGCGGCCATCCTCTGCTCGGGGAGGGCGCTGAAGCGCATGACCGGGGCCCGGCCGGTGAAGATACTGGCCTCCGTGCTGACCTCCGGCACCCTCCCGGAGGGCGGGGAGATGGACCTCATCGGCAAGCGCCTCAGCGCGGAAGCCTACGAGAAGGCCGGCGTGGGCCCGGAGGACATCGACGTTGCCGAGGTGCACGACGCCACCGCCTTCGGAGAGCTCCTGCAGACCGAGGAACTGGGGTTCTGCGGGGAGGGCGAGGGAGGGCCCTTCGCCGAGTCCGGCGCCACCAGACTGGGGGGCAAGCTGCCCATCAACACCAGCGGAGGCCTGGAGTGCCGCGGTCATCCCATCGGCGCCTCGGGGATCGCCCAGATACACGAGCTGGTGACCCAACTGCGCTGGGAGGCCGGCAGGCGCCAGGTGGAAGGTGCGCGCATCGCCCTGTCCGAGAACGGGGGAGGTTTCATCGGCACCGGCGAGGCGGCCATGTGCATACACATCCTGGAGAGGGTGGAGAGGTAACTGCTTCCCGCTTCCCTGGCGGCCCGGGGCCCGGTCGCCCTTGAACCCTCGATCCAGGAAGCCAGGGTTTAATCGATTACCTCTCCTTTCGAGTGGCTGGGCCCTGGCCGGAGCCCTGGAGGGGCTATGACGGCAAGACCCGCTCCCCATCCGTCGGCTACCGCGGGCCTGTGCACGGTGGTGCGGCGGGAGGGGACGTATCAGGCCCGGATCCCGCGCAGGATAAGCTCCATAAGTTGCTCGCAGGCCTCCTGGAGGTCGAAGGAACCGTTCGTGAGGCACCAGTGGTAGAGCTGGCCGCGGAAGGCGTTGATGAGCACCGTGGCCAGTTCCTGGGAGGGAAGGTCGGAGCGGATCTCCCCTCGCTCCTGCCCCTCCCGGATGAGCTGGTCGGTTATGCGGTAGAGGTTCCGTCCCGGGTTGACCAGGTACGGCTCCCGCATGTGGGGAGCGATCTGCGAGTGGTAGAGGACCTTCATGAGGGTCACCCCCAGGTCGGACATGAGCCGGATGGCCTCCCTGTTGAAGATGCGCAGTTTTTCCAGACTGCTCGCCTCGGAGGGGAGGTTCTCCGCCACCACCGCGTAGTGGCGGTCCATGTTCATGAACTCCTCCAGGATGATCTGGTCCTTGGAGCGGAAATGGGCGTAGAAGGCGCCCTTGGTCATCCCCAGCCGGCGGCAGATCTCGTCCACACTGACGTTCTCGTAGCCCTTGCGGGCGAAGAGGTCGATGGCCGTCTTGTAGATGCGCCGGCGGGTGCGCAACCCC
>MU158590.1:5602-7195 GCA_015711895.1 Candidatus Solincola tengchongensis | reverse complement strand
CCCTCCTTCACGGCTTGAGCTTACCTCCCTTTATCCGTCGCCGCCGTGCGCTCCCCGCTGGAGGCGGGCATCGGTCATGACGCTTTCCGGATCAGGCTTGCCGCCTCCGGTGGGCTCTTCGCCCTCGCCTTCTTCCTTCCCTTGCGAAAGCGGCGGGGTTAAGCACGGGCAGTACGGTCTCCCCGGCGGAGGCCGCCGTCGCGGAGCGCCTCCCCTTCTGGGCGATGTACCTCGGTGCCTCGCCCATGCGGGAATGCCCACCGCTTCCCCGACGGGCTTTCTGTGCATCCCACCAGGAGGGCGTTTATGCTATCCGTCCCCCGATTGAGCTGCGGGACGACCACCGGGATGCGCGGTAGCTCCACCCTGGTGGGCGCTCTTTTTTCCGTTCTCCGCTTGACAGTCAAGGTCGATGATATTAAAAAAATATTAACATACTCGAGTATGTAAACAAGAGGATTCGGGTAACCGGGTTAGCGGGGAGATCACAGAGCGGTTAGAATCTCCTTATGGGGACCTCTTCGCGGGGGCTGCGTCCGGATGGTCCCTTCAGGTAGGGAGAGAACCAAAGGCTGGTCAACCACGGCGATGACGGACGGTGGTCGTTTTTCTGAGGCCCTGCCGTGAGGTCAGAAGGGATGTCCTGCCGGCCGGAACGGGGTTTACGGACCCGGTATATGAGGGTTGCGGACATGGACATGGGCGGACGGCCGTGAACCCACGTCCGTGTTCGCGGAGGGCTTTCCGTATCGGGGTGCAGGTAGCGGCTTTCCGGGTGGACGCAATCGAGGGGTGTCATCTTCCGGCATGAGAGATGATGGAAGGCGTTGATCATCCGCCATACCCGTTTTGTACGGCCTTGCCCGGCGGGTTTCCGGGTGCAGTAGGCGGAAAGATGGCTTGGTTAGCATGTCATGGAGGCGAGAGGGCGGAAAGGATGAGGTGGTGACCATGTCCGAGAAGAATCCGGCGCTCATGTTCCACCAGCTGGAGATGCGTATGGAGGAGAAGCCCGAGTTCGTGGGGCTCATCTTCGAGAACGGGGGCCTCTACCGGGACGAGCCGCTTACCTACCGCCAACTGGTGACCAACACCTTCAAGGTGGCCAAAGGCCTGCGGGAGAGCGGCATCGGCAAGGGGGACGTAGTGGCCACGGTGATGCGCAACCATCCGGAGATGGTCTATCTCATGGGGGCCACCAACCTCCTGGGCTTTGTCTTCGTCCCCATAGACCCCCGTTCCAAGGGCGAGAAGCTGGCCTACATGCTGGGGGACTGCAAGGCCAAGGCGGTGGTCACCACCGCGGACCTTCTCCCGGAAGTGGAGGCCCTGGTCAAGGACATCCCGGGGATAGAGCGCATCTGGCTGAACCTCAAACCCGACGCCGACCTCTCCCTGGCAACCAAGTACCCCACCATCAACGAGCTGGTGGACGGGCCGGACATCTACGAGCTGGAGGACCGGGTTGACGATCCCACGCTCCCCATGGAGATAATCTACACCTCGGGGGTCACCGGGAACCCCAAGGGAGTGGTGGTCAAGGCCACCCGCACCCTGATGTACACCGCGCTGGCCAAGATGGTCTGGGGGTAC
>MU158590.1:0-5592 GCA_015711895.1 Candidatus Solincola tengchongensis | reverse complement strand
AAGGAGGATTCCATCCTCTACACCGGCCTCTCCCTGACCCACGGCAACGCCCAGGCGGTGACCCTCATGTCCGCCATCGCCCTGGGCATCCGCGCCGTCATCAGCCAGCGCTTCACCAAGAGCCGCATCTGGGACATCTGCCGTCGTTACGGGTGCACGACCTTCTCCCTGCTGGGAGGGATGATGTCCGGCATCTACAACGAGCCTCCGCGGCCGGACGACGCGGACAACCCCGTGGAGGTGGTCATCTCCGCGGGTACTCCCATCGCCATCTGGGAGGACTTCGAGAAGCGCTTCAACGTCAAGATCCTGGAGTGGTACGGGGCAGTGGAGGGGGGCTTCGCCTACAAGCCCATCGGCCAGGGGCCCATCGGTTCCTTCGGCAAGCCCATCGAGGGGCTCATGGAGTACAAGATAGTGGCCGAGCACGACAACGAGGTGCCCCCCGGGGTGACCGGCGAGCTGCTCATGCGCGCCGTGAACCAGAAGCCGGAGGTGGAGTACCACGGCCGCCCGGAAGATTCGGAGAAGAAGACGCGGGGCGGCTGGCTGCGCACCGGGGACATGGTGCACCGGGACGAGGAGGGCTGGCTCTTCTTCGACTACCGGAAGGAGGGGGGCGGCCTGCGCCGCCAGGGGGAGTTCATCATCCCCTCCTATGTGGAGAAGGTCATCGGCGAGCATCCCGACGTCTCCGAGGTCTGCGTGTACGGAATCCCCGCCGCCTCGGGGGCCCCGGGGGAGAGCGACCTGGTGGCCGCCGTGGCCCCCTTCGAGGGGCGGAGCATAGACCCGGCCTCCATCTTCAAGAAGGCCCTCGAGGGCCTGGAGAGGAACGCCGTCCCCAGCTACATCCAGGTGGTGGAGGAGATTCCCAAGAGCGCCTCGGAGAAGTACCTGGACCGGGTGCTCAGGGACCAGTTCTCGCCGGAGGCGGAGAACGTGTACAGGCTGGAGGACTACCAGGCCTGATGGCGGGCGCTGCGGGGGAGGGGGCTTCCGCTTTACCGCGGTGGATGTCGCCCGATCTTGCGGTGCGGGCGGGACCGGAAGCGGGACTACCGCGCGGCGATTAGGGGGAGCGCGTGAGAGTGGGTCTAAGGGTGTTCGTTCGTATCCTTTTTATGTCGGTCGGGCTGCGGAAAGGTAACCCGGAAAGGAAGGGGGAGAGATGATCGGTCAGGAGTTGAGCGAGACGGGGAAGAGGCTCTTCCGCGACTTTCCCATCCTGCGCATGCTCTGGGAGAGCGGGCGGAAGAGGGGCATCCGCGAGACCATCGACATCGTGGAGAAGGCGGAGGAGTTCAACCGTACCTTCGCCGTGCCCCGGGCCCTGGAGCTGGACATGCGCATGGAGAGGGAGCCGGAGTACTTCGACTGGGAGATAATGCGCGAGGCCTGCAAATACCGTTTCCTCTCCATCTTCATCCCCAAACAGCTGGGCGGAATCGCCGGTGAGTTCATGGTCACCAACACCTCCCTGCTCATGGACGAGCTGTGCTCGGGGTGCTCGGGCATCGCCTTGGCCGTGGGGGCCCACAGCCTGGGGGTGGCGCCGGTGATAACCTCCGGAGCCATGGCCCATTGGGACACGGTGCTCAAGGAGATAGTGGAGGGGGAGCTCAAGAGGCAGCCGGTGACCATGGCCTACGCCATCACCGAGCCCTCCGCGGGGACAGACGTGGAGGAGCCGGAGTACCTGGAGAGGGCCAAGCTCTCCCTGGAGGCCAAGAAGGTCAAAGGGGGCTATGTGTTAAACGGGCGGAAGTGCTTCATCTCCGACGGGAGCGAGGCCAAGTACTTCACCGTGTGCGCCGCCCTGGACCGCAACCGCCCCCTCCAGACCTGGACCACCTTCCTGGTGGAGAGGGATATGGAAGGGTTTTCCACCCCGCGGGTGGAGCTCAAGATGGGGCAGCGCGCCAGCCACGCCGCCGAGCTCCTCTTCGAGGACGTCTTCGTCCCCGACTCCCATGTCCTGGGCTACGAAGGCGACGGCATGGGCAACGGCATCCTCATGATCATGGCCGCCTCCCGGGGCCCGGTGGGATCCATCGCCACCGGCATCGCCAGGGGAGCGCTACAGCACTTCCTGGCCTGGGCCCGGACGAAGCGCAACGGCAAGCGCCCCATCGATGAGGACCGCATCCGCATGAACCTGGCGGACATGTGGGGGATGGTCCAGGAGAACCGGGGGCTTTACATGAACAACGCCATGCTGGGGGACGCCATCTTCGGAAAGGCCTTGGACAACCCGATAATGAACCTGACCCTCGGCTTGCCGTCCTCGCTGCGCACCATGTCGCTCATGCGCAACTTCCTGAACTCCTACTACGGGAAGGCCATGATCAACGCCGTCCTCCGTTATTACCTCAGGGACGAGGACATGACCCAGCTCCTGGAAACGGCGTCCCTGGCCAAGTTCTCCTGCGCGGACAACGCCATGGAGCTGTGCTCTCGGGCACTCAACCTCATGGGGCCGGAGGATTCCGAGGAGCGACGCTGGGTGGAGAAGTGCTACCGGGACGCCAAGCTCACACAGATCTACGAGGGCACCAACCAGCTCAACCGCCTGGTGGTGAACAACATACGCTTCGAGGAGACCCTGCGGGTGGAAGTCCCCCGCCCGTTCAAGAAGGGGGTGATGGCATGATCGGGGAGCCCTGGGCCAAGGAGTCCAAGCAGTACGCGGTGTTGAGGAGCAATGCCCTCAACTTCGCCTCCGCCGAGCTGGCCCCCGTGGCCGACGACCTGGAGAACACCGTGGACTCGCCGCTCCTCTGGAAGGCGGTGGAGAGGGCCGGGGAGATGGGGATGCTGGCCGCCCTGGTGCCGGAACAGCTGGGAGGCGAGGGAGTGGACCTCTATTCCCTGTGCGTGGCCCTGGAGGAGAGCGCCGTGGAATGCGCGGGCTTCGCCGCGGCTCTGCTCTTCCACAACGCCGCCCTGTTGTCCATGGGCTACGTAGAGCGCAAGGACCTGGTGGAAGAGTTTACCAAAGGGCGGCCCCTGTGCACCGTGGCCACCGCCGGGGAGGTATCCCTGGGGGAAGGGAGGCTCCAGGGGCGCGCCCCCTTCGTCTTCAACGTCCTGGAGGGGACCGTGGCGCTCCTCTTCGCGAGCTCCGGGGACGGGCGGACGGCCGCCTACGTGAGGACGGGGACGGAGGGCGTGGAGACGCACATCGACCCCTACCCCCTGGGGTGGAGGGTGAGCAACTTCGCCACCCTGGAGATGAAGGGCGCCGAGCCCGTTTACGTACTGGATAAATCCGGGAAAGAGGCGCTGGAGGCCACGGAGAGGACGCTCTACCTGGGCCTGGCGGCCATAGCCAACGGCATCGTGCGCAAGTCCTTCCAGAAGGCCTACGACTACGCGCGCCAGCGCTACCAGGCGGGAAAGATCATCATCGAGCACCAGGCCATGCGCCTCATGCTGGCCCGCATGCTCTGCGCCATGGAGGAGGGCCGGGCGATCATCCGCCGCGCCTGCGGGATCGAGGAGCTCGGGCCGGCGGTCATCGCCTGGCGCGGGGCGGTGGCCAACTCCTACGGCGCGCACCGGGACGCCGTGCAGATCCACGGCGGGTACGGCTACATGCGGGACTACGGCATGGAGAGGCTGATGCGGGATGCTAAATACTGCCAGATGTTCCCTCGCCCCGAGGAGGAGCAACTCCTGCGCCTGCTGGACATGGCGGAACGGGGGGCATGAGTTCCGCAGCCGCGAAAGCCGGGCTCGGGGCGGGACCCGCAGCGGGGACCGCTGGAGCGAGAGGCGGTGAAGATTCTAAAAGGTGAGTCGTTCGGCCGGGAATGTCCACGGAAAGAGACGAGCCCATGAAAAGAGTTGAGCCCGCCGAGCGAACACGAGGAGGAAGGAGGTAGAGGGGATTGGTACTGGATAAATATTCCTACACCTATCTGCCCGCCCACCCTGAGGTGTGGACGCTTTCGCAGATAATCGTGGACGAGGAGAAGTGCACGGGTTGCGGGAACTGCGTGCAGGCTTGCCCCTGCGCCTGCCTGGAGGTGGTGGAGGGAAAGGCGCGCATGGTCGAGGGCGTGGTGTGCATGTCCTGCTCCGCCTGCGTGGCCCACTGTGAGAAGGACGCCATCCAGATGAAGGGGTTCTACAACGTGGAGAAGGGCCTCTTCAAGACCATGCTCCTCCATCCCGACGACGGATATCCCAGGATACCCGAGGTGGAGGGGATAGAGGGGCTGACCCCGGTGGAGGAGGTCATCTACAAGCGGCGCAGCAACCGCATCTTCTCCAAGAAACCCGTGCCCGACGAACTGGTGCGCCGGGTGATAGAGGCGGGGCGCTTCGCCCCCTCCCACGGCAACAACCAGCCCTGGAGCTTCATCATAATCAACGACCGGGAGGAGATGGACAAGATAGCGGACATGATCGACCCCCTCTACCGCCTCCTGGTCCGCCTCTACTTCTACGGAAAGAGGAACCGCCTGGTGAGGGGCCTGTTGTCCTTGGGGGCCATCGCCGCTCCCCCACTCATGGACGAGAGGGCCATCACCGGGGGCAAGGCCATCCTCAAGCCCAAGGACGTCTTCCTGGGCGCGCCATGCCTGATCTACCTCCTGGGAGACAAGAGGGGCATCAACAACATGGACCTGGACATCGGCATCTGCGGCCAGAACATGGTCCTGGCTGCGCACTCCCTGGGGCTGGTGACCTGCTGGATGGGATTCGCCGCCGTGGGAGCCAAGATGCTGCCCCATCTCAGACGGTACCTGGGCATAAAATGGCCCTACGTGCCCGTCTCGGCCATCGTCCTGGGTTATCCGCGGGTGAACGCCGATTCCATGGTCAAGCGGGAGCTCCCCCGCATCACCTGGCGCAAGGGAGGCAAGACCTGGCAGGAGATGCCCTGACGGGGTCAGGTCTTGAATTTTGATACCTCCCGGGGTATTTGGAGGTAAATCCTCATCGTCCCAGGGCCGGAGCGTGGCGTTTAGGGAGAAGCCGCGAAAAACCGAGGGCGGTGAGGGGACCGCCGTCCAGAGGTGTTCGAGAAGCGGAATGTGCCGCGGAACTCCGGGGAGGCATCAGGGCTGCTGCGGATAACGCCTTTCAGGCGCTCGTTCAACGATGGCACGGTAGGTCGCCAAGGGTCGGCGCTTCCTTTCGAGGGGCGTTTCCGGTGAACGGCCTTGTTCTCCGGCCCGGAACGGGAACCCGGTTTACGGCCTACATTTCCGGGGTATGAAGTATAGTGCTCGTCATCCCGCCGGAGAAAATGATGGTGTCGCTTGTCTTTCTGCGATATGGCGCCGGAAGCCGGGAGGTCCCTCCCGGATAGAACGTTCCCACCGGAGTTGACGAGCTCTCGAGGTCTGAGGAACACCATACCGAAAGAGCGGTTCTGGACCCGGAGAACACCTGACAAGGGGGTGTGTGATGTCCGTGCAGACCAGGTCGGAGTTCATGAGAAAGCTTGAAGCCAGGGACCCACGCCTCTACATGCTGGCCCAGCTCCTCTCCCACCGCGAGGTGGTCGCGGGGGCCCTCAGGGCTGTGGTGCGCTCCCGATTCCGGGAACACAGGGGCCTGCTCTCCAAGCTTCTGGAG
>JACVJH010000080.1 GCA_015711895.1 Candidatus Solincola tengchongensis | reverse complement strand
GGCGGGGTGAGCGTGGCGGTGCATAGCCACGGAACTCGTCCGTCCGGAGCGATGACTTGGTTTGCCGTTTGGGATGGAGCCGGGCGAAACCCTGGGCAGCTCCACTCTCACCGTTCATTTTAGGCTGCCGGCATCTTGCTGCAGGTCGAGGACTCGGGATGGTGGGAAATGTCGGACAATGGTGAGATCCGGGACGGGACGTGGAATGCCGACGAATCCTGTGAGTCTTTCTTATGGTCTTAAGGCCGCGGGCTTGCAGGGTGAAGTCTCAGACCGAGGATTGAGGCATGGTTAAAGGCCCACGGTCCGGTAGACGATTCAAGCATGGAGAGCACATGTGGACTGACGGCTCGAGATGGCGTGATAAATAGTGCGGGGCGGAGGAAAGATTATGCAGGCGGAGAGCAGCGGGAGCTTTGGTCCTGGAGGAACCGGGCCCGGAAGATATGAAGATCTCCGGTCGGGGCGGGAAGTTCATCACGTTTCCTCGGCGTGGAGGGCCTTGCGGTTCCGGGTTGCGGGAGCCCGGGAGCGCCGCTTGATGCGGCACGTCAGAACCTTGCGGCGAGGTGGGAGGGCACCTTTCCGCACAGCGGCCCTTTTACCGCTCCTCTTCCTGCTCGTCCTATCCCTCTTCCCCGCGGCGGCGGGGAAGGCTTTGGCCCAGGGCTTTAACGACCTCTCTGGACAGCCAGAGGAAATACGGCAGGCGGTGGAATACGCCGCCCAGAGGGGTTACATGCAGGGCTTCCCGGACGGGGGCTTCCATCCGGAGGAGGCCCTCTCGCGCATAGACTGCGCCAGGGCGCTGGTGAGCGTATTCGGGCACGCCGGAGAGAGCGCCGACCCCGCGGTCACCTTCACCGACCTCCCGCCCTCCCATCCCGATTTCATCTGGGCCAACCTGGCGGTCAAGTACGGGCTCATGGATCGCCTTCCCGACGGCTCATTCCAGCCATCGCAGGGAACCGCCTTCGAGCGCGTAGCCGCAGGGGTGGCCGCTGGAGCGGGAATGGGGGATGTAGCCTCCAACGTGGACGTGCTGACCGGAGGCAGTCCCTGGTATGGAGGCGCGATGGCCGTCTTCATGGGGTTGCGCTGCAAGTACCGCTATAGCCGCGTCTGGCCTGGGCAGGCCTACCCCCGGGGAGAGATGGCCTATACCCTCTACCGCCTTGACCACATGGAGAGCTGGAGGCCATGGTACGTGAGGGATTCCCTTTCCACCTCCAGGTGTAAGCTCCCCGCCGCCACCGAGTCCCAGCGCCAGGCAGTGGCCTTCGCCTTCGAGCGCTTGGGATGTCCCTACGTCTACGGCGGGGAAAGGGAATCGGAGGGCGGGTTCGACTGCTCGGGCTTCGTCTACAACACCCTGTCCATTCGCATGGGTTACCCCATGCAGCGGGTGGCAGACGACCAGGCCAGGGACAACCGTTACCTCTTCGTGTCCCGACAGGCACTGCCGGCGGGGGACGCCATCTTCTTCTACGAGAACGCCGACGATAATCCCGAGGGGCACATAGGACACGCGGGCATGTACGTCGGAAACGGGATCTTCATCCATTCCGGCGGCTCCAACGGAGGAGTGGCCTTCGACTGCCTGGAGAACAACGATTACTGGAGGACCCATTTTGCCTGGGGCAGAAGGGTGGTGGGAGGCCCCTACAACGACCGCTTCGACACTTGGCTCCTCCTCTACAACCCCGGCGAGTACACCCAGCCCGTGAGCGTGAGGTTCCTGCGCTCCGGTCGGGAACCGGAGACCAGGGATTACCGGCTGGCGCCGCACAGCCGCTTCACGCTGCCCGTCGACGACCTCTATGCCTACGACGAGCTCTCCATGGAGGTGGAGGCGCCAGCGCCCGGGGTGATCGCCGAGCGGGCCATGTACTTCGATTACGGGGACTGGGCGGATGACGGGCACGCCAGCGAGGGCCTGAGCCAGCCCTCCCCAAGGGGTTATTTCGCGGAGGGATACACGGGCCGCGGGTTCCACACCTGGCTCTTGATGGTCAACCCGGGTGACGTCGAGGCCCAAGTGGAGGTGGACTACCTCCCGGAGGGCCATGCCCCGGTGAAGGTGAACTACTCCCTCCCGCCGCGCAGCCGGTTCACGGTCTGGGTCAACGGGGTGGCGGGCCTTCCTGAGGGCAGCGTGGGCATCAGCTACCTTTCTCTGAACGGCGTGCCTGTGGCCGCGGAGCGGGCCATGTACTTCGACTATTTCGGGCGGCGCGGCGGCCACTGCTCGGCAGCTGTGGAAAACCCTTCCACCCACCTCTTCCTGGCCGAGGGCTACACCGGGGATTCCTTCGACACCTGGATACTCCTGGCCAACCCCAACCCCGAGGCGGCGGAGGTACGGCTGGAGTTCTGCAGAGAGGATTCCTCCACGGTGAGTGTGGGCCTGGAGGTCCCGGCCCGTTCGCGGATGAGCCTCTGCGTGGACGAGATAGCGGGGATGGGCGCCTGTTCCTTCGCCACGCGCATGGATTCCGATCTCCCCCTGTTCATGGAGCGTTCCATGTACTTCTATTACAAAGACCGCTCCGGGGGGACCAACTGCACGGCCCAGGAGGGCCCCTACCAGCGTCGCTTCTTCGCCGAGGGGTACACGGGGGGATGAGACCCCGAACCCCTTATGTCCCGCATTAGACGCGACCGTAGGCCATCGTGTGTATAATCGTTGTCATGGCCGCGCGGGGGGCGGGAGATGCGTAGGTTCAGGCGGAGGCCGTACCGGTGAAAGCCGGAGGATGAGGCCGAGGCGTTTACGCGGGCACGATGCACGGGAGCCCGGGAGGTGAGAAGGAAGATGTCGACCGGGAAAGAAGTGAGGCTGCGGCGCATATTGGGCGGCGGTGGTGGCACCCTTATGGTCGCCCTGGACCAGGCGGCGGTGGTGGGTCCGGTGGGCCTGCTCGCACGACCGCAGGAGGCTGTCCGACTGGTCATGGGGGGTTCACCGGATTCCTTGCTCATGACCCGGGGCATGTTCCGCCACGGGTTGCCGGAGACCCCCTCGCAGCCGGGCCTGGTGATGCGCGTGAGCGGTGGGTTCACGGTGCTTGAAGGTGCGCGCGAGTTCCGGGACCGGCTGATAAGCGGGGTGGAGGAGGCCCTGCGCTGGGGAGCCGACGGCGTGGCCGCGGCGGTGAAGTTCGGGCATGAGCTGGAGGGGGAGTTCATCCAGGCGGTGAGCGCCCTCTCGGATGCCTGCGACCGCTGGGGCGTCCCCATAGTGTTGGAGGCCATGGTGGCCCTGCGGGGGAGCGCGGGCCTCAGCGAGGAGGAGGCGCTGGCGGTCACGGCGCGGGTGGCCGCCGAGCTGGGGGCCGACGTGGTGGTCCTGAGGTATCCGGTGAAGGGCGGGGACCTCACGGAGGCGGTGAGGGGGTGCCCCGTACCCGTTCTGGTCTCGCTGGGTGAAACACACGGTGGGGCGGACCCTCTGGAGGTGGCCGGACGGGCGCTGCGCGACGGAGCCGCCGGCGTGCTCCTGGACGCCTCGTCTCTCGAACGGGAGAGCGGAGAGGAGATGCTCCGTTCCCTCCGCAGCCTCCTGTCTTAAGAGCCCGGGATTGCCGCCCGGGGGGTCCTTAATTTTCCCCCATCGCTGAGAGAGCGGCGCCGAGGGCTCCCACTATCTGGGGGTCTTCGGGCACCAGGAGGGGCAACCCCAGGCGCTCTTCCAGAAGGGCCTTCAGGCAGGGGTTGCGCGCCACGCCACCGGCGAAGACCAACTCTCGTTGCACGCCTACCCTTTTGAGGAGGGCGGCGGCCCGGTCACAGACCGCCTCATGCAGTCCGCGGGCTATGAGCGGGCGGGGAGTCCCCCTGGCGATGAGCCCGGTGACCTCGGACTCGGCGAAGACGGTGCACATGCTGGAGATCTTTACCTCCCCCTCCGCCTCCATGGCCACCACGCCCAGCTCGTGCAGGGACAACCCCAGAGCGGAGGCCATCACCTCGAGGAACTTACCCGTCCCCGCCGCGCAGCGGTCGTTCATCTGGAAATCCACTACCTTGCCTCCCGGTCCGACGGAGATGGCCTTGGTGTCCTGTCCTCCGATGTCCAGGATGGTGCGGCATTCCGGGAAGAAGTGATGGCATCCCAGGGCGAAGGCCTTTATCTCCGTTATCGCCTGGTGGGCGAAATTGGCCTGGGCCAGGTGGCGCCCGTAACCGGTGGCTACCAGGAGGTCGAAACGACGCGCGTCGAGAAGACGGCGACACTGTTCCAGGGGATCGAAGGTGGTGTCCACCACCTCGCTGAAGGATATCTCCCCGTCGTCCATCTCCACCAGGGCTATGGTCCTTGACCCTATGTCCAGACCGGCGACCTTCAATGCCCTCCCTCCTTCCCGAGCCATAGGCCTGACGTAGGTTGACGCGTCCGGCTGACGGTTACCGGCATGCGCGCGTGGATATGGCCCCTCGCGCCGGATTGGCCACGTCGGGGTCCGTGTTTCTTCGCCCGCAGGCGGGAACGGTCCCACCTCGAGAAGCCTCGAGAAGGTATTTTATAGCAAGGCCAGGGAGCGGTGCATCCCGCCGAAAGGACGATAATAGACCGCTTTTCGAGGCAGCTCCCCTGCGGTCCTCCAAGGCACAGGTTTTCATGCACGGTTTTCGGGGCCCCTGTTCTCCGGCCGCGTACCCGGACGAAACGACCGGGCTGCAGAAACGTAACCCGATTGAACGGGCTTCCCTCCTTGCCTCCGCCTTCGCCGCAGGGTTTATGGCCTTCCCGCCGCAATCCACGCGGTGGGAGGGTATATGTATTTGCGGGCCCCTTCTTCTACCCGGACGTGAGCATCTCCACCAAGGCCTGAACGCGGGTGGAGAGCTGCCCGACGTCCTCCGTGCTGTAGTCGGTCTCAAGGTAGAGGAAGGGAATGCCCTCCTTTTCCAGCTCTTGGCTGATCAGGAAAGCCTCCACGGTGTAGGGGTCGCAGAACTGCAGGGCGTAATAGACCACCGCGTCGATGGAATAATCGCCGACCAGCTCCTTGATGTGTTCGATCCTCTCCCGATTGGGCGTGAAGACGGCACAGTCGATGCGCAGGTAGCGATCGGCTATGGCGTCCAGCATGCCCTCGAGATCGGCGGCTTCCTCGCTCACCAGGTGCCTGAAGTAGCGGATGCCGGTGCACATCTCGTCCATGGCCACCAAGGCTCCGGAGGTCTCGATGATGGCGGGCAGTTTCCAGTTGGGAATGGCCATAGGGCAACCGGAGAGGAGCAATCGGGGACGGTGCGCTCCACCTATGGCAATCCCCTTTTCCCTCCTCTCCTCCAGCTCGTCACAAAGGGCGTTGACCTTCTCCGCAAGGCGTTTCGGATCGTCGTAGAACGCGATCTGGTTGATGAGCAGGGCGTCTCTGCCGGAGATCACGGGCGGGTCGCTCTTGCGGAGCTCGGCCAGACGCAGGAGGGCCCGGCGTTTCTCGTTGACCACCTTTATGGCCTCGCGCAGGGACTCGGGTTCTATTTTCCTCCCGGCAAGCTCTTCAAGCCGCTCCGCAAGGCGCCTTACCTCCGACCTCCATAGGGCGCGGTCCACGTCGTCCTTCCGCTGGGGAAGCTCCATGACGTGCACCGGCTGGAACTGCCCCAGTATCTCATAGTATTTTTTCTTCCCGTCGCAGGTCGTCTCGCCCACCAGCAGGTCGCAGGACTCGATATAGGGGCACACCTTGGCCAGCTTGAATCCCAGTGATGACTTGATGAGGGCGCAGAGATTGCGGGGGAGGTACTGCTCCGTTGCCTCCTCGGCCACCTGGGCTCCCGCACAAAGGCCCACGCATATCCCACCCGCGGCGATGATCAGTTCCTCCGGTACATAGGTGCAGAAGGTCCCGACCACCAGGCCGCCCTGCGCACGGTGGTCGACCAGCTCCTTGACCCTCAGTCCGTGGATCTCGGAGAAGACGAAGTCGAAATACTCCATGCCTTTAGGCCGGTTCTCCTGGCTCAAGATGGTTTCCCGGTAGAGGGGCGGAAGTATCTCCAGAAGGCCGTCGTGGGCCTGCAGGTCCAGCCCCAGTTTCTCCCACATCTCACGATAATCGGACATCACCGACCTCCTTTTCGCGTGACGCTTCCTTCGGCAACTCGACACCTGAAGGGCGGTCAGGTCAAGGACCACCGCGTTTCCCGCTCCGCGTCCGGTAGGGAACGATGCCCGCGAAGACCACTCCGGCCTCCTGTAGGGCGGCGCGCGCCGCCTCCTCGGCCTCGGTCCCTATGCGCAGGGATATCCCGCAGTCCACGCTGAACTCCCTGGGGGTGTTTACTACCGCGTGCGGTATGCCGGCCTCCTTGAGGGCCGCCTCCGCCCTCAGCGCCTGGTGAGTAGAGTCGAACAGTATCACATAGAAATCATAAACATTCATAAATATTATTTATATTATAAATATTTAATATTTATCAATCATTGATGTCAAATTATTTCACGATGCTGCCGCGATTACAAGCTTTCAAGGCCGTTTCCCGGCAGACGCCGACTCGGCGGGCGTGGTGCCTGTTCAAGCGAACATACGCAGAGATCTCATTTTTAAGATATGACGGCCCAGGAGTAGCGGGGGAGCCGTGTTACCGGTGGAGATGCATATAAAAATATAAGGCGCAGGTAGGCATGCACCGACGACGGATTCGGAGCGGTGCGTGACCGCCTTGTGCCTTTCTTGCAAGGCTTATTGCTTGGCCGAATCCTCAGATCATCGCAGATCAGATACCCGTCCCCGGGTGCCTTTTCCCGTTTGCGACGCCTTCAATCTATGCAGGTGCTCTAAGCCTCTCTCCTCCGGCGCCGGCAGCGGGAACCGGCGAGTGAGAGCAGCCCAAGTGAAGCGCCCGCCAGGAGGGCCGCTGCGCCTCCGCCCTGGCCGCAGGCCGAGGTCACCGTGAAGCCGCCCGCCAACCTGGCCTCGCTGCCGTCGGGGTTTTTCACCACCACGTCGTAGGTTCCCGGCTCCGCTCCCCAGAGCGGCAGTACGCAGTCGATGCGCTCCATGGAGACCACGTTGGCGCCAATGGCGTCGATCACCGCCGCTCCCTTCTCCAGCCGGACCGTGGCCCCGGGGAGGAAGCCGGTCCCCCTTATGCTCGCCGTGACCTGGAAGGAGAGCTGGGAACCCTGGTTGGGCTCGATGGACAGAACTGTGAAGCCCCTCCCGTAACTGAAGTAGGCCGGGTTGGAGGTGCCGTTGGGAGTGGTTACGGTCACGGGGACCCGCAGGTCGGACGCGCCTATCTCCGGGGCCCGGCACACTATGCGGGTGTCCGTCCGGGACTCCACGGAGGCGGGCTTGTCCCCGAAAAGGACCGTCAACCTCTCCCTGAAGTTGCTGCCCTCGACGGTCACCACCTCATATGCCCCGCCCGATGTGGGAGAGATGGAGTCGATGACCGGGGCCGGGCCGGCGTATCCCCCGTCCGTGGTGTGCAGGAGGTAGTAGCCGCCCACCGCCCAGGCCGTGTCCCGGTCCACGGCGCTGACGTCGATTGCCGGAATGGTGGGGTAACCGTAATTTTCGTCCAGTTGATAGCTCCAGCTTGCCCCACCGTCGACCGTCTTGGCGATGCCCGCATCGCGAGACCAAGCCGAGGTGCCGGAGGCCGCCATCCAGACGGTCTGAGGATCGAGCATCTCCGCGCCGCTGTAGGGCAGGTAGATCCTGGCCATCTGCAGATCGCTGAAGATGGTCCAGGTCGCTCCCCCGTCCCTGGTCCTCCGGCAGTCCGGCCTTATGCCAAAAGGATAATTGCCGTCACGAACCGTGCCCCAGGCCATGGCGTTACTGGCATCGCAGGCGGCGATGCGCCACCAGCTGCGGTCCGTGGATCCGCAGGGGGTCCAGGTGGTACCTCCATCGGTGGTCCTGAGCATGATTCCGGAAGTCCCGTAGAGCATCATCTCCCCCCCTGCCGCCCAGGCGGCGTCGTCGCCCGCGGCGGATATGCTATAGAAGGTATAGGTATGGTTGACCACCTGCAGCTCCCAGTTCCTTCCGCCGTCTCGTGTCCTGAGGATGAAGCCGCGGCCCGGCATGTACTGCGGTAGGGGGGCGCCTCCCACCACCCAGCAGTTCTGCTCGTCGACGGCGGCGATGTCGTAAACGTAGTAACCCGGTTCTGCGGAGACCGTGTGCCAGCTTTCGCCGCCGTCCACGGTGAGGAGGAGGACCTCCTCGCCGCCGGCCCAGGCCACGCGGGGGCTGGCCGCGGAGACCGCAAGCAGGGCCTTGGTGGTCCCGGAGTTCTGAGGCGTCCAGGTGTTGCCGCCGTCGGCGGTCTTGATTATGGTGCCGTTGTAACCCACAGCCCAGGCGGTGTCGGCGTCCGCCGCGGAGACGGAGAAAAGGGGCATGTTGACCCCAGGATCCTGGAGGCGCCAGCCCTTGGTCGGGGCCTCCAGGACGATGATGCTCTCCCTGTTGGAACTGAACCCGTTGACGGTGACGCTCACCTCCACGGGCCCGGGCGGAAGCCCGGACGGCACCCTGAAGTCCACCTCGTCGTCTTCCCATTTGAGGATGTTGGAAAAAGGTACCGTCTCGGAGTCCAGGGAGAGATAGAAGTTCTTCCCGTAATCCTCGGGAGAGGTAAAGGGGCCGAAGGTGTTCCCGTAGACCGAGACCAGCGAAAGGGGATAAACGGTATAAGGTTGCACATGGGTTATTTCCGGGACGGGTGGCGGCTCCACGCCTCCGTTCACGGTGTGGAGGATCTTACCGTCCGAGCCCGCGATCCAGGCCACGTCGGCGTTTACCGCGGAGATGCCGTAATAGTTGCGCAGATTCGTGTCCTGGGGCTGTTGCCTGGTCCAGGTGCCGCCACCGTCCGTGGACTTGACGATGAGCCCGTTGTCGCCCGCGGCCCAGATGGTGGAGGGACTCACCGCTTCCACGGCCCGGAGATAGCCCAGTCCGATCTCCGAGAAGTTCCAATACATCCCCCCGTCCCATGTCCTGTAGACGCGGTTTCCGGAGACGGCAAAGACCGTGTCGGCGTTCAGGACGTCCATGTCCGTGAAGGTGTCCCCGGTTTCTGTTGACAGCTTATTCCAGACGCTCCCGCCGTTGGTGGTCTTTAGGATGACCCCGTCCATACAGGCCACCCAGGCCGTTGAGGCGTCCACGGCGCACAGGTCGTTGATCGGTTCGGTTGTGGGCAGGACGTAGGTGGTCCAACTCACCCCGCCGTTTATGCTCTTGCGCACCTGGCGCTGTTAATCGCCTTTCGACTCCACCCAGTAATTGCCGGCCACCCAAACCACACTGGTACTCACCGCACATACGTGGTAGGCGTAGAAGTTCTTCCCCAGGTTCAGTTTGGACCAGGTGGCACCGCCGTTTGTGGTGCGGAGGAGGTAATCCCCCGCCGCCCAGGCGGTACTGGCATCCACCACCGAGAGGCTGCGCAGTTCCGAGGTCACGCCCGAGTTCTGCGCCACCCAGGTGGCCCCTCCGTCGGTGGTCTTGAGAATGGTGCCGTTGTATCCGGTGATCCAGGCGGTCGTCTCGTCCACCGCCTCCACGGCCATGAGGTGCACCGAGGTCCCCGAGTCCTGGGGATACCAACCCTGCGGTGCCTCGGCCAGACTCGGCGGACCGGAGATGGCGGGCAGGAGAAGGAAGAAGAGCAGTACCGCCGAGGCGAGAAAAACGGAAAGGGAATCACGGCGCGCGCAAAGCATCATTACCACCCCCATTTACCGGCAGCCCTTTAACCGCTTGTTAAGCGCCGTTACTTGAAATAATAATATACCGAATAAAACTTGATTTAAAGTATGGCGTTGAGACGTCAGCCGCCCAGGCGGCGCATGAACTCCACGCAGCGCCTCACGATGAGGTCCTTGTCGTAATCCAGGGTGGCCACGTGGTAGGAGTTCTCCAGCCACACCAGCTCCTTGTCGGGGGAGCTCACGTGATCCAGGATATAGGGTCCGTTGGTGGTGGGCACCACATGGTCCTCGCGGGAGGCGAAGATCAGTATGGGCGCTGTTATCCTGGGCAGTCCTCGCTTGGTGATCTTCATGAGCTCGTAGAGCTCCGCCGCGGCGCGCACCGGGACCTTGTCGTAACAGAGCTCCTTGGAGTCGGGGTCCTTGATGTCGCTTCCCACCCCGGGGATGGTCTTCAGGAAATACTTGGCAAGTGGGGTGAGGGGCATCAGCGGGTTGAGCTTGGCCACCGCGGCGTTGATGGGCATGAGGCCGGAGACCCGGTCGGCGTATTTCTCGCCGAGGTAGCAGGTTATGGTGCCTCCCATGGAAAGACCGGTCACGAAGACCTTGTCGCAGCGGTCGAGCAGCTCCAGCAGGCCCTTCTCCGCTTCCCCGGTCCATTCCTCCCATCTCCGCCCGGCCATGTCCTCCACGCTCGTCCCGTGGCCGGGGAGCCGGGGCCCGAGGACCGTGAACCCTGCCTCCGCCAGGCCCTCCCCCAGGGGGCGCATGCTCTGGGTGCAGCCGGTGAAACCGTGGACCACGAGGACCCCGGTCTTACCGCCCTCGAACCGGAAGGGTTGAGCGTCCGGCCAGACCTCTTCAGTCATTTTTCACCTCCCGTCACTCTCTCCGCGGTCCGCGGAGGGCGCCACTTGCACACATCGGAAAAGCCCGGTCACGGGCGCAGTCTTCGGCTTGGGGTTTTCGCGTTGCCCTCTCCTGTTTCGCGAGCGCTTGCGATCGCACCTCCGATTCTCGCATCCGGGCTGCCCGGACATTCACCGCCGCTCGTCCGTAGAGCGGGCGGGACGGACTTCAATCCCCCGAATCGCGCCCATGGGGGTATCGCGTGATCTTCTTCCGCGCACGACCCTGCGGGCATCGATCCCCTCGCCATCCGGCCCGGGAGTGTTTTCGCATCGCGCTCCCGGATACGACAAGGGCGGCGCTTCCGCCCCGGACGCCTCCGGCACAGGCCCTCTGCCGGCTCTTCATTCCTCCAGAGCCCAGTCCAGGCTGCGCTCCACGGCGCGTTTCCAGTATTGGCGCATCTCACGCGCCCGCTCCGCCGCCGAGGAATCGGGAAGGGCCTCCCGGTCCACTTGCCAGCGCTCCTCTATCTCTTCCAGGTCCTTCCATACGCCGGTGGCCAGGCCGGCGAGGAGCGCCGCCCCCAGCGAGGTGGTCTCCGGGACGACGGGGCGGCGCACGGGCACTCCCAGGAGGTCGGCCTGGTACTGCAGGAGCATGTCCATGACGCTGGCCCCGCCGTCCACGCGCAGTTCCTTCAGGGGTATTCCCGTCTCCTCCACCATGGCCTCCACCACATCGCAGGTCTGGAGAGCCATGGACTCGATGACCGCCCGGGCGACGTGAGCCCGCGTGGTGCCACGGGTCATGCCGATGAGCAGGGCTCGGGCACGCGGATTCCAGTAGGGGGCTCCCAGGCCCACGAAGGCGGGCACGAAGTAGACCCCGCCGGTGTCCTCCACCTGGGAGGCCAGCTCATCGACCTCCGCCACATCGGAGATTATCTGCAGGCCGTCGCGCAGCCAGTTTACCGCCGCCCCGGTGATGAAGATGGAGCCCTCCAGCGCGTAGGTGGCCTTTCCGCCTATGCTCCAGGCCACGGTGGTGAGGAGGCCCCGGGAGGAGAGCGTGGGTTTGTCGCCGGTGTTCATGAGGACGAAACTCCCCGTGCCGTAGGTGTTCTTGGTCATCCCCGGCCGGAAGCAGGCCTGGCCGAAGAGGGCCGCCTGCTGGTCCCCGGCGATACCCGCCACGGGAGCGGTGATCCCCAGGAAAGAAGCGGGGTCGGTCTCCCCGAACACGCCGCTGGAGTCCCTGACCTCCGGGAGCATGGACATGGGCACCCGGAAGATGCGCGCCAGCTCCTCATCCCAGGCCAGGTCATGGAGGTTGAAGAGCAGGGTGCGGCTGGCGTTGGAAGCGTCGGTGGCGTGCACCCGGCCCCCGGTGAGGCGGTAGAGAAGCCAGGAGTCGACGGTGCCGAAGCACAGCTCGCCGGCCTGGGCGCGGCGTGCTATCTCCGGCTCGTGCTCCATGACCCAGGTCAGCTTGGTGCCCGAGAAGTAAGGGTCCAGCACGAGGCCGGTCTTGCGATGCACCTCGTCCTCCAGCCCCTGCTCCCGGCAGCGGGAACAGATGTCGGCGCTGCGGCGGCACTGCCAGACGATGGCCTTGCGCACCGGTTTCCCGCTCTCCCGGTCCCAGATGACCGTCGTCTCCCTCTGATTGGTTATGCCCACTGCGGCCACCTCTCCGGGAGAGATCCCCGCCCCTTCCAGGGCGCGGCGGGCGGAATCGAGGGTGCATTCCCATATCTCCTCCGCGTCGTGCTCCACCCATCCGGGGCGGGGAAAATATTGTGGGAATTCCTGGGAGTGGCTGGACACCACTCGCTGGTCGCGGTCGAAACAGATGCATTTGGTCCCCGTGGTCCCCTGGTCGATGGCCAGGACGATCATCTCGACCTCCTCGTGCGCCTCTTCATCATGAACCGCCGCTCCGGGAATGGATGGTCTCCGCTACCGGCGATCAACTCCGTCCGGGGAGGGCCGGGGAGAGGCAACCGTTCCCGGTCATTCTTCGCCGCCTTCCTCCTCTTCGTCCTCTTCGAAGGCCAGCGGCACCTGATATTCCTCGGGTTCCTCCTCGCCGCCCTCCAGCCCCGCCGCCTTCCGGAAATCCGGGGACCCCGGCCTCATGTCCAGAAAGCGCTTCTCGCGTCCCTTGGTCTCCAGGCCCAACCTCTGCAGGAGGCGGGGAAGGCTGTGGAAGACGATCCGGGTGGGGGCGATCTCCACCTCCCTCTGCAGGAGCTCATACAATTCCTTTTCCAGGTATTTCCTGGAGATTCCTTCCGCAGGGGCTACGTGCAGGTGCAGCTCGTCCAGGTCGTAGGGGTCGTCGTTGTGCTTGCGGATCTCCAACTGCCATTCCAGGACGTCCTTGTGCCCGGAGAGGAGGGGGTAGAAGGCGTTGAGGTCCACCAGGGTCCCCTTGAGCTTGGTGAGCTCGAACTCCTTGTATTC
>JACVJH010000079.1 GCA_015711895.1 Candidatus Solincola tengchongensis | reverse complement strand
CCCACATGAACCGCCTCCTCCGGCCGCACGCCAACCCGGTCCAATGCGGCGCGGAAGATGGAGGCCTCCGGCTTTATGCGCCCCAGGTTGGCCGAGCTGATGACGAACTCCAGATAGCGGCTGAGCCCCAGGTGGTGACAGAGCCCGGGGAGGCGAACGTCCCAATTGGAAACTATTCCCATACGGAGCCCCATCTCGTGAAGCCTCTGCACAGTGGGCATCACGTCGGGGTAAAGGGCCCACCTGTCTCCCTTCCCGAACTCCTCGTAGAGCTCCCTCCCCAGTTCCCGGGAGGGCTCCACCCCCGCCTCCCGCATGGCCAGGGCGTACATCTCGCTCCACATGGCCGCCGCCTCCTCCTCGGAGGCCCAGAAGGTGTCGTCCTCCCAGTAGCGTTCCTCGTAGTAGAGGTCGGCTTTCTCCAGCCCTCTGCGGATGGCCTCCGGGTCGGCCCGCAGGCCATGGGAACGCAGGACCTCGGCGCATACCTCCTCCACCGAGGGATGGGGCAACAGCAAGGTGTTGCCCGCGTCGAAAAAGACCGCCTTGATCATGGGCCTTCCCTTGGTCGCCGTTTAAAGGCCTCCATTGCGTGCGGCACTCCGCGAGCTGAGGACCGCCCTTATCATGGGCCTCCTTCTGGCCCTCGTGCCGCCTTATGAACTGATTCTAACAGCACGGGCAGTCGATCATCGACGGACGTATCGTCTCGGCCTTTCCCTCCTATGCCACCCGGATGCTCTTCGTGTCCCAACCAGATTCTCGTCATGTCTTTCAGGTCGAACACGAAGAGACCACCCCCGTTCCGGCAACCCGTTCCTGGCCTCCTCAGGATGACGGGGTGGTCCAGGAGAACTTCTCAAACCTTGAAGCGTCCGCTCCGACTATAGACATCGGGCCGGTCGAGGGTCTCACCGCCATACTCTATCCGCTTTTCACCCGCAGGTCGGCCACCTCCCGCCGGCGCGCAGCGCCGGTGAGGCGCGCCGCCCCCTATCACTCTCGGCATCTGGATGACCTTACCTCCCGGGTGTACTCCGGCGGAACTCCTCGACGGGTCCCGCATGTCCGTATACCTTCCATTGCATGGCCTAGCACCTGCGGGTCGCCAGAGCTTCCCGTCAACCATCCACCAAAACGGAGCATATCCCGCCGCTTTCTAGACAAACGACCGTTCCCCGAAGACGGCCGCGGTTCAAGATCGGGCCGGGTGAGGATCGGATAGGCGATGCCGGGTGCGGCCGCCGCCGCGGACCCTTACAATAGACCCATGAGGACGAGGCTTGTCGCCGCCGTGGCCGCGGGAAAGGCGGCCACCGCCCTATCCCGGCGGCTGGGCCTGGGGGCGGGCTCCAACTTCCCGGGCCGGGTGGTCCTGCGCCTGTATCCCCGTGCCCTTGAGGATATGGCCTCACGCCTGGAGAGGGGTTGCGTGCTGGTCACCGGGACCAACGGCAAGACCACCACCTCCAATCTCCTGGCGTCCATGCTCCGCGAGGCCGGCCTGCGCCCGGTGCACAACCGGGTGGGGGCCAACCTCATCACCGGCATCACCGCTGCCCTCGCCCAGTCCTCCGACCTGCGCGGCGAACCGCGAGGCGACATCGGCCTCTTCGAGGTGGACGAGGCCACTCTCCCGGCGGCGGTAAGACGCCTTCGCCCTCGTATGGTAATAGTTACCAATCTCTTCCGGGACCAGCTCGATCGTTACGGGGAACTGGAAACCCTGGCCGGTAAGATGGACGGGGCCCTGCGGGAGCTGGAGCCCGGGAGCGTCGTCCTCCTCAACGCCGACGACCCCCTGGTTGCCTCCCTGGGAAAGGACTCCCCGGCCTCCATACGCTATTACGGGATAGAATCCGCGGAAGCGGCGGAAGGGGTGCTGCGCCACGCCGCCGATTCCAAGCACTGCCGGGTGTGCGGGGCGCCCCTGGCATTCACGGCTCACTTCTTCGGCCACATGGGAAAATATTCCTGCTCTCGTTGCGGTACCGCCAGGCCCTTCCCCCATTTCTCCGCCACCCGCGTGGAGCTCAGGGGGACGGAGGGCACCTCGGTCACCGTCTCCACCCCCTCCTGGCGGGCCTCCCTCTCCCTCCCCATCCCCGGCCTGTACAACGTTCACAACCTGCTGGCCGCCCTGGGAGGGGCGCTGCTGCTGGGACTGGGGAGGGAGGAGGTAGAGCGCGGGGTGCGGGGATACGTCACCGCCTTCGGGCGGGGCGAACGCATCCCGTTGGAGGGCCGGGACATATTCCTGGTCCTCTCCAAGAACCCCACCGGGTTCAACGAGGTCATCCGCACCGTGCGGGGCGAGGGGAAGGACCTGGTGGTCCTGGCCGCCCTCAACGACCGCATCGCCGACGGCCGGGACGTATCCTGGATCTGGGACGTGGACTTCGAGGAGTTGGCCCCCCTTCCCCGCGTGCTGGTGGCCTTCGACACCGCGCGGCGCATGAAATACGCGGGCATGGACACGGCGCGTATAGAGGTGCGCGGCGACCTGAGGGAGGCCCTGCGGGCGGCCCTCGCCCACGCCCGGGAGGGGGAGACGGTCTTTGCCCTCACCACCTACACCGCCACCCTGGAGCTGCGCCGCATCCTGACCCGGATGGGCGCGGCCCCCGGGCTGTGGGAAGGGGGAAGCTCTTGAACATATACGGTGATCGGGGGAACGTCATCGCTCTGGAGCGCCGCTTTGCCTGGCGGTGCGTACTCGAGGAGGTGAAGCAGGCATGAAGGGGCTTACCCTGCGCCTCTGCCACCTCTACCCCGAGCTGATGAACATATACGGTGATCGGGGGAACGTCATCGCTCTGGAGCGCCGCTGTGCCTGGCGGGGCATACGGGTGGAGGTGAGCCGCCTCACCCTGGGTGACCCTCTGGATCCCGGGGACTTCGACCTCTTCTTCATCGGGGGAGGCCAGGACCGGGAACAGATGCTGGTCTGCGAAGACATCTCCGCGGAGAAGGGGGCCGCCCTGCGCCAGGCGGTGGAGGAGGGCGCCGCTCTGCTCTCCATCTGCGGCGGTTACCAGCTGCTGGGGAGGAGCTTCCTCACCTGGACCGGGGAACTCCTGCCCGGCATCGGGCTCTTCGACGTGGAGACGGTGGGAGGGGACACCCGTTTCATAGGCAACGTGGCCGTGAGGTGCACCCTGGAGGGCGCGGAGGGGACCCTGGTGGGCTTCGAGAACCACTCCGGGCGCACCCGGCTGGGACCGGGCTGCCGGCCCCTGGGGCAGGTCATCTTCGGCCACGGTAACAACGGGGAGGACGGGACGGAGGGATGCGTGTACCGCAACGCCATCGGGACCTACCTCCACGGTTCGCTCCTGCCCAAGAACCCGCGCCTGGCCGACTGGCTCATCCTGCGTGCCCTTCGCCGCCGTCACGACCTGGAGGGCCTTCCACCGCTGGACGACTCCCTGGAGGAGGCCGCCCACCGCGCCGCCCTCTCCCTCATCCGCCGGGATAGCGGCTTACTGTGGAGGGCTATCCGCGGATCTGGAAGATAAAAATACGCTCGAGGCTCCGGTAAGGCCCGGGGCCGTTGAGGGGCCGTTTTAAAGGAAGGGCTAGGGAGAAAGGAACGAGAAGGGATGGAAGCCGAGATGCGTTACGTGATCGTGGGCAACGGAGGGGCGGGGTTGCGGGCGGCCCAGACCCTGCGCAAGCGCGACCCCCAGGGGGAGATAACGGTCGTCGACCGCGAGCCTCTCCCCTGTTACTACCGCATGCGCCTCCCCGACTACATAAGCGGTTGGCGCGACCGCGATTCGGTCTTCGTGGTGAGGGATGATTTCTACGCCGAGAACGGCATCCGCTTCCTGGGGGGCAGGACGGTCGTCGAGGTCCGGGCTGGGGAGAAGACGATGCTCCTCGAGTCGGGAGAGGCCCTCCCCTACGACCGCCTGCTCCTGGCCTGCGGGGCGCGCCCCCGAAAGCTCGACGTCCCCGGCGGTGAGCTCGACGGGGTGGTCTACCTGCGCACCCTGGAGCAGGCCGAGGACATCATCCGCCGCGGGAAGGAGGCCGATTCCGCCGTGGCCCTGGGCGGTGGGCTTCTGGGCGTGGAGATGGCCCGGGCCTTCAACGAGATGGGCCTGCGCACACGCTACCTCATCCGTGAGGACCGTTTCTGGCCCCAGATGCTCGACGCGGAGGGCTCTCGTCTGGTGGAGAGGGTCCTGGAGTCCAAGGGCATCGAGCTCCTCAAGGAGGAGGGGATCGAGGAGGTCATCGGGGAGGAAGGGCGGATGAAAGCGGTGCGCACCACCTCCGGACGGGAGCTCCCGGCGGGCCTCCTCGGCGTGGCCATCGGCGTGGTCTCCAACCTGGAGTTCCTGGAGGGCAGCGGCCTGGAGACCGACCGGGGCATCCTGGTGGACGATCGCCTACGGTCCAACCTCCCCGACATATACGCCGCCGGAGACGCCGCTCAGGCCCTGGATCGGAGTTCCGGGGAACACCGCATCGTCACCTCCTGGCTTAATGCCCAACGTCAGGGGGAGATCGCCGCCGTCAACATGAGCGGAGGCGAAGCGGTCCTGGAGGGGGTGGTCCCCTACAACGTCATCGTCATCTACGGCCTCCCGGTGGCCTGCATAGGCCTGGACCTGCCGCCGGAGAACGAGGAGTACGAGGTGCTCACCGGCGATTACCCCAGGGAGGGCAAGTACCGCAAGCTCGTGCGCCGCGAGGGCATACTGGTGGGGGCCACCTTCATCGGGGAGATCGGCGAGGCCCGTGCTGCGGAAGAACTCATCCGCCGGGGAGTCGATCTCTCCGCCTGGCGCGACCGGCTCTTCCTGCCGGGTTTCGACCTGCGACAACTGGCAAAAGATGCCAACAATCCATGAGCCCCATGGGCCTTTCATCCGTGTGGGGAACGGAATCGGCTTCCACGTACCCACGACCGGGTTTCCTGCGCAAAGTTTCCCGCCGCCACTGCGTGACGAGGAGACCATGCGGAGTCGTCAAGTGATCGATGCTGGCTCACCGCCCAAACTGCCATTGGAATAAACGGCGCGACCCGCCGTCGTAAATCGTCCCCGGCAAAGGGGCGTGAGGCAAAGGTCGCTTTTGCCCGAGGCCGAGCAAGATCCGAAATCCCCTTTGCCATCTGTTCGATTTTTATGGCCTCCATCGGGAAAATCAACAATCACCGCGGGGTGAAAGGTTCATGTTGCCTACCCCGTAGTACTGTGCTATAGAATATGAGGGATTTAAGCCCCTGGGTGGAAAAGTCGGAAAAGGAGGAGTATTTCATGGGAGAGCCAAGCGACAAGAGGCCGGTCATCGACCAGGATGAGTGCACGGGGTGCGGGCTCTGCGTCGACGAGTGCCCCAACGACGTGCTGGAGCTCAACGACGACGACGTGGCCTACGTGGCGCGCCCGGAGGACTGCGACGGATGCGGGACCTGCTCCGAGGAGTGCCCTTCCGAGGCCATAACCATGGAATAAGCGCCTATACGGCGGCGGGGGAGCATAGGCTCCCCTTTTTCATCTGGGGGGATGCATGGCGGAGGGACAGGGGGGCGACCCCAAGGTAAACATCTTCTGGAAGATCCCCATGTTCGAGTTCCTGGAAGCGGAGGAACTCGACCGCCTCTACTCGCTGTGCGCCAGGGAGAACTTCTCCAAAGGGGATTACATCTTCCTCGAGTGTGACCCGCCCCGCAGCCTCTACGTGCTGGTCAAGGGAGAGGTGAAACTCCTCAAGCAAACCGACGACGGCCGGGAGATGATCGTGGAGATGGTCTATCCCGGCGAGATCTTCGGTGAGGAGGCCGTCTTCGACGGACAGCCCTATCCCATGACCGCCCAGGCCTTGGAGGATGTGGAGGTCCTTTCCATCTCCCGCAGCGACTTCTTCACCTTCCTCAGGGACAATCCGGACCTGGCGCTGGAGATAATCACCGAGCTGGGCGCCCGCCTGCGCGAGGCGCAGAACACCATACGTGCCCTGGCCATGGAACGGGTGGAATGGCGCATCGCCCGCGTGCTGCTCATGCTGGCCCGTAAGGCCGGTGTGGCCGGAAAGGAGGGGGTGAGCATAGACCTGCCCCTCACCCGCCAGGACATCGCGGAGATGGCCGCCACGACGGTGGAGACCACCATCCGCGTGCTCTCCAACCTCAAGAAGATGGGCCTCGTGGAGACGGGGAAAGGAAAGATCGTCCTCCGCGACCGCGCCAGGCTGGAGGAGATGGTCACCGAGGGCTGCGCCAGACGCTGACCCCAAGGCCCGGAGCGGGTAAAAGGGGCAAGACGGCATTTCCGGGAACGCCAGCCGGAGGAGGCTTCAGTCTATCCTTTTCCCCGCCGTATCTCTGGAGAACGCGCACAAGCACGCCGGAAAGGAGGACTTTCTCAGAAAGGCCACCGGGATCCCGTCCGTGGACAGCAGCGGGGCCTCGCCCCGGGGCAGGCTCAAGCGGGCGCGTAAGGGGATATCTCTTCCTTTGGGGGAGGGAATCCACGCCGCCCGCAAGCCCCTCCGCGGGCTTTTGCAACTGCAGTGGAGGTCCCAAGGAGGAGCTAGCGGCCAATGCCCCCGGAAGTGTTTATGGAGCCCGGTGAAGGTCTGTGCTTGTGATCGTACGCAGGGCTTGGGCGGAAGCCGTCGCCGGCAAGAGATTGGTCAAACACTCACCCTTACGCGAACCTGGAGCCGCTAAGAGAGTTGCGGGCTGACGCGGGTCATGGCGACAGCCACGGGTGAGCGTTTAGGATAAGTTGTTGAAACGCGGGATCACGGCGAGATTCGAGGAGGATTCGCATGCCGGAGGTCAAACTGTATTCCACTCCCACCTGCCCCTACTGCCGCATGGCCAAGGACTTCCTGGAAAAGGAAGGGGTCGAGTTCACCGTGGTGGACGTCTCCGAGGACGAGGAGGCGGCCCGGGAGATGGTGGAGAAGAGCGGCCAGATGGGGGTGCCGGTCATGGAGGTGGAGAACACCATAGTGGTGGGATTCGACCGCGGCGCCTACCGCAAGGCCCTGGTGGACGCCGGCATCCTGGCCGGATGAGGTCGAAACCGTCCTCCGGGCCTCTTTGCGCGGAGGCTTCCGGTAAGCGGCGAAGCGGGGCGCCCCGGCGGGAACCGCGTACCCTCGAGGAGCGAGACTCTCGGAGATGAACGGGGAAGACACAGGGGCGGGACGGCTCCCGGAGTTCGACATCCCGCTTCCGACCACGGCTATGGGCATCCTCCCTCACCGGGACCCCGAGAAGGCCCTGGACCTGGCCTTCTCCCTGGACATACCCTTCTGGCCCCAGTTGCCCAACCTCTCCTATTCCGAGGACACCTACGTGCAGACGGTTCGCGGATTCCCCGGAGCGGTGGTGGACCACGAGGGGCTGCGCATCCTCTTCGACGAGGAACTCTTCCTGGCCGGCCTGGAGGAATATCTGGGACTCGACCCTATGGACGACCTCTTCGCCGTTGACCCCGGAGAATCGCTGACCTACGCCGGATTCCTGGCGCGCGCCTCGGCGAAACACACTGCCTTGAGGGGGCAGTTCATGGGCCCCATATCCCTGGCCCTCATGGTCAAGGACGGGGAGAACAAGCCGGTCATCTACCGGGATGAGGTCAGGGAACTGCTCATCCGGCACGTGGCCTGCCGGGTGAACCGCCACCTCCACGACCTGCGGGAGATAAACCCGCGCTCCTTCGTGTGGGTGGACGAGCCCGGCCTGGAGTTCCTCTTCACGGGCATAACCGGCTACGCCGCGGAGAACGCCCGCGCCGACCTCGCCCTTTTCCTCTCCTTGCTGCAGGGACCTCGCGGCGTACACCTGTGCGGGAACCCGGACTGGGACTTCCTCCTCCGCTCCGATCTCGACCTCCTCTCCCTGGACGCCTACAACAACCGGGAGATCCTCGAGGGTTACAGGAGCGGCTTGGCCGCCCTTTTCCGCAGTGGGGGCTCGGTGGCTTGGGGCATCGTGCCCACCCACACCTCCCTTTTGGAGGGCGAGGACCCCCGGAGCTTGGCGGAGAAACTGCTCGCCATCTGGAAAAGACTGGAAGATGAGGGCCTGGAACCCTCGAGGCTGCGCCGACGCTCCATGCTCACCCCCGCGACATGCTGCCTGGTCAACCCGGACCTCACTTACAGCGTGGAGAAGGCCTTCTCGCTGCTCCAAGAGGTACGCGAACTTCTCGTCGATTGAGGCGCGGAAAACCCGTGCCACCGGTCCCGCAAGGCCGCCCTCGGGATGCCGGCCTGAAGCGCAGCAGCATACCGGACGGGGGAATTAACGGCATAGTTACCAGAGGCTCCCGGCGTCACGGGCATAGGATCTCCGCGAAGCCCGAGGGCGCGTCCGCCCCGTACTTCGCGGGCGGGTGAGTACTTCAGTAAGAGTGAAGTGGGGCCGAGAAAAATAAAGAACGCCTACCCGGTCGGTGGGGCAGACGAGGTGGGAGCGTTGGCAAGACATCCCCATCCGGAATCCAGGGCCTGGAGGGAAGCGCCATCCAGCCCGAGGGAGAGGCGGAAAGCAGGCGAGGGGAGGATTCGCCTTCTTCCGGGTGGGGCGGACGAGGTGGGAGCGTTGGCAAGACATCCCCATCCGGAATCCAGGGCCTTGCGGGATTGATCCCTGAGGAAGGAGTGAGGTGAGTATGGCAACCGCGAAGAACATTGAGGGCAAGAAAGCGTTGGCCGCCCGGTCCAGGATCCTCTGGGAGATCACCGCCCTCCTGGTGGTGGTGATGGTCATTTCCGGTCTGGCCATCTTCTTAAGCGTGCGGGCCTCCCAGGACCGCCTCATTGAAAAGAGCGTGGACAAGCTGCTGGACGAGAGCGCCGAGGACGTCTCCTCCTTCTTCTTCTACACCATGCAGCAGAGGATGGCGGAGTTCATGGTTTACGTCCGCCAGGAGGGAACGGCGAGGATCGCCGCCGCCCTCCTGCAGGAGCAGCTCAGCGAGTCACAAAGGAAAATCAGCGATTACCTGGGGGAGCTGGCGAACACCAACCCCATGGGGGTCAACCTCCACATGATCATCGTCATCTCCAGTCCGGATTTCAGGGTCCCGGAGCCACTCATCTTCGCCTGCAACCGCGAGGACCTGATATACCATTGGAAGATACCACCGGACATCGCCGAAAGCCTGCTCGCCGGGAAGCCTTACGTGTACCGCGAAGAAGGAATCCCCGAACTGGGGCTGCAGGGGGAATATCTGGCCATCACCAGGAAGATAGAGGACCCGCAGCTCGGTTACGTCGCCGGATACCTGGGCTTCAAACCTTTCGCCGACGAGGTGTCCGCGGTAAAGGGCTACTATGACCAGGAGCGGCGCCACCTCCTCCTCACGCTGGGGACGGTGGTGGGCCTCTCCGTCTTGGCGGTCATCTTCGTGAGCTTCTTCGTCCTCAGCTGGCTCATACGCAAGAGGATAACCATGCCCCTGGAGCGCCTGGCAAAGTCGGCGGAGAGGGTGATGGAGGGGGACCTCGACGTCGAGATACAGGTCCAGGAGGGAGGGGATTTCTCCATCCTGGAGCGCGCCTTCCGGGAGATGCTGGAGAGCATCCGGAGGACCTTCGCCGCGGCGATGAAGGGCGAGTAGGGTTGGCCGACCGCCAACCCGCCTGACCGCTCCTCGCCGCCTCCGGCGAAGGGGGCGGGCTTGGGAACCAGCCCGGGACGCCGAATAAAACGGGTCCAGGGGAAGATGAGAGGCGTACATGATTCCCGACGACGCTTTCAGGGAGCTGCAGGTGGCGGTGGGTGAGGAGAACGCCTCCCGCGAGCCCGCGGTGCTCGACACCTATGCCTGGCAGCCCTTCCTCAACGAGGACCCCGCGCTGTGGACCCCGCGGCCGGAGGCGGTGGTCCTGCCCGGATCCACGGACGAGGTGCGGGCGGTGGTGAGGGTCTGTAACCGGCACGGGCTGAGGTTCAAGGCCTTGTGCACGGGATGGGGAGTGCATGCCGGTCCCACCGCCGTGGGAGTGGTGCAGGTGGACCTGCGCCGCATGGACCGCATCCTGGACATCGACGAGAAGAACATGATCGCGGTGGTGGAACCGTGCGTGAGCGGGGCCCAGCTCCAGGCCGAGGCCATGAAGCGCGGCCTTAACACCCACCTCATCGGGGCGGGACCGGTGTGCTCCCCACTGGCCAGCGCCACCTCCATGCACGGGGTGGGACACGACGGCATCTACATGAGCTACAGCCCGCGCAACCTGCTGGGTGTGGAATGGGTGCTGCCCGACGGGGAACTGCTGCGGCTTGGCTCTCCCGGCTCGGGACTGGGTTGGTTCACGGGCGACGGCCCCGGACCCTCCCTACGGAGCATAATGCGTGGAGCCTCCGGGGCCTTCGGCGGCCTGGGTATATTTACCAAATGCGCCCTCAAACTCTTCAACTGGCCGGGGCCCCCATCGCTCCGGGCAGAGGGTACCGTCTTCGACTCCGTGGTCGAACAGCCGCCCAACCTGCGCTTCTACGGCTGCGTCTTCCACCGGACGCACGACTTCGCCGAGGCCATGTACGCCCTGGGGGAAGCGGAGATCGGCTACCTGTGCCTGCGCGTAAGCCTGGCCTCCTTCCCCATGGCCATGACACCCAAGCTCTATCGCAAGATAATGCGCACGAAGAACCTTCGAGCCATCGCCTACGAGGCGCTCCGGTATCCGTTCACCGTGCTCCTGGCGGGGGATTCCATGCCGGAATTGGAGTACCAGGAGGCGGTGTTGAGGGAGATCGTCCACGGGCACGAGGGCATCATCCTGGACATGCAGCATCCACCACTGGGCCCCCTCCTTCCCCTCAACCTCATCCGCGCAAGCCTGATCCCCGCCGCCTTCCGCCTCGGGGGCACCTTCTGCACCAACCTGGACGGGAACGATGCCCTGGACTCCCAGATGCCGTGGTCCGAGGCCATCGCCGAGGTGAAGAGGCCCTGGATAGAGAGGGGGGCCATCCTCGACGACGGGGCGGAGAACCCCTATTTCGTCCCCTACGAGAACAACACCTGGGCCCACTGCGAGGTGGTACACATGTACAGCGTGCACGAGGAGAAGAGCCTGCAGGCTCTGAAACCCATCGCCTTCGCCTCCACCCTGGAGGCCATCGAGCGCTGTATGACCCCCCTTTCCGTCCTCAGCCCGGAGGTGCGCAAAGCGCTGAGTCCGCTGGCTGGAAACTTCAACCGCTGGCAGAAAGGTATCTCGGCCGCCCTCGACCCCTGCGGGGCGGCGGACACCGGCCTCTACACCGCGGAGCGAGATTTCGATACCACCGGGGTCGATCCGGAGAAGGTCAAGCGCTTCGAGCGGCTGAGCGAGCTCTTGCGCTGGACTGACGAGGGCCCTCCGCCCTGAGCGGTCACCATCCGCCTCTTCCCAGGCTTCCGCTCCCGCGACCCACCCGCATGCCTTCCCCCCTCCGGCACGGTCCCTCAAGCTGGGGAGAACGGCCTTCCCCCACACCCTAAAGGTCGCGGAGGCGGAGCTTGGTCCCGTGACCCGCCTCGTCCCGCTGCCCGGTCTCCGATCGGGTACAAGACCGTGTATACGGTCACCAGGTGCGGGTACAATCTATGGGTGAAGAAAGGTACCGATCACACCAGCCGGCCGGACGGAAAGAGCGGACAGAAAGAGGAAGGAGAGCGACCATGCCCCTGGACAGGATCCGGAAGCGGGACGGCTCCGTGGTGCCCTTCGAGAAGGTGAAGATCGCCGCCGCGGTGCGTAAAGCCCTGGAAGCGGTGGGCGAGGGGGATCCTTCCCGGGCCGAATCCCTGGCCGACGAGGTAGCCGTCAAGCTCGAGGAGCGCTACGTCGGCGATATCCCCACCGTGGAGGAAGTGCAGGACCTGGTGGAGGAGACCCTCATCGAGAGGGGCCTTCCCCGCACGGCCAAGGCTTACATCCTCTACCGGGAGAAGAGGGCCGAGATCCGCCGCACCAAGGACTTCCTGGGGGTCCGCGACGAGCTCAAGCTGACCATCAACGCCGTCAACGTGCTCAAGAAGCGCTACCTCCTGAAGGACGAGCGGGGCCAGGTGGCGGAGACACCGGACCAGATGTTCCGGCGCGTGGCCCGTGCCGTGGCCGAGGCGGAGAGGCTGTACGACCCGGGGGCCGACGTCTCGGCCTGGGAGGAGGAGTTCTACCGCCTCATGGTCTCCCTGGAATTTCTTCCCAACTCTCCCACCCTGATGAACGCGGGCACCGAGGTGGGGCAGCTCTCCGCCTGCTTCGTACTCCCCGTGGAGGACTCCATCCCCGGCATCTTCGACGCTGTGAAGAACATGGCCTTGGTGCACAAGTCCGGAGGCGGGACCGGCTTCTCCTTCTCCCGCCTGCGCCCCAAGGGGGACGTGGTGCAGACCACCATGGGCATCGCCTCCGGCCCGGTCTCCTTCATGCGCATCTTCGACGTGACCACGGAGATAATCCGGCAGGGAGGCCGCAGGCGGGGAGCCAACATGGGCATCCTGCGCTGCGACCACCCGGACATCCTGGACTTCATCACCGCCAAGGACCAGGAGGGCTTCCTCTCCAACTTCAACCTCTCGGTGGGCATCACCGACGAGTTCATGGAGGCCCTGGAGAAGGACGAGGTGTACCTGTTGCGCAACCCGCGCAACGGGGCGGTGACCGGTAGCCTGCACGCCCGCGACGTCTTCAACCTCATCGTCACCCAGGCCTGGCGCACGGGGGACCCGGGGCTCATCTTCCTGGACACCATCAACCGCCATAACCCCACGCCCCACCTGGGGGAGATAGAGTCCACCAACCCCTGTGGGGAGCAGCCCCTGCTCCCCTGGGAGAGCTGCAACCTGGGCTCCATCAACCTCAAGCTCATGGTGCGCGACGGGAAGCTGGACCGGGAGAGGTTCCGTTCGGTCATCCGCACCGCGGTACGCTTCCTGGACGACGTCATCGACGTCAACCGCTGGCCGCTGGAGGAGACGGAGAGGGTTACCAAGGGGAACCGCAAGATAGGCCTGGGGGTCATGGGCTTCGCCGACGCCTTGCTCATGATGGGCATCCCCTACGACTCCGAGGAGGGCCTGCAGGCGGCGGAGGAGATCGCCTCCATCCTGGAGGAGGAATCCCACCGCGCCAGCTCCGAGCTGGCGGCAGAACGGGGCAACTTCCCCAACTACCCGGGCTCGGTCTGGGACAAGAGGGGCATCCCCATGCGCAACGCCACCACGGTGACCATCGCCCCCACCGGCACCATCAGCATAATCGCCGGCACCTCATCGGGCATCGAGCCCCTCTTCGCCATCTCCTTCGTGCGCAACGTCATCGAGGGCACCCGGCTCATGGAGGTCAACCCCATCTTCGAGCAGGTGGCCAGGGAGAGGGGTTTCTACGGGAACGACCTGATGATGGACATCGCCCGCAGCGGCACCCTCCACTACGTGGAGGGCATCCCCGAGGACGTGAAGCGGGTCTTCGTCACCGCCTTCGACATCGCCCCGGAGTGGCACGTGCGCATGCAGGCCGTCTTCCAGAAGCACTGCGACAACGCGGTGTCCAAGACCATCAACTTCCCTTCCGACGCCTCCATCGACGATATCGAGGAGGCCTACCTCCTGGCCTACCGCCTGGGATGCAAGGGGATAACCGTCTACCGCTACGGGAGCAAGCGGGAGCAGGTCCTCTACCTGGGAAGCGACTCCATGATGAGGCTCATGGAGAGGCCGGACTACACCATGGCAGAATCGGAGTACGCCGGCGGGTGCCCCACTCCCCTTTGCTTCTTCTAAACATGAAAGCTCCGAGGGGAAAGGCGGGACGGTGAAGGAGAAGACGAGCTCCGCCGTGGCGTTGCCGTGGTGGGATCGGAATACGAAGGCGGACCCATCCCCTCCACAGCGTTTCCTCTGAGCTGGACAGAGGCTTTGGAGGGACCCTTCCTGAACCGTCTCGTGAAGGAAAGGGCCGACCGCGAAAGGTGCGAGATGCCCGGCCCATCCCCTCCCCATTCCTGAATGGGAAGGGACCGGATGTCGCGGAACCGCGCAGGACTGAAACGACCGAAACAAAGCGAGTAAAGAACCGGAGGGTCGACAGGAAGGCCGGTCACTCCCCGTCCCGGTGCCAAGACCGGCCGAACTGGAGCCCCGAGGTCCGGAGCGAAGGACGGAAGTGACGGGATGAAGCTGCTCATCGTGTACTGCGGGGGCTCCATACCGCCCCGGCCGGATCCCTTTTCCGTCACCTTTGACGACACCTTCGCCGAGCGTTTCATCCGCCACCTGGTGAACGAGGAGGGCTACTGCAACGGCTGCGGAGCCCTGTGCGACCACTGCCGGGACACCTACGGCATCGACTTCACCGCGGACATCGCGGACGTCATCCAGCTCCCTTCCGTGCTCCCCTACTACCTCGACGACCCTGCCGAGTTATTGAGGGGCGAACTACCTCCCCACGAGGCCACGGTGGCCATAAACGTGCACCAGGAAGTCCTCCTGGCCCTGCCCGAGCTGGCCCATCACGCCGGTTCCCGGGTGCTCATCGCCCCATCGGAGGCGCCGGAATGGGTGACGCGCTGGGTGAGGGGAGAGGTGCGGAAAGCCTGCCGCCGGCTGGACATGGGGTGCGCGTTTCCCAAGCCCTTCTGCTCCCTTCAGCCCGGCATCCACCCCGCGGTGGACGAGTTCATGGAACACTTCCGCATCGGTTACCCCCGCCTCCACCTGGAGCTGGGTGACGGCTATATCCGGGAGGCCCGGGTGCTGCGCAGCGCGCCATGCGGGAACACCTATTACGTGGCCTTCAACCTCAAGGGCGCGCCGCTCGACGCCTCGGTGGCCGAAGTGGTCGCCAAATACTGGCACAGTTTCCCCTGCGTGGCCTCCATGCAAGTGGACCGCGAGCTGGGCGAGACCGTGCTGCACATGGGCGGGTTTATGCACTACCGGGCCGTCCAGGAAGCGCTCGCCGAGGCGGGCGTGACGGTGGAGCTTCCCTCCTCCCCGGCCCTGGCCCGCATCTCGGCCTGAACGGCAGCCGGGCCCTCTCAACCTCCGGCTCAAAAGGGGGTCTCAACCGACCGATTATATTTATGGTATGGAAGAAATGAAACGCGCCGGCGGCAAGCTGGCACGTAAACGAGGAGGTGGATGCCCTCCGGATCAAGTACGTCCCGGGCTGGGAGTGTCCGGACGGTCATCGCCGGGGAGGTAAGGTCATGGCGGGCAAGAGGATCCTCATCGCCGACGACGACCCGCATATCCGCAGGCTCATCTCCGAGCTCCTGGCGGTGGAGGGCTACGAGTTGCTCACCGCCGAGGACGGGGAGGAGGCGTTGCGCGTGTGTCGCGAGGAACATCCGGACCTCATCATCCTGGACATCATCATGCCCAAGGTGGACGGCATGGAGGTGTGCCGCCGCCTGCGCGACGAGACGGCGGCGCCCATCCTCTTCCTCACCGCCAAGGACGACATTACCGACCTGGTAAGCGGACTGGCCATCGGCGGAGACGACTACATCACCAAGCCCTTCAAGGGAGCGGAGCTGATCGCCAGGGTTAAGGCCGCCCTCCGCCGCGCGGACATGGTGCGGGACTCCTCGGAAAAGGAGGAGTACATATCCGTGGGCGGCCTGGAGATCGACCGGCGGCGGCGGGAGGTGTCCGTGGACGACCGGCCCGTTGAGCTGACCCAGACGGAGTTCGACCTCCTGTGGCTCCTGGCCAGCCACCGGGGCACGGTCTTCTCCCGCAAGGAGATAGTCAAGGCCCTGTGGGGTTACGACGACCCGGGAATCTCCCGGACCATCGACACCCACATCGCCCGGCTGCGCAAGAAGATCGAACGCGATTCCTCCAACCCGGAGTTCATCAAGACGGTCACCGGCGTGGGCTACAAGTTCTTCTGAGCAGCAGGAAGGTCGGCATCGAACCGAGATGCATCCTTCTAATCGCGAGGAAATTCTGATAACATAATTGGCTGCGGCGGGCGCTTAGCTCAGCGGGAGAGCGCTGCCTTCACACGGCAGAGGTCGAGGGTTCAAATCCCCCAGCGCCCACCAAACCAAAAGGTCCGGGAAGAGCGGTCCCGGACCTTCTCGTCTCGGAGGACCCGTCAAGAGGCGGACACCTCTTCGGATAATGCCGCCGCCTATCCTTCACGCTTTTCCTGTACAGAACCCGCGAAAGGGCAGGCGCTTTCTCTTCCCGTCCTCCGGTCGGGAAATCCCCCTTTTTCACCTTGCATACAGGATGGAGAGCACCAATCACCTCGTTTTCATCCTCCATGTCCGTCACATCGTTACTCCTAAGCGTGCCGGGAATCCTCTGTCGCACACCAACCGCAGCCCTTGAAAAAGTCGGGTTTCGGCTCACAGGGAGGACCGGCTGCAAGGTCGACCGCCGACCGTCGTCTCCCAGAGATCCTCCTTAAGAGCTGGATTCGCTTCCGATGCCGGGGACAGGTGCGGGGTTGCTCACGCGCCCTTAGGGTGAGCCGCGTCAAGTCGCGCGCCGGGATATGGACCGGATGCAAAACATCTTCGGTGATCCGGAAGTCGGGGATAGACTTGGAAGGGTTCCTCGACCTGCTGGCGAGGAAAAGCAGCGGCGGTGCCAACGACCCCATAAACATCTCCGGGGCGATGGATGGCCGGGGACGGGTCCGGCCTCTGCGAGCGGCCTCAGTTCAATCTCGCTGCCCTCTCCATCCCGGCGGGCGCCTCAGTTTCCCCCGTAGCCGCAGGGCACCGCGTGGGCATACCAGATGTGCTCGCCCTCCGCCGTACCCTGGTCCATGATGACCTCGAACTGGCCCCAGACGGGATAACCCCCCTCCCGCCAGTAAGGACTGTTCTCGAGTTCCGGCCCCACCCAGATTATCTTATAGTGCCACACCTCGCCGCTCCCCCCCGGGACGGCGCCGTTCCACTCGTTGCTGCACCAGGCATCGGGGCTCCAGGGAGCTCCGTGGAAGCGCGCTTCGTCCCAGGCCTTGGACCACTTCATGACCAGGTTGTCATTGGCATAGGTGGGGTCGCCCCACACCTTCCCGTCCAGCACCCTGTCGACCCCGTCGGCCTTTCCCACGAAGAGACGGGCGCCGTAATTGTAGCCGAACTCGTCGAACCCGCCGCCGGCGACCGCCGTCCCGGCGAGCATCACGGTGAGGAAGAGAAAGACCGCCACCGCTACCAGCACTCGCGCGTATTTTCCGAGCATCCTCCGACCCCCCTTTCCATCCCGGTGCCTCACGGCAAACATGCCGGCCCGTCCCCAGCGCGCCAAACGTCACTTCAAGGGGATTCCGTCTTTCGCCCGTCGGTCCTCATACGCCCCCTTAAATGTTACTACCCTCCTTTCCTTATTCCAACCTCCGGGAGAGCCTCGAGCACGGCCCGGCCGGCTCGAAGACGATCCCGGCGGTTTTTCCTTTTCCCCAGGACCTTCGCGTGGGCCGGATGCGGTACCGTCTCCCTCGGGACGGTCATCAAGAGCTCACCTACTCCCTCCCGCAGAGCGGCTCGTTTTGTCAGGTTGACGGAGTGACCTCCAACCCTATTCATGCCCGAAAGGGCTCTCGGGAAGGATCCCGCAACCCCTCCCGGCTGGTTGCATCGGTTTGACCCCCTCTCCCCCATCGCCTCGCTCACCCTCGCTCCGGCCGTGGCGGACCGGGAGTTCCCGGCGCTGGAGGCACGCCCCTCTCCTCCCCTGTCACACTCTCCTCCATCCGGGATGAAGGGTTCGCCCATTCGATTTCTTTCAAACCCCGAGGCGGTTGCCGTAACGGCTAAGGTGGGGTGTTTTCCGGGACGGTAGCGCTTCGGATACCGAGTCCGTTCCTCGAGAAGGAATCTCCCCTCAAGAGGGGAGTCTCCCAAAGGCCCGTAAACCCCTCGATGGGCCGCCAAGCTCTCAAGGATGGCCGGCCGGTTAACGATAAATATGTTACCCGGCGGTCATCAAAAAGGACTAACGGAGCGTGGTCATGGAAACAATATGTCCTTCCTGCGGCGTTCCCCTCATCATCTCCCGGACCCATGAATGGAGGAACGGTTGCATCGCCAACAGGGCCGACGGGAGTGCCAACTTCAGCGTTTACGAGGCCTCCTTCCACAACGGGGTCTTCGAGAGGCTGGAGCGGCAACTGGGTCCCACCATAAACCGCATGGTGTACATCGCCGGGAGGGTCGCCGCCGCGGAGATCGCCAGGAACCTCTTCTCCTCCCGTGCCCTGACCCAGAGGCTGCTCTTCAGGTCCCCTCTCTACCGCCTCACACAGAGGAAGCTCATCCTTTTCACCCGCTCCATCGGCATGGGCCGCATAGAGCTGCTCGCCCACCGGCGGGGAAAGGAGGGGGCGGTGAGGGTCAGCGATCCCTTTCACCTGGCCCACTGCACGGCGGTCATCCTCGGAGGGTTGGATGTCATGTACGGCTTCCCGGTGTCCTTCACCGCGCGGGTGGAGGGAGAGGCCTACGTGGGGGAACTGGTGCCCGGGAAGAAGGACTCCCTGGGCGGCGAGGACGCCTACCGCCGCCTGGCATCGGAGAGATTCATCCCCTCACCGCTCCAGGATGGAAAGATGTTCCCATCCTGCCGGCGCTGCGGCGCACCCCTGGAGCTGGGGCGGTCCTTTTCCTTCGACCTCCAGGGAGGAGTGATAACCGAAAGGGAGACCGGGGACCGTTGTATCTTCTACGGCCACCGCTCCCTCCACGCCATCCTGCGCGAGTTCGAGCTCGAACTGGGCCCGGAGGTGAGAGGCCTGTTCGTGGAGGCGGAGATGGAGGGGTTCTCCGCCAAGCTTGCACGACATCCGGATTACGGACTCTCCTGGGACCTGAAGAGCCTGCGTTCCTATCTCGCGCTGCGGGGGATGGGTTTCCTGTCCCGGCTCGAGGTGAAGGGGGATGGCGTGGAGCTGGAGCTCTCCAACGCCTTCGTGCCCACGGTGGCGGTGGGGCGGCTTGTGGCCCTGTGGGAAGGATGCGCGGGGAAGCGGGCGGATTACACCTACGGGATGGAGGGAAACACGCTGCTCCTGCGTATCACGCCTGCCGGTTGAGGGGCTTGACAGGCTCTGACGGGATTAAGGGGCGGGGCGTGGGGTCCGGTTGCGGCCCGGAGGTCCAGGAATCTCTCAACAAACGGAACCCTACTCGATAATCTCGGGTTTTCGCGGGGAGCTCAAGCCCGGGTCTGAAGCTTTAGTTTCAGGGTTTGTGGTACATGACTCGGCCTCGGCGTCGACGATTCGGTTATATGTCGGGTTTGGCCTGATTTTCCCGCTTGGGTTTTGGGGTCGGTGCTTGGCTTCGGGGGCCAGGGTTCACGAGGCGATGTTGAGTCCGGCCGAGCGCCACGTGCCGGACGCATGGCCAGGGGTCGGAGAGTCCGGGAGTGGGCTCCTTGACATACGGCCCGGCCTCTCTTACCCACCGGCCGACCGCGGTTGGCGGCCCTCCGGAACAGAGGAACTCAAACCATGAGGAGAAGGGGGAGGAGCTCCTCCGCCTCATCCAGCCAGGCACCCTCCAGGCAAAAGGCGGCGCTACGGTTGAGCTCCACGGGGAGCGAAAAAGCGGCATGTTCGATACGCCCCCTATCCAGCGCCAGGTGGCAGCAGGTCTCTCCCCCCGGCCCCTCGCAGCGCCCGAAGCCCCGGCCGCTTCCCCGCCTTCCGAGAGGAGCCTCCCGGGGCCCTTCCGGGGGCTCCCGCAGCAGCGCCTCCAGGATGGCCAGGGAATCCGCCACCTCTCCGGCCATGACCTCCACCATCCGCCGCAGTGTCCCCTTCCTCCCGGCAGCCGCGCGGGGAGACCAGCCGGGAGGCCGCGGGAACGCCTGGTCCTCCGCCCGGGCGTCGCGAGCCGCCCCCAAGGCCCTGGCGAGAGGCCCGACCCAGGCTTCCCATCCCTCCCCGCGGGCTGCGCGGCATTCCAGCTCTTTTCCGCGCCTCCTCCCTTCTTCCCGCGGAAGTACGGCCAGGCGCCCTTCCGCCCAGCGTGGAGGGGAAAAGGCCGAAAGGCTCCGGGACAGCTCCTCCCATTCCCGGGCAATAACCTCCATATAATTCCATATTTCGCGGGCTACCGGACCTCTCTCGACATGCCGCGCCCCTCCCGGGACCAGCGCCGCCGTTCCTCCACCTCCGCCGCTCAGCGAGTCTTCCAATTCGGCGACTCCCTCGCCCCACCGCCGTAGCCGCCGGGAAAGCCGGAAACGCCCGCAGAGCTCCGCCGCCCTGGAGAGCCAGGAACAATGGGAACGCATCCGTAGGAGCTCCAGCAATGCCGCGCGCACCGCCCGGGCCGATGCAGGTACGGCATACCCGCGGGCATCCTCAAGGGCCAAAAGGAAGGAGAGCAGGAGCGGGAGGTCCGAGCCCAGCGACCCCCGTACCTTTTCCGCCTCTTTCCCCACCCTGACGCCCCTGAGGGAGAGACAGGGCGCTTGGCGGAGGCATTCCGTCACCCGGAGAACGCGCCCACCCGACACCTCCAGGAGCAATCCACCCTCCGAGTAGAGGACCTCCCCGTTTGCCGCCCTCTCCACCCCTCCGCCGCCGTGTGTTTTCGCCTCCGCTCTCGTCCCCTGCCTCTCCACAAGGAGATCCCTCCTGCTTCCTTCCGGACCGTAAAGCAGTTCCATCCAGCGCGTGGCGGAGGGGAAGAAACGCGATGCCGCCTCTACCAAACCGCCACCTTCCGGGGAGAGCAGGTGCAGGGTCTTGCCCTCCCGGGGGTCGAAGAAATGCAGGGCTTCCCGCCCCGCCGCATCCACGTCCGCCATGAGCAGCCGGAGCCCACGCTCGGCCAGGAAACGCAGCCTGGCCTCTCTCTCCCCGCCCGCTTCCGTCACCCAGACCCCACGGAACACGCCCTCAGCCACGCATCACCTCCGGTCCGCCGCCACTCCTCTCCCAGTCCCTTCCGGTCACCGCGAAGCCGCAGGAGACCCATCCGATGGGAGAGCCTCCACCCACCGCCCGGAGCCGCCTCCGCTGCCGCGAAAGCGCGGCATCCACACCAGGGGCGTCAACGTAATACGGAAAGGATGAACATCCCCCACCATCCCAGGAACACGGCCAGATCCAGGGCCACGACCGCACGCACCAGAGACTTTCCCGGCCGACGCGGAGCCAAAGGCCACGGCAAAAGAGCCGTCGCTGTGGAGGCCGGGGCACAGGAGGTCAGGGCAACCGCCGCCATCCCCGCCACCCTCCGCCCCCTAGCCCACCACAGGAAGGCCAAGACCCCCAGGACCAGCAAGCATGCGCCGGCCAGTGAACTCCAGGAGGAAAAAGGGAACTCCAAGGGCAGGCCGTACTCCCTCATGAGCATATCCGCGACGCGGCCGGGGAAGATCCCCGTAATCGCCAGGAAGGCGCAGAGGGGCAGGGCCACTGCCGCGGAGACCCATGGGGGCGCCCCGTCGGCCTCTCCGCCGCCGGCGATGAGGGCCGCCGCTCCTCCCGCCAGGAAGGCCAGGACCATGACCGGCCAGCCCAGAAAGAATGTCGTCCCCATCGCACCTCCCTGGCCGTATGCCGGGGATCTTCCCGCCATCCAAAGGGAAGCGAACCCGGCCAGAGGAGGGAGGCCGAGGATGGCCGCCCCGCCTACGGTTCTCGCCCCTCCGCGCCGCCCCCCGTCAGAAGCCTCCAACAGCAGGAGGGCCGGGATCCCGGCCATGAGGACCAGCCTGGCGGCCACCGCGCCGCCCTGTCCCCCTGAGGAGAGGGAGAAGGTGAAGGCGGCGCCCAGGCAGTTGGCCAGCCATCCCCTCCTCACCCCCAGGGGTATGGAGCGCAACAGGGCAAGGGCGGAGGAAACCAGCCCCGCGGCGCCGATTCCCATCATCGCCCAGAGCCATTCCCCGCCCGGGTTGAAGACCACCCGCACGGCCATGAAGAGGAGGTAAGCCCCCAGGACGGGGTTGATCACTTGGAGGTAGGGAATCCGGAAAGCCTTCCCTCGCCCCGCGAGGAATGCCGGACAGGTGGTGAGGGGAAATACCCCGAGGCGCAGCAGCGCGGCGGCCAGAAGGAGCGGGAAGGCCGGGGAGCGGATTCCCGGCGCGACTGGGATATTATGGAATAAGGCTTTCGGCGCTGCACCGTTGATGAGGAGCACGGAGAGCATCAGGCAGAGGTCGGAAGCCATAAGGGGGAAAAGCGCGGCCAGATACCGCGTCCTCTCCTCCCCTGGCCCCTCCAACAGCACGGCACCGGCGGCGCACCAGGTGACCAAGGCGCAACCGACGGCCAGGAGGAGCAGGTGCTCTCCGAGCACCGCGGCCACGGCGCCGGCAACGGAGAGGTGGCCGAGTGTACGGAGAACCCTTCCCTTCCGCCCCTTACCGGCCTCCCCTCCGGCGAGGAGGAACAGGGAAAGGGGCCCGATGACCGCCAAGAGGGCGAGGAAGGCCAGTCTTCCGGCCTCAAACCCCCACCATCCCCAGACGAAGGGTCCCGGGCCGACATGCCTCTCCCAACCGCGATAGAGCAAAACGAGCAGCATGGAGGAGGCCGCAAGCGCCCAGATAGATGGTATATATTTCCATGCGGGCCTCCTCACGGGGAGCGCACTCAGCAGTGCCGCCGCCAGCGCGGCGGCGGGCAAGAAGGGAAGGAGCTGTACGGCCCTTATCTCTCCCAACCCGTCTCCTTTCCTTCCGCCTCAGGCTCCCCGCCCGGCATGGCGGCCTGCGCCGTTCCGGGCCCTTTCCCCGCTCCGAAGCCCGCCATGGGGATTATCCCCCACCTCTTCCCCCCGCCGCCCTTCGCGCTTCCCTCCCAACGGCGGCCTGCGCCCGTACTCGCGGTACACCACTCCCGTACGCTCCACCGGCCGGCCCGGCGATCCCCCGATATCCCGGCCGGCCCCTCCATGCAGCCCTTCACCGGGGGCCTCACCCGTTGGCTATCCCCCGTATCCCGCGCCGCCCGCCTCCCGGTCCCGAACGCATTCCTACCCATGGTCCCGCTCCCACTCCAACATCCGCGCGGTGTCCGGCCCGTACCCCGGACATCCCCCAGGCCATCCCGCCTTCTTCCTCAAGCCAGGAAGGAGGAAACCGCCACGAGGGCCAGAGAGAGGAAGGCGGGGATCGTCGCCCACCACTGCACCTTCCTCCTCCCCACCCTTCCCGAGCGCGAGAGCCCGACGCGCAGCAGGACTCCCAGGAGGAGCCACCCCAGCGAGGCGGGAAGCCAGACAGGGTATCCGCCGTTCCCCGCGCCCGGATATCCCAGGAAGAGGACGATGAACACGGCCGCTAGGAACACGCGCTGCCCGGCGCGGAGGGAGTCGGCGGCCAACCTCTCGGGCCCCGCCGCGGGAAGGCGAATCCCAGCCTCCCATGCCGGATCCCCAAGGGTGAGGAGAACGGCGGCCAGGACGGCGATGCCCAGTCCCCCGGACACGGCGAAACGGTATGGGCCCTCCCAGAGGGCCAGGGAGGAGAAGATGTGTTCACCCCGCAAGGAGCGGAGGGAGATGTCAGGACCCCCCGGGTAACGGAGGGAGGCGGCGATGAGGATGGAGAGGAAGGAGGCGGCGCGGAGGAAGGCGGTGCGGAAGGCGAGGGGCAGAAGGGCGTTCTCCCTCCGCCCCCCGGCCTCGCGCATCGCGGCCAGCGGCAGCGCCTCGGCGGAGACGAAGAGGAGGCCCATGACCAGGAGGTCTCCCCTGGCCCCGACCAGAGACACCAGGCCGACGGCGAGCGCCAGCAGGGAGGCGGAGAGGGTGAAACCGCCCGTTGGGGGCCACGCCTCTTCCGGCTCCCTTCCCGCCACCCCCTCCCCGCCACCGTCCGCCGTCTTTCCGAGAAGGAGCTCCGCCGCCTTACGCTCCAGGAAGAGGAGAAGGCCACCCGCGGCCAGCATGAAGGCCAGACCCGGAAAGAAGAGCAGTCTCAAGAGTTCCAGGACCGTCCGCATGGCCACCATCCATCGTCTTCCCCGTGGCGGCCCGGCATTTCCGCCGCTTCCCCGAAACACCGGGGGGCCGGGCGCAGGTGCCGCCGGTAGGGCTCGATATCCAAAATGAGGAGCGCCGCCGGCCCCGGCTCAGCCCTGCTCGCCCTCACCCAAAAGCCAGATGGGGCTGGACCACGCCCAGTGCCCGTCCTCCTGTTCCGCCCGCAGGTAGTAGAGCCTCTCCCCCTCATCTCCGTCGGTCAGCCGAAAGCCGGCCTCCCTCCCGCCGCATGAGGACCAGGCCACGTCGAAGACCCCCTTCCTCCCCCGCACCAGCTCCATCCGGCGCAGGGGCGCCGTGCCCAGGACCCTTCCTTCCAGACTCACCGGCCCCAGGGGATAGTATTCCGAGCCCATAGGAAGGCCGTCGGCGTAGAGCTCCATCACCATGCGAGCACCCGTGGTCCCGTACACGCGGCGGTTCCACAGGGCCCTCCATATCTCCTCGTCGGTCAGTTCCTCCGCCCACACGGCGGTAAGGCCCCGTGGGTAGATGTCCACCGGATGGACCCTCTCGTCCACGGCGTAATCGTGCC
>JACVJH010000078.1 GCA_015711895.1 Candidatus Solincola tengchongensis | reverse complement strand
CCTTGTTCAGGGAGTCGGGATGCAGGTCGCGCAGCAGCAGCCGGTGCCTTGGGGGAAGGGAAAGGGCACGCAGGCGGTCCAGCTCCCGCAGGGTGCGCTCCGGCTTGAGGGAGGAAAGGGGCCCCAGGATCTCCCTGGCCTCCCGGCTCTCGACGGCCACCAGGTTGAGTGCTTCCTTCCCCATAACCTGGGCACAGATGGCCGCATGGGGTTCTTCCGTGAAGTCCCTCACCCGCAGCGAGAGCCAGTGATAGCGGCGCGCGTAGCCGCCGGCGTCGTTCATACCCTGCTGGACCACCGCCCATTCCCCGTCCCTGGTGAAGAGGAAGAACTGATGGTAGATCTGGTATCCGTCCTGCAGTGCGTTGTTGTCCACCTTGGCCGCCATGCGGCTGGCGTGAACAAGTTGGGGTATCCGTTCCCCCAACCCGGCCCGTTCTCCCTTCTCCTCGATCTCCAGGGGGGTGCGACGTGATGCCGCACCTTTGCCTCCGGCGGCGAATATGCCCAGGTCGTGCTCGTGGCGCAGCGCTTCCTTGACCGCCCCGCAGGTGGTGGTGGTGACGCCCGAGCTGTGCCAGTCGAAACCCAGCGCGCAACCCAGGGCCTGGAACCAGAAGGGGTCGGCGAAGCGTTCCAGGGTCACCCGGGGACCGAGCTCCTCGACCATCCAGGTGAGGATGTCGCCTGACAGGCGCACCATGCGCTCGAACAGCCAGCGCGGCGCTTTTCCCCCGTGCAAGGGAAGGTCGGCAAAGCCCGTGCGAGGCATAAGAACACCTCCTGATCGAAATTCTATTTCCTCCCGGTGACAGGCGGCAGGTGGAGAAAGAGTGCGTCGCGCGGGACTCGGCGGGAGCCGCATGGGTGCGAGCGGACTCTCGCCGCGTAAGCGGAGGAGGCCCCAGGCCGCGCTCTGGATCGCCGCCTCCGTGGCCAACGCTGGTGAGAGTCGTGGAACCTTTGGGGTAAGGGGTCGACCGTATCGTTCCGCTCGCCGTGGAGTGGCCACCGGGCCCCCTGGCCAAGGGGGGCGCTATCGGTGAGTGGCCGGGTTGATGTGCCGTAGCTAGCGGGCGGTGTAAGCCGAAGCCTCGGTGGCCCGTGAGTCTCCTTGGCCTCAAGGGGTGTCACTGCAAAGCGCGCCGCTTTAGGATTACTATAGAGTTTATCGGAAGGTGGAGTGGCGCACCGCTCGCGAGGAGGACAGCGAATAGCGCCCGTAGGGTGCTGCGGGGAGAAAAAAATGAGGGAATTCATCAGCGGAAGGTTGGTCAGCGGAGGCGGGGTCTGCGAAGGATGCGGGCGCAGGCTGCGCGCGGGCGAGAAGGTGTACTCCCTGGCCGCGGAGGTGGAGGAGATGCGCGAGTACCTCTATTGCCAGGGATGCCGTCCCTCGGAGGACGAGCTTCCCGAGGGAGTGCTCAGCCTGGAACCGGCCCTGGCCGTGGAGGAGCCGGGAACCGATGAACGGACCCTGGGCATCGAGGTGAAGGCCGGTTCCCTGTGTACGCGTTGCGGGCACGCTTTCGAGGTCCGGGAGTGGCTGTTCGTGGGAGTGGTGGAGGGGCTCCACGGCGGTTTCATCTACTGCCGGGAATGCTACCTCCAGGAGAAGCTCGAGGATGATGAGGAATAGGACGGCGGGCGGAAGCGGCGTCCTCCCACGACCGACTTTGACGTCGAGTCCTCACCGAGGGCGGGTTAATTGGTTCTTGGGTTCTTGAAAAAGGTTCGCCACCATGCCTCCGGGAAAAGAATGGAAGAAAATCCCAGATAAAGACCCCTCAAGACCACTGTAGTCCGCACCCTACCCCTAAGGGTCCATTCCTCGTGCCCGGAGTCCTTTGCTGCCCCAGTGACCGAGAGCCTTCCTCGCGGTATCATCGTGGAGCGGGAGCCTCGTCTAGTTGAAGATCGCAGAGCCACCTCACGCGCTCACAGCGAGCGGCGTTTGGTGGACTGGGCCAGGTTGAGGCGGCTTATGTAGCGCAGAGAGGGGAACTCCGAGAGGACCATCAGTCCCAGGACCAGGACGGCGGTTATCAGGTAACTCCAGGCGGAGACCGCCGGGGTGAAGGAGAAGAGGTCGCTCTGGTAGAGGCGCATGGCCTGGTCCATGACGATGCGCGCGGCGATGTATCCCGGGAAGAGCCCCAGAAATCCCATGATCACGTTCTCCAGGGTCAAAGAGAGCGAGGCTTTCCAGTGAGGGACCCCCAGGGTGAGCATGGTGGCCACCTCCTGCTCCCGCTCCATGATGTTGATGGTCGAGGTGTTGAAGACCAGGGTGAAGGCCATGACCAGGCCGAAGATGAGCATCACGGCGATGACGATGTACATGAGGGCCATGTAGGATTCGATCTCCGTGTGTATCTGGGTGAGGTCCACCAGGGTGAGCACGTTGGGTAGGGCGTAGAGCTCGTCCCGCACCTGGCGGTAATAACCCGGGTCCAGCTTGATATAGAAGGCGGAGGAGCGGGTCCCGTAGCGCAGGAGTTCGCGCGCCTCGTCCACCGGGACGTAGACGAAGGAGCCCAGCGGCTCCATGATGAAGCTGGAGACGATGAAGTCGCGAGAGCGCCGAGAGGAGGAAATGGTCACCAGGTCGCCCTCGCCAACCCCCAGTTGCTCGCGGTAGTTGTTGCTGAGGAGGCAGT
>MU158589.1:3816-7668 GCA_015711895.1 Candidatus Solincola tengchongensis | reverse complement strand
GGTCCACCGGCACAGACCGGGCCAACCTGGTCAACGAGGCCGCCCTCCTGGCGGCACGCCACGGGAAGAAGAAGCTGGATATGGAGGAGCTGGAGGAGGCCATCGACCGCGTGGTCGCCGGGCCGGAGAGGCGCACCCGCCTCATCAGCGAGAAGGAGAAGGAGATCATCGCCTATCACGAGACGGGACACGCCTTGGTGGCCCACGAGCTCCCCAACGCCGACCCGGTGCACAAGATATCCATCATCCCCCGGGGACAGGCCCTGGGTTATACCCTTACCCTGCCCACGGAGGACAAATACCTGGTGACCAAGTCCGAGCTGGTGGACGAGCTGGCCATGCTCCTGGGGGGTCGGGTGGCGGAGGAGATGGTCTTCGGTGAGATCACCACCGGGGACCAGAACGACATCGAGAAGGCCACCCGCTTGGCCCGCAAGATGGTCTGCGAGTTCGGGATGAGCGAGAAGCTGGGACCCCTGACCCTGGGACAGAAACAGGGGGAGGTCTTCCTGGGAAGGGACCTGGTCACCCACCAGGACTACAGCGATCAGATAGCCTACGAGATAGACCGCGAGGTCAGAAGGCTGGTGGACGGGGCCTACGACCGCGCCAAGGAGATCCTCACCCGCAACCGGGAGAAGCTGGACCTCATCGCCCATACCCTCATGGAGAGGGAGACCCTGGAGAAGGAGGAGCTGCTGGCCCTCCTCGAGGGCCGGGAGCTGGAGAGTACCGGCCCGGCGGAGGCCCCTTCACGGGAGGAGCCGGAAGGGGAAAGGGACGCGGTACGGCCTCCGGCACCCATAAAGGGAAAGCCGGCCATCCAGCCGGAATGATGTCCGGGCCGCGCTTTCCGGCAGCGCCGTGACTTGTCTCCTCCACGCGCCTCTACTCCACGCGTCGATTTGAACCCCGGCGCTGCGCTCGCCTTGTTCCCCCTCCCCGCTTGGGAGAGGAACGACCAGCCTGCCAGTTTGCCCATTCCCGCCGGGGGCTTGGGTTATAATATGCGGGTGTGGTTTCCCGGGAAGGCGCGGCGTGGCGGAGGGTCCGCGGAGTAGATGCCCGCGCCATGCCGTGGCCGAAGGGTCCGCGGCGTAGGAGCCCGCGCCATGCCGTGGCCGAGCAGCGGGAGCCATGGGCGTCCGGATGGAAGAGGCCCAGATCAGGAAGAAGATGGAAGTGGCTGGCCTGACGGTCCAGCCGGGGTCATGGAAGGTGTGAGGTGGACCGGGAGAAGATAAAGCAGGGCGTGCGCCTGATCCTTGAGGGCATCGGGGAGGACCTGGAGCGCGAGGGGCTTGTGGACACCCCGGAACGGGTGGCCAAGATGTACGAGGAGATCCTCTGCGGCATGGATGTGGATCCGGCAAGCGTAATCCAGGCCATGTTCGCCGAGGAGCATGAGGAGATGATCGTGGTCAAGGACATCCCCCTCTACTCCATATGCGAGCACCATCTCATGCCCTTCCTGGGAAAGGCCCATGTGGCCTATATACCCGGGCCCCAGGGCCAGATAACCGGCATCAGCAAGCTGGCCCGGGTGGTGGACGTCCTCTCCAAGCGCCTCCAAGTGCAGGAGCGTCTGACGACCACCATCGCCGACACTCTGGTCAAGGCCCTGCGCCCGCGGGGCGTCCTGGTAGTCATCGAGGCCGAACATCTCTGCATGTCCATGCGGGGGGTCAAGAAGCCGGGCACCCTGACCATCACCTCCGCGGTGCGCGGCACCTTCCACACCAACGCCGCCTCCCGCGCCGAGGCCATGGCCCTCATACGCCAGAAGAGCTGAGGTGAGCCCATGCGCTATAACCCTCGCCTGCTCCGCGTGGAAGATCTGCGCGATGCCTATGCCCGCCTGGACGAGATCGGGCCCACCGACCGCGGCCGCGACATCATGGCCCCCAAGATGGTCCACCGCGTCATACGGGTGGACGACCTGGACAACCGGGCGGCCAACATCCTCAAGCAGAACATGCTCTCCATCGGGGGGGAGGTCTCCCTTCCCCGGGACGTCTTCGAGTACGGGGAGAAGAGGGTTCCGGCGGTGATCTCCGGGACCCTAAAGCACTACCGAGCCCTGATCGCGCGCCTCAAAGAGCAGCCGTTCGGGTTGAGGGCGCTGGCTGCGGAACTGGAGGAGGTCCTGGCCCCCGCCTTCCGGGAGGAGGAGAGGACCCTGGTCCTGGGCGGGAGGGAGTACCGCCTGGGCGAGCGCACCCTGGTGATGGGCATCGTCAACGTGACCCCGGATTCCTTTTCCGACGGCGGCAGGTTTTACCGGGCTGGGGACGCGGTGGAACACGGTTTGAGGCTGGTGGAGGAGGGCGCGGACATCCTGGACATAGGAGGGGAGTCCACCCGGCCGGGCTCCGACTTCATCCCCCTGGACGAGGAGCTGCGGCGGGTCATGCCCGTGGTCGAGGAGCTCGCCGGACGGGCCGGCGTCCCTCTCTCTATAGACACCACCAAGGCGGAGGTGGCACGCCGCGCCCTGGACGCGGGATGCTCCATGGTCAACGAGATAAGCGCCATGCGCCTGGACCCGGAGATGCTGCCCCTGGTAGTGGAGCGGGGGGTGCCCTTCTGCCTCATGCATATGCAGGGCATGCCCAAGGACATGCAGGTGAGCCCACATTACGAGGACGTGGTTGGCGAGATAGCGGCCTTCCTGCGGGAGAGGGCGGAGGCGGCCATCCGGGCGGGCGCCGACCCCTCCAACATCATCCTGGACCCCGGCATAGGCTTCGGGAAGACGCTGCGCCACAACCTGGAGATACTGAGGAGGTTGCCGGAGCTCAGGTCTTTGGGCTACCCGCTTCTCCTCGGGACCTCCCGCAAGTCCTTCATCGGCATGATCCTGGACCTCCCGGTGGAGGAGAGGCTGGAGGGCACGGCGGCCAGCGTGGCCCTGGGAGTGGCCATGGGAGCGGACATCGTGCGGGTACACGACGTGCGGGAGATGGTACGGGTGGTCCGGGTGGCGGAGGCCATCGCCGGTAAGGGGCGCTGGCGGGACTTGGAAGAAGAGTAGTTTGGGAACGCGTCGACGCGTGGGTCGTTGAGGTGGGGAGGTCGAATTGGGTCGGGCTCAGAAGTTGAAGCAGCAGCGTAAGGAAGAGGAAGCCAGGAAGAAAAGGGAGAGGAAGAAAGAGATCCGCATGCGCATCCTGGCGGCGGTGGGGGTGCTTGCCGCCGTGGGCATAACCGTGGGTCTGGTCTTCCTGGCAAACCACCTCAAGTCAAAGGAAAAAGAACCCAGGATCACCTCCCGCCTGGTGCTTCAGACCAGCAAGGGGGAGATCGTCGTCGGCCTCTATGGGAAGGAGGCCCCCATGACCGTGCAGCACGTGACCGACCTCGTGAACCGCGGTTTCTACGACGGCCTGCGCTGGTACCGGGTGGAGGACTTCGTGGTCCAGACCGGGAGCCATTACCAGTCCCTGCGGGCGGAGTACGGGGAGACGGAGCCCGACCAGGCGGCCCTCGAGGAGGCCATAGCCAAGGACGGCGAGGTGCAGAAGGTGGCCGACGAGATCGGCCTCTCCAACCTGCGGGGCATGGTGGGCATGGCCAAGCCCAGCGACCCGGAGACGCAACTCCCGGAGCCCGACTCCGCCACCACCGACTTCTACATCCTCAAACGGGACTCCACCTTCCTGGACACCTACTTCACGGTTTTCGGGAAGGTGATCAGGGGCATGGAGGTCGTGGATTCCCTGGAGGCCACGGACACCCTCGTCTCCGCCAGGGTGGAATGACCTCCGGCAAACGCTTTTCCTAGCCCGGTGGAGCCCCGTAAAAGACGCATTGCCGGCTCGGCGGGCCACGGCGGAGGCTCGGACAGGATGG